>JAZNGL010000032.1:0-60542 GCA_045576435.1 Clostridia bacterium
TAATATTAAATTTTGTCTAAACTTTTGGGTTCACTTCATTTTTAAAACGGCGGTATTTTATTAATTTTAATGGATTTTAAAGAATATATTGAAGAATGGCAATCAATATAATTCCCGGAACACCTAAAAGACCTGTTGTTAATGCGGTTAAAGGGTTAACAATTATATGTATGCCGGCAAAACCACCAACGAAATTAACGGCAACAAGGATAAGTCCGCCAATAACGCCATTTAAAAATAATTTTAAAGTCCATTTAAGTGGTTTGATAAAAATGCGACACACAAAAAACACCATAACAAGCCCTAAAGTGTAAGCCATAATAGACATACCATCAAATATCAAAAGTACCACATCCTTGCCAAGAGTAAATATCTTATTACTAAGATATACACAACTTGTCTCAAGTATGACGGATTTATTTTAAAGTTGCAACATATTTTTTAACTAAGAAAGCAGGATGATATGATTCTTTAGCACGACGCAAGCCTTCGAGCCCCATGTCTTCTTCGCGGTTAACATATTCAAAGTTCTGCCATTCATGAAGAAGAAATTGGTTGTTTATTGTGGCAAAACTACCGGTGAATGCTGTATTTGCATGCTCAAGATGTATGACTGCCACAGAGGCGTTGTTGCAAAGAGACTCACCAAATGAAAATGCAACCATTTCGTCATTAACAGTTATGCAACCACCAACAATATCAAGCTCCTGCCAATGTTGCAAAAGTTCAGAAACAGCCTCATATTGCTCGTCTATACCGGGAATATCATTGCGCTTTGTTTCGCACCAACGTTCAAACATTTGCATACATTGGTCACGATATTCCGGGGTCATTGTGTGATATTCATAATCATAAGTTGACTTAAAACGATTAACATGGTTTCGCTTGCTGTGATATTTATTTCCGGAAAGCTCAATCAAATCGGAAGTGCGGTAAACATAATCATGGCTATTGCGATCTTCTGTAAAAATAAAAGTGTCAGGAAAAAGCTCTTCCAATTCATAAATAGATGACTCATTATATAGCCTGATAAGAGGTGGTTCGCCGATGGAATGAAAAAAATCAAGAATTTTTTCGATTGCGACTTTGGTATTGCCCACACCCAAAGGATAGGTTGCACTTCTCGGGCCATCAAGGTGTTTTGGCATGATTGTGAGCATTCCTTCAACTATTGCATATTGCATATCATAGCTTTTTCGCCACATGAAAAGGTTTGTGAACGTGAATTCAGAATTCATTGTGGAGTTGTTTTTAAAATATGAATTTAAAATTGCCTTGTCATCAAGGGTGATTTTTTTAAGCTCAAGCATTTTTAACAACCTTTCTTTTATTCAATATATTGACGGATGCGGAAGTCAACACCGCAATTCTTTGCAATTCTGCGACATTCCTCAATTTCTTCTGCTGAAATATCATGGTCAACAATTGATAGCACAACTTTTGGAACATATTTTTTTGCCTTAATTGCAAAATCCTGAAGCTCAAGAAAAGCTTCTTTCCCGAAACAACTTTGACAAATCTCGTCGTAACGCTCAGGAGTCGCGGCGTTTAAACTGATTGATATACAATCAATAATATTTTCAAAACGAGGGGTGATGTCAGTTTTTGCAATTAGATTTGCTTGCCCGTTTGTGTTGATGCGAATAGGTAAATCAGGATATTTCTTTTTGAGCCAGGATGCAATTTCAATACATTCATCAAATCTCATGAGAGGTTCACCATATCCACAAAAAACAACAGAGCTATATGCTGAAATATCCCGTTTTTCAAAATCTGCTTTAATTTCATCAATGCTTGGCTCACGGTCAAGCCATAAGTCATCTTTGCCATTAATACTGTCGTGATTGTTGCGAATACAAAAAATACAATTGTTGCTGCAACGATTTGTCAGGTTCACATATAGTGCACCCTCAAGCTCATAGGTTATTGTCATAAAAATCATTCCTTTATCTTTAGTATACTCAAAGCTATAAATATTTTTCCTGCTATGCGAGGAAAACTTCGTTTAAGTCGGTGAATATTTTTTTAGCCATATCTGCAATGTGTGAATGGCAGGTGAAAAACAAAATCTGGGAAATAGAACCACTATTTTGCAGATAGTTTTTCAAAAATTCAAGTGCTTTCCAACAACTTTCTTCGTCATATTGCGATAAGATATCATCTAGAAAAAGAGGTAAGTTTTCGTGGTTTTCTGCAATCACATCTGTTGCTGCTATGCGAAGTGCGAGATAAACTTTGTCGATTTCACCCTGGCTAAGAAACTTCCATTCATGATATTCAGAATCGAGATTGTGCTTGGCCTGAATTTCTAAATCGCGTGAAACCAAAACTTCACTATATTTTCCGTCAGAAATTTCATTCAGATAGTCGCCTGTTTTTTTGTTCAGGTATGGACCGAGTCCGTGATTTGTTTCGGATATTGCCATATCGAGAGTTTCTATTGCGAGAGTTAAGTTTTCATAGCGGTTTTTGAGAAATGCGAGTTTCTTTGTTGTTTCATCTATGCGATTGTTTATTTGGCTGATGCTGGTTTTAGGAGCTTTTTTAAGCATATAAAGCTCTTTCAGATTTGATCTCAGCACATTTATTTTATCTTCAATTTCATCATAATTTATATCACTGAAAGAAGTGTCGTCCGTTCCTGCGTTAACAAGATTATTAAGTGCTTCAACCTGATTTGTAATTGAATTTAATGAAACATTATCCACGTTCAGAGAAGTTGAAATTGTTTCTATATCGTGTGAAACGCTGTCGAGCTCAGAAAGCTGTTGGTTGATATCTGCATATGTTTTTTCTGCATCAATATAGCTTGTTGTTTCAAAAATAGAAGAAATGCAGGACACAAACTGAGCTTTCAAAGAATCTACGTTGTTTGTGGCATTTAAATATGCGGAGGAAATAGATGAGATTTTATTAGTTAACTCTTCTAAGCTTAAACAATCATATTGAGAAAGCTGAGCATAAAAAAGTTCACTTTCCGAATTGAACTTGCTCGTTAATATTGCTTCTATGTTGTCAGGAGAAAAATCCGAGCAAGAAGCAGGCAGACACTGTAATTTTTTAAATATTATATCATCAATCTGCGAATTTAAGGCTTTTACATTTTCGTCGGTTGAGGCTTTTTCTTCTGCATTAAAACTCAGTCTAATTGAAAATATGGCTGAGATGACCGAAAACAGAATTAGAGAAAAACCGGCTATATGCACAAAGACACCAAGAAAGACAGATGCAAGCAGTGATAGAATTGAGAAAACAAGCCAGAAAATTCTTTTTGATTTAATACGCGCCTTTGCTGATTCTAATGCCTTGTTATATTCTGCTTGAAGAGGCTTTATTTCAGAATTTATACACTCAATATCTGCTTTGATAAGATTGATGCTTTTATCCATATCTTTTAAAAGTGACAAACTATTTTCAGAAATAAGATTTTGCTGTTTGTTAGAAAAATTATGAGCATTTGATATGGCATCCAGCAATGTGTGCTTAATGCTGGTGCATTCAGCATGAACTGAACGTAAAACACCCAGGTTTGAGCAATATTTTTTGAGATGCGAAAGTTTTTCTTGTCTTTTTAAAAGTTTATCCTGTAATAAACGATAGGCGGTTAAGGATTTTGCCGCATTCTTCACGTTTTTCAGATTATCAAGTTTCTTAATTTCGACTTCGAGTTGATTTGTTTTTTCAGCTAATATTTTTTGCTCATCTTCAAAAGCTAAAAATGACTCTTTTTCTTGAATAAGACTTTCAAGCAGAGCTTCTGTTTCAACTAAAATACCTTTTTTGCCGCTTTTTGACACAAGCTCCTCTTTTGCGGCATTAAGCCGGGAAGAAACCACTTTTTGCGAAATATTTTCGTCACCTGAAACAGAGAGATTTGCAATTCTCATGGCAAGTCCGTCGCTTGAAGCATCTGACGAAAAACCGCTTGATTTATCAACAAAAACACTGCGTTCAAATTCACCCAGTTCCATATCAAAAAAAACAGAACCAACTTCACGCTCATTTGAAAAGGGGAGTGTTTCAGACGTTGAAAGATTATGAATGGTTATTTTATCACTTGCAGTAGATTTTTTAAACTCTTTATAAAGACGAATAGAGTTTCCATTTGATTCAAATTCAATAGCCCCTGCCATTTTGGAATTGTTCCATGGAGTATATTTTTTTCGCGGGTTTTTGAGAATATCTGAACTCTTACCCGCTCCGCAATTACCATAAAACATTAGTTTTATGAATGACATGAGTGTGGATTTTCCCTCACCATTATTGGCGTGAATAAGATTAAAACCTTCGTTAAAAGATATGACTTTGTTTGAAAACTTCCCAAATCCTGTAATATCAATTTTTTTAATTATCATTAAGTTTCACCTCGCGTTCAAATGCCAAAAGACCTAATTTGAGAGCATTTTGGATGTTTTCCGCTTCGATATCTGATGCATTTTCAAGCTTTGAGAGCATTTTTTTAACAAAAATGCCTTTTAGAGATGTTTCATCTGCAAAGGAGCAAATACTGTTAAAGTCAAGCTCGGTTTCATCGAAAACATCGCAATATGAAAGATAATCAGCAAGAAAAGCTTTAATGCTGTTTAAATTGATAATAACATCAGAATCAACACAACCAAACAGAGTTAAGCGATATAAATTATCACCAAAACTATCGGAATATTTATCTTTTAAAAATTCAAGAATTTTTTCTGCTATTTGAATAGAACTGGAAAGAGAAGAAACATCAAAACGCTCAAAAATATATTTTCTGGAGGAAAGCTCCCTGTATTCAAGTTGACAAGAACCTTTGCCGAGCTCACCAATATAAATACCCTTACTTCCATCCTCGTCAAAACCCTTTCCGTCAGGGCACCCACAATATGAATAATAGGTGTTTCCTGATTTCAGAATTTCCGTTCTTTTGTGAATATGACCAAGCGCAAGATAATCAAAACCACAGTTTTCAATTTGCTTAACAGAAATAGGATTATAGCAACTTTCGGATAAATCACCAAGAAGTTCGCCGTGCATAATGCAAATATTAATCATGTCAGCGGGTAGGTCGTTTGTTGCACTAAGAAGTGACAGATTTTCAAAACGGTCTGTGAAACCTGCCCCCCATAACCGCACATTTTTTTCAGGAAAATCAAAATATTCGACAAATGAGGTGAAAATTCGCACATTTTCAGGAAAGTTGTGTTTGAGGTAAACAGAGCCCAAACAAGCATAGTCGTGATTTCCCGAGACAATAGCAATGATAGTGTCGGGAATCTGTGAAAACATGTGAATAACATCTGCAACATCATCAGCAGATGGGAACGGCGTTTCAAACAGGTCTCCTGCGATAAGCAAAAAATCTATTGATTCGGTTTTACACATGTTTATAATCTTATAAAAAGTGTTTTTAATTTCAAAACTACTTTTTTCACTTAAATATGATCTTGATGAACCAATATGACAATCAGCAGCATGAAGAATTTTAACAGTATTCATTTTTGCAAATCCTTTCATTAGAACATAAAATAAGTATATCACGAAAATTAAAAAAAAACAATACAATACAAAGAAAAAAGCAAAGATGATTTTCAACTAAAAAATGACATTAATAACTCTTTCCGCAAAAAATTAAAAATTTGTAAATTTTGATAAAAAAACCATATTAATACATTGACAGTTTATAAAAAATATGATAAAATCTTAACACAGAGAATTTCGTAAATTATAAAATTTAGATAAAGCGAAAAAACGGAGGGAAAGAAAGTGAAAAAAATAATTAAAACTATGTCGTGTCTGGTGCTTTGCGCATCAATGGTGACGACATGCTTTGCCGCAACAGGAGAAATCAGCTATAATGGCGGTGAAGCAGAAGTTGTTTTCACGGGAAAAGCAAGTGAAGAGAGAGCAGGGCAGATAGTGACGGTAAAGATAGTTGACAAAGATGCAGATGGAGATGCGGCTGTAGATTCACTTGCAGATATTGTTTTTACCCGACAGACAACAACAGATGAAGAAGGTAAATACATACTGAATGCAGATTTTAGTGCAACAGGCGATTTGGAAGCAACGGTTGCAGTAGATGGCGAAACAGCAACAACAACACCGATATATAAGTCGACAGTTAGCGAGGTTTCAACAACAATAGGAAAACTTAACGGAGGAACAACTGTTGCAACAATAGTTAGTGATTCAATAAGCAATCCTGTTGCAGAAACAGACCGAAAAGTTTTGGGAGTAGATAGAGTTGAGTTCACCACCAATAATGCTAGTGGACTTTTGTCGGCAGTGTTAGATGCAGAAAAACCATTTTCAACAACAACATTAGCAGACTTTAAGGGAGCATATAACAAAGGATTGTTCTTTGTTAGCATTGAAGGAGGAGCAAGTGCAGCAGAGATTTTAGGAAAGATGGAAGCACTTGGAGAAGAACTTGCAGCAGCAACTCCGAAGAAGAAAGCACAGCTTCTTTTTGAAGGTTATAGCGAAGCAGAAAAGCTTTCGGTAATAGAAAAGCTCAGGTCAAAGAGAATATCAACAAACACAGGGTTCTATAATGCACTTTATGATGCGGTTGTAATCAAAGAATTAAATGAAACAACAAACGATGATGAAAAGTTTGCGATAATGGAAGAAAACAGCGATTATCTCGATGGAGTTTTAACAAGAACAGTCGCAACATATAAGGCATTGCCACAGTTTGAAGGATTTAAGAGTGCATTGTTTGCAGGAACAATTAACAGTGTGGCAACACTTAAAACCCAATGTGAGGCGCTATATCCAACATATTCTGAAACTACCGACGACGACGGCGATGATGACGGCGGCGGCGGCGGAAGCGTTGGCTTCGAGCCGAAACCACCGATATCAGTTGGAAGCGGATTATTCCCGAAGCCTGACGCTTCAGGAGAAGGATATTTCAATGACCTTGCGGGATATGAATGGGCAGTAGAAGCAATACATAATCTTGCAGATAAAAAAGTAATAAACGGAAAAGGCGATAAGTTGTTTGCACCAGCAGACAACGTAACAAGAGCCGAGTTCGTTAAGATATTAATCGGAGCATTAGGAATTAGCGCAGAGGACAAAGGAATAAACTTCAGTGATATTCCAAAGAGCCATTGGGCATATGAATTTGTGAAGATAGCTGCATCAGCAGGAATAGTAAATGGAGTTAGCGATGGAGTTTATGGAGCAGATGCATTGATATCAAGAGAAGATATGGCAGTAATGTGTTATAGAGCTCTTGAATATGCAGAGGGTGACTTAACCACAAACAAAACAGTAACTTTTGAGGATGCAGGAGCAATATCCGAATATGCAGAAACAGCAGTAGATGCACTCAGCGGAATGGGAATCATAAACGGAAAAGGAAATGGCGTTTTTGATCCTAAGAATGTTGCAACAAGAGCTGAGGCGGCAAAAGTAATATATTCGCTTCTTGGGAGGATATAACATATGAAGAGAATTGGTATTTTATTATTAGCTTTGGTAATGTTACTTCAAACAGCACCAATAATCAGCTTTGCCGAAGAAAGTGAAGTTGTTGAAAATGCCGAACTTATGGCTTTTAAAGAAAACTTAGAAGTTTTAGGCTTGTTTAATTATTGGTCAGCAGAGGATGACATTTTCAATGAAAATGAAACTGTTAAACGTTTTGAAGTAGCAGAAATTCTAGTGAAATTCCTTGGCTATGAAACAATGTCAGGCGGAAATAACGGAGTTTTCTTTGATGTTCCGGATTACTATGAGCATTCAGGTGCAATCAGTATTGTTTCAAGCATGGGCGTTATGACAGGCGTTGGTGATGGTTTGTTTGGAAGAGATGGTGAAATTTCAAAGAATGATTTCATCAAATGTGTAATTCATGCTTTAGGTTATGGCTGGCAGGCAAACATTGAGGGGGGATATCCGGCAGGATATACAACAGTTGCTGCAAGACTTAACATTGCTAAAGGCACAACAGGAGATGCATCTGCACCTTTAACACGCGGTGATTTAATTAGAATTCTTTATAATTCACTTGAAATCCCGGTTTATGAAATAATAAGTGTTACAGGCGAATCTGTTCAGCTTTCAACAGAAAATCAAGAAAATGTTTTGTCATATTTCCACAAAATATATAGCGACAAAGAGGTTGTTAACTCAGATAAGAGCATTTCTTTAAAGGAAGGTTTTGATCCGGATGAAAAAGAAATTCTCATCGGTAACAGAAAGGTTCTTGTTAACGGAGTATTAGATATTTACAATTATCTTGGTTATTCGGTTAAATATTACTATCATTATAATGCAGCAACAGAGAAAAACGAACTTCTTTTGTTTGAACCTGTTGCGAAAAACAACGTTATTGAATTGGGTTGGCGTGATATAAAATATGCAAACACAAGTAAGGTTGTTATCGAAAAGGAAAATGGTAAAGAAGATGATTTTACATTAAATAGTAAAACAAAGTTTGTTTATAATGGTGAAATTGTTAAAACAAATATAAACAGCTATCTTTCAGCTTTCTCATTTGGATTAAAATTAATTGACGCAAACAGTGATAATAAATTTGACGTTGTTTTCATATATGATTATGAATACGATGAGATTACAGCAAACGGTATTGAGAGAAATAAAACTCTCTATTGTAAAAACAACAGCTATGATTTTTCAGCTGCCGAAGTAATCAATGTTTTTGATGAGGCGGGCAATGTTCTTAAAACTGAAGAACTTGTAGCGGGCGACGTTATTGAATTTTCAAAGAGTGCATCAGGTGAAGTTATCAACATCACAGTGCTCGATAACGCTATTTCACCTGGAATGTTTGCAACAGGCGAAAATTCAATCAAGCTTGCAGAGGGCGAGGAATATTATTTCTCAAAGAATTTATCTGCCGCACAACAGCAAGAAATTTTTGCTTTCAAAAGCGGTATTTTAGTTCTTAATCGTGCAAATGAAATAGTTTGGGTTATAAAAGCTCAAACAGGCGGATTAACCCTTGGTTATCTTATGAAAGTTGCAGGTCCTGACCCTGCAAAACCGTTTGAAACAGACACACGTTTGAAAATCTTAACAACCAGTGGCACAATCAATATTTTTGATTGTCGCGAAAATGTTATGGTTGATGAAGTGAAAATTAAGGAAGAAAATCTTCCTGCAAAGCTTGCAGAAATAAAGGAGAGTTTAGGTCTTTATTCAGACGGTGTTTACACACAGCTAATATCATATGAGCTTAACGATGAAGGACTTATTTCATCAATATTAACGGCAAAATCCGATAAACTTACACTTAACTATAACTGTTCACCAACTGAAACACTTCGTTATCGCAGATACGGAAGATATGCAGGAACCTTAGGCGGCATGCTCCCATTGCTCAGAGCCAATCCAATGTTCCGTGTTCCGAGAGAAGGTCAAGATACAGCAGAAGACAAACAATTCACAGTTGGAACTTCTTATGAACTTAAAGTGGGTGGAAAGTTCAGTATTGAGCATTACACTGCAGGTCCTGATGCTATTGACCCATGTGCAACAGTTCTTTATCAGACTGCATCCACTTCAGCAGATAAATTAGTTTTAGTTGAAGAAGTGTTTGAAAAGCTTGGCGACGGAATAACAGTAACGGCATTAGCAGGTTATGATACTAACGGCAAGGGAGAGTGGACAATTGAGTCAGATGCATTAGTTAAGATTTCTACAGGTTGGGAAAATGAAGGAACATCAACTGCAACCCAAACATTCACTGAGGTTAGCATTAAGGATGTTGAAATTAACCCAGGCGATATTTATTTAGTTCTTGATGATGGATTCGGAACAGTTTCTTACCTTGACAAGGTTTATGACTATGAAACAAGAACAATTGTTGGAGCCCATAGGGTAGACTATGATGCACCATATAAAAACTTAATGGCTGCGCGTGAAGCAGACCAGTATATAGAGTTAAATGTTTATGATGCACCAAGTGGCTCACAATTCATGAAAACTTATATCAACTGGGACTTGAAGGCAAATGGTGTGCCTGATATGAAATATCTGCATACATTCTCATTTGCACAATTTGAGGAAAGCGGAACAGGTATTTTGAACTTTGACACAAAGAACGAAAAAGCCGGCGTTGGCAAACCACCAATAGTTGACTTTAAGCACGATCCTGATAATTACGCCAGATTAGTTCTCTTCACATGGGACACTTATCTTTCAGCTCCAGTAGTTGTATATTATTAAACCAATTTAAATATAAAAAGGAGAAATGAGAAAATGTTTAAAAAAATTACATCAGCAATTATTTTAGTAGCAATGGTTTTATCTCTCACTGCGTGCAGTGGAAATAAAAAAGGTGGTTTTAGTGACGATTTTGACCTTAGTCAATTTGCAGAAAACGGAAAGTATGTTATATCTGAAGAACATGTTGAATTATCAATGTTCCATCCTGCTTCAAAGATGGAAGACGGTCAGTTCCCACGTTTGAGAGAAATTGAAAAATACACAAACGTATATGCAAGACCATCAATTCCGAAGAGTAATTCAAACCACAGTCAGGCACTTAACCTTATGATTGCATCAGGTGACATGTCAGATTTAATCCTTCACTATAACGACCTCCAGATTTCAAAACTTGGTTCTGAGGGCGCATTTGCAGCACTTGACGAACATTTTGATATTATGCCTAACTTCAAAAAGTTCCTTGATGAAAACCCTGAAATTAAGAGAGACATTACATATAGCGATGGTCACATCTATTATGCACCTGAGGTTGGAACCCAGGGAACAGACGTTAGTCAGGGTTGGATGATTCGTAAAGACTGGCTTGATAAATTAGGTCTTGAAGTTCCAACAAATGCTGATGAGTTCTATAATGTTCTTAAGGCGTTCAGAGAAAAAGACCCGAATGGAAATGGTCAAAAAGATGAAATTCCATATTTTGATAACGTGTCAGCACTGTTTGGATTGTGGGGAGCACAAGCTTCTTGGTATCTTGATGAAAGCGGAAAAATTCATTACGGACCTGCAGAGCCTGAATATAAGGTTGCTATTGAAAACCTCGCAAAATGGTATAAAGAAGGTCTTTTATCACCTGATATCATGTCAAAAAATAAAGAGAGAGACAGACTTTTGGCATCTAATGTAGGTGGCTGCACACATAACTGGTTTGGAAGCACACTCACATTTAATGAAACTTTAAAGGACAGAATTCCTGGATTTAATTTAATCGCAATGCTTCCTCCAACAGAGGGCCGTATTGAATATGAGAGACGTCCTTTGTGTAGTCTTTCAGGATTTTGCATAAATGCAAGCTCAGAAAGACTTGAGGTTGCGCTCAAATATACTGACTTCTTGTTTAGCGAAAAAGGTTCAACGCTTATGTCATGGGGTGTTGAAGGCAAACATTTTGAAGTTCTTGAAGATGGAACAAGACAGTTCTTGCCTGAAATAACAGCAGACCCTGATTTTTTTTCAAAAATGAATGCAGAGGTGCCGGGTGGTGCTCCAATAGTGTCTCCTTATGACTTTGAAAGAACTTGGGCAGGTGAATCAACAGCCAAGGCTTGGGATTTATATGATGCTGCTAAATATTTGCCACGTATGCCAAATGTTAGAATGTTCCTCACTGGTGAAGAAGTTGATTTTTACGGCAAGAAGTCAACAGAAGTTACAACTTATGTTAATGAGTTAACAAACAAATGGATTTTAGGTGCAGAAGATATAGCTTCAACCTATGATAAATATTTGGAACAGCTTGAAAAATATGAATTAACTAAACTATTAGAAGTGCAACAAAAAGCTTTTGATAAGAGAAAATAAGGGAGAAAAAATATGAAAAAACATATTGCAAAAATATTACTGTTTGTGCTTATGTTTAATCTGGTTCCTTTCAGCGAAGGCGCGCTCAGCGCCTTCGCAAGTGAGGAATTGCCCGACATAATATACATATCAGATGACTATGAAGACCAGGTAACAGGCAAATTTGCAAGCGGATTTTATCAATATGTGCCTAAAATTTTTGTTGAAAAGGCACCTCGTGAAGGTGAACCCGACAATCAGGCAATATTGTTTAAAAATCCGGAGGGAGCAACTTCTCCTCTTTCTGAAACATTGCCTGTTGCTTATGCTCCGATTTGGGAAGATTTTGTTTTTGAATTTAAATATATGGTTGGAACAAACACGACGACGGCTAGGGTGAAGATGGGACGTAACAATGTTGACCGTCATCAAGGATACAATCATATGGAAGTTACTAATGCAATTGAAATTTTAGAAATCGGCGGAAGCTTGAAGGTGAACGGAAAAACAATCACCAAAAACGAAGTTGGCAAATGGTATAAGCTCACCTTGAAGGTTAATGCAAAGTCGAAAAATGCAGAAGTTTATGTTGACGGCGAATCCAAAGGTTCAGTTTCGTTGCCGTCGTTTGAAAACGTATCGGGATTTATATTTGAAGCTCCTCGTGTTGGTAATGATGCGGATCATTGGTTTGTGGATGATATTAACATCTATCTTTCTGACCATGTTTTCACAGACGAAGAGCTTGCAGCAAAATTGGCGGAATTTGAAGAGAGCGGATTGGCTTTGCCGAAGAGACTCAGAACAGGTGCTTTTGGCAGAGAGAGATATTTTATTTTCGAAGCACTCCGTGACGAGTTCATAATGTGCACCTATGGCAGACGTGCATATAGAGACAATAAATTTCATTCTTTCCCGGTAAATAACTATACTAATGATGATGGTTGTATTTATGTCCCGCTCAGAGCTTTTTCTGAGATGATGGGCGCAACAGTTGGATATGACGATGGAATAATCACAGTTGATTACAAAGGAAAAAATCTGAGATTTGTTGTTGGAAGTAATGTTTATCATGTTAACAACAGAGCATCTGAAATGATTTATCCTTTAGAAAATAAGAATGGTAGCACAACAATTAATCTTGATGTTTTAACCAATCTTTTTGGAGTTAAATATGAAATTATTGCAGACAACATAATTTCTTTCACAGGCGAAATCAAGTCGAAGCGTAGGCTTGCACCGGGATTAACCTCGCTTTCTCTTTTGGACGACAATATTATAAGAGATATCAGAATTGCTTTGGCGTTTGAGCAACCAAGTCCTGAAGAAGTTTTGGCGTTATATAGAGAAAGAAATCCTGAGGGTTCACACGAAAAGCTCTTAACGGCGTTTTATTCTTTTGATGATTTGCGTGCGATGTATGCAGACGGCAATGGCAGCGAGCCACTCTTTAACAAGGCCGTTAAAACCTTTATTGATTCCGCAGACAAAGAAATAGATAATCCAACAGGTTATGGTAAAGCTGATGCAGTTGCTTTTGCATGGCAAATGACAAAAGACCCTAAATATATTGAAACCATAAATAAAGAGGTTGACTTGCTTTATGACCAGATGTATGAATATTCAACGAAAAATTGGCACGACAAAAACTCAAACCCTCTTCAGTATGGCAACATTCAAAGATATATTGCAAGAGTTTATGACTGGGCATATGATGTTTTGACCGAGGAATCAATACAGAAGATAATGGATATAACCGAAAGATATACTTTCCCATATTATGAGCAATCCTTCTGTTCACAAAGAAGAGTTGGTAGCTTTGCAGGTATAACCAACCCCGAAGCTGCGAATAACGTATCATGGATTGCAAAGGGCGGTGCAATTGAAACCTGTATTGCATTGATGGATTTATATCCAAAACGTGCATCTGAATTGCTTTCGGCCGTAATTGCAAAGTGTGGCTACGAAGCTAACACCTTCTATCCTTCAGGATATTGGGGCGAAGGTATGTCATATTGGAATATGACCATGCCATATTACGCAGAGCATCTCATGAGCATTGAAGGGGCATTTGGAACAACCTTTGGCTTAACAGACGTAGGTCTTTTAAAGACCTCGAACTATGGTTTTTCACTTCAAGGAACAACAGGTTCTGCATATATCTTTGGTGATGGTAATGCACAAAGTCCATATGCTACCTGGCTTATGTATGAAGCGAAAAAGTCCGGCAACGAGGCCCTTGCTCAGACTCGTCGAGAAAACTTTGGAGGCCCAAACTGGGCAGATATATTTGCTTGGTGTCCACCTAAAAAAGATAGCAAAGTGGCAGAACGTGAGACCGATAGCTTTATTGACGGCGGGGGAAGAGAAGTTCTCCTGAGGTCAGGCTGGGGCACAGGTGATGCGTGCGTTGCAATACACGGAGGTTCAGTGACGGGCGACGGTCACGGACATGAAGACGTTGGTGATATTCAGTTCGATATGCTTGGATATCGTTGGGGAACTGCAATTGCGAAAGAAAGCTATAATCTTCGAGGCTATGGTTTTTATGGAACACGTGATGGATTCCCGCCAACAGGTTACAATGGAAGAGACTATTATCGTGACAACGCTGAAGGCCACAATGTTGTTATTGCCAACATGGGAGCATCGAGAAACTTGATGCCTTCTGTTGGAGTAGGACAGAGTGAATTTTTCAACATGCAGTTTGGCAAAACAATGTCGTTTGCTATGCTTGATGTTACCAATACAAATGTGATTTATGAAAAAGGAATACGCGGAATTAAGCTTGACAAAATTCAGAACGAGATAACAATCCGTGACGAATTTAAAGCAAAAGAAGAGACGGATTTCTGGTGGTTCATGCACACCGAGGCAGAAGTTGAAGTTTTAGAGGACGGAAAGTCTGCAATTCTTTCAACTAATAACGGTGCAAAGAGAATCTGGGCAGGCCTTTTAACGGAGGGTGACGAAAAGTTCCAAGTAATGGAAGCGAAAGCAATGCCTGGCTTTAAAACCCATCAGGACTATAAAGGTGAAGAAACGAAACCAAAAGACAAAGAGTATATGAAGCGTCCTGATGTGACAGAGGATATTATCATCAGACCGCCACTTGAAACACCGAACGACGGAACACAAGACTCGAAGATTACAATCGGAAACGTTGGAACACAGAAGAAACCAATTAGAAAGCTTGCAGTTCATGCAACTAACACAGACCGCTTTGAAATCAGCGTTGTGTTCAAGCCTCTCGTAGGTGATAGCACAACACCTTTGATAATGCCAACCGCTTCGGCACTTAAGGATTGGAAGATTAACAATAGTGTTAAGGTGGGAGCATTAAGCGGAGTTACTGTTGATGGTGAACCGCTTAAGGGTTTCGATCCAACAGTAAAGAATTATGGATTGCTAACAGTCACAGAGAAAAGTCCTGTTCCAAAGGTTGAGGTTACTGCAGATTCTAAATATGATGTTGAGGTTATTGAAGCGAAATCAGTTCCGAGTGTAACAAACGTGGTGCTTCGTGAAAAGGGAGAAGTTTCAGCAATCTATAACTTCACAATCAATCCAATTAACAATACAGAGGTGTTCCATAGCGACCGACAAATTCCAATCGTTGCATATACTTTTGATGCGGAATATGATGAGAGCACCGGTCCAGAAGCTATGTTTGATGGTGACATTGCAACAAACCTTGCAACAAATACGGTTGGTGGTTCAATGACCATGGATCTTGGCGAGGTTAAAAAGGTTAGCGAGTTTATGGCATCATATCTGAATGGACTTACTCGTAAAGAACACATAGCCTATGAGGTTTCTGTTGATGGTGAGAATTTCACCAGAGTGTTTGATGATTGGAACAGCGGAACAACCAACGAACTTGAAACATTCAGTCTTGGCGGGGTTCATGATGCAAGATATGTTAGAATTGTGTTCTATGGAAACAGTAAATCATTATGGACATCTATCTCGGAATTTGTATTACTTGAGCATAAGTAGAAGATAGGAGAAAAGTTATGAAAAGATTTATTTCATTAGTATTAACTGCACTAATGGTCATTGGCTTAATGCCAATGACGATTAGTGTTAGTGCAGCAGATGCTCCAAGCTTTACTGTTGTAGGCATTGCTGAAGGTGAGCACTTTGTTGCAAACACAGGTAGCGACAGAAATGTTTTTGTTACAGCAGCAGCGGAAAGTGCTGCAATAACCAAGGTTGAGTTTTTGGTTAACAACACATTGTTGGGCGAGGATGCTGAAGCTCCGTTCGTCTTTGCGTTGCCCAAAAGCGCAACATATGTTAGCGAAACACAAACACAAAAATTGAAGGTTAGAGCATATTCAGATGAAACAACCTTCGCAGAGCAAGTAATTGAATATTATGCACATTTTGGTAAGGTTTTAGATTCAAAAATTGAAGGCTATGACACTGTGAATAGTTTTGACTATACAACTATCGCAGCTGGAGCACCAACATTAGGCTTTGCAAACCATCCTGTTACAAATAGCCGCGCAATTAAGGTCGCGGGTGTTAGTGGCGATAGCATTACATACTCGATGGCGGGCAGTCCAACCGTATCACAGGTTAATGAGGGTCTTGGTGTTACCTATTTTGAGTGGGATTTTTATCTTACCAATGACAAAGTTGAATCCACTTTCACATTAAGAAAAAAATCTAGCAGTGGTGGCGCATCCCATATGGCGTGGCTCAACGGCAAGGGCGCAACAAAGGCTGGGAACACTGTCTCGGCAGGTGCTCATAAGTTTACTGCTTTTGTTGACCATGCAAACCAAAGATTTACTGCGTATATAGATGGCAATATTGACTATAACGGAACTTATGCGATTATAGATACATCTAATAGCAAAAGAATAACCCACACAGTAAATAGTATGTTCAAGCCAAAAGCGAATGCTGAAATGTATATTGACAATTTCAAGGCGATTGCTTATCAGCTTGAAGATGCACCAATGACAACAGCAACACCTACGATTGCAGAGGGTGAAAAGATTTCACCTAACAAGAAGGCATATAAGGTTGAGTTTGATAACGATATCATTGAAACATCAGTAGCAGACGATGCACTCGTTTTAATGCTGGGTAGTGAGGTAATAGCAGGAACAACTGTTACAAAGGGAAGTAACTTTATTACCTTGAACATTCCTCAAAACACACTTGAGTTTGGTGAGAAAGAATATACCGTTAAGCTCAAGGATGGTGGAGTTGCTGATAAATATGGAAGATATCTTTCAGGTCAGGACTTCAAATTTAAAACAGTTATGTCTCAGGCAGATTTAAGACCTGATGTAGAATTAACGATTTCGGACCCTGATGTTGGAGTAAATCGTTATTTGCCGGGAACCCCAATAACTCTCACGGCAAGTGCAATCTTTGAAGATGGCGAAATAGAGAGCATTGAGTTTAAAAATGGTGACGAGCAAATCACATCAATACCTAGAGCAAGCCTCACACAAAGTGAAGGTACATATTCTTGTGAATATAATTGGAATGCTCCTGAGGCGGTTGATGCTGATGATATCTATAGTATCACAGCTGTTGCAACCTATGATGTTGATGGCTTTGAAGTCCTTGGCACAAGTAACGTAAAGGAAATCTTAGTCTTAGACTATCAGGATCCAACAATTACAATTGACACACCTGCACAGGTTTATGCAACGATTGATAACCTCAAAGTAGGTTCGCTCAAAGTAACAGGAACAACAGATGATATTGATGGCACTGTTGAAACCGTTGAGGTTTATTTAAATGATGGTGGAACTGACACTAAGATTGGAAATGCTGTTATTGCTGCTGATGGAACATATGAATATATCCATGAAGGTGTGCTTGAAGAGGGCGACTATGGAGTTCGTGTGACCGCAATTGATGACACAGATCAATCTGCTAATGCATCATCAAGCTTTAATGTTAAAGTTGTTGAGGCCAAAGAAACAGCGTTTGTAAAGGATAACCTTAGCACAGAAACTGCTCTTGCTAATTGGTCACTTACAGGCGATGCAACAATTACTGCAGTAACAGGTGAAGGCTTAACTTTAACACAAAATGCAAGAGGGGATGCAAGCGTAACAAGAAATGTTGCAGACAACACTCTTGATGAAAAAGTTTGGGTTCTGAAGACGGGCGTTAAGTTTGGCGATGCAACTCAGAGAAGAACACTTAGCATTGGAACACAGGAGTCTTTAACATTCACAGAATCAGGTAAGATTTTCTATGGTGCAGCAGATACAGGTATCGCATATGCTGCAGATGGAACTATCGAAATTGAGTATATTGCAAATCCGATTGGTGGTTTTGCGGCACTCGCAATCAATGGAACAACTGTTTTTGAGAATAAAAAATTAGCTGAAGATTTTAGCGAAGGTGTTCAGATTAAACTTGAACAAACAGGAAGAGTGGGCGCAGAGGTCAAGGCTGTTGTAACTGATTTTGCAATATTCGATGTTCAGATTCCTCCAAACAAAATTGTTATCACAGGAATGAGAGACGGAGAGAGATATATTGCAAATGACGGCAACATCAGAAAAATCACAGTTACGGACACAAAGGAAATTGCAACAAAATTTGAGTTCAAAATTGATGGTGAGCTTGTTCACACCGATTCAGACGGCTCAGATGGGTTTGCGTTTACTTTACCATCGGTAACTACCAGCAATGAAGAAAAAACCCTTAAGGTTATAGCTTATGCTGGTGATGTGCAAAGTGCTTTTGTTGAATATAAATTCACTATTTTTGCAGGTATTCCGGGAACACAAAATGCACAACAGACATTTGATAAAACACCATATACTATTAGTGGAAAAGATGTGCCAAACACTGTCACAAACAGTGGAGGTCTTCTTGATGGTAATGCACTTAAAATATCAATGGCGGGGACCCAGGAAAATAGTTTTGCTCGTTATTTTGTCTTGAATGACGACGCAACTGAAGGTACTTTGATTTCAAACATTTCAGGACATCAGAAGTTGGTTTATCTCAGCTTTGATATTTATAGAGAAAGTGGCGAACAGCAATTCACATTGCAGTTGCGTAATAGCAGAGGTAACAAGACATTCGTGTCAATTGCTTATAGCACTTTTAATTCATATATTCCTATAAATAGCAGAACAAATGTTTGTTTTGTTGTCGATATGGCGGCAACAACTATTGTAGATGGTTTTGAGGTTGCACCTTATGCTCTTTATGTAAATTCGCAAGAGGTTCAAAGAGGATTAACATCATCTGGTGCAGGAGTGAATATCAGCAAATCAGGAACTTTCACCTTGCAGCTTCTTACTAGAGACAACTCAACTAATGTTTATTCAACCTGGTTTGATAATGTTAAAGGTATTGTTTATGATATAGCACCTGAATTTGTGGCAACACCTGTTATTGAAGATGGTGCAACAAGCATTTCATACAAAAAGACTTCTTATAAAATTGATTTTAACAACGATTTGAAGCCAGGCTGCACTACAGATTCATCAGTTGTTTTGATGAAAGATGGAGAGATTGTTCCGGGAACAACTGTAACAGAGGGCAAAAACTATCTTGTTCTTAATATTCCATCGGAGACTCTTGAAGTGGGCAGAGTTACTTACACTGTTAGAATTATAGGCGGAGAAGTTTGCGATGTTTATGGAAAAGCGTTGAATGAAACAGATTTCACATTCACAACAGTTGATGTGGGTGAAAATCTCTCTCCTGAGGTTAGCTTGGAGGTTTCAGCAGCGGATATAGCACCAAATCGTTATTTGCCTGAAAATCCGATAGTATTAACTGCAACTGCAACCGATGAGGACGGTTCAATAAAGCAGGTTAATTTCTATAAAGATGGCGCTTTGATTGGTAGCGCAACTGAGCCAAACGGTGAGGGTAAATTTGAATATTCATGGAATGCTCTTGAAGCTGCAGATATGGAAACTCTTTATGAAATAACCGCTATTGCGATTGATAATCAAAACGCACAAAGCGAGAGCTTGGGTCAGTCGATTTTGGTTTATGGTATCAAAGCACCACAAATTGATGTAACAGTTCCTAAAAAGGTCTATGCTTCAATCAGCGGTGTTAAGGCGGATTCGTTTAAGATAAGCGGAACAACCAGTGATGTGGACAGCGAACTTTCTGCAATGGAAGTTTTAATTGACGGAGTTCCTGTTAAAACTTATACAAACCCATTAAAGGGCACGTTTGAATATGAACATCTTTTGGCTCTTGCAGCGGGAGAACACACTGTTAAAATTAGTGTGAGTGATAACACTCCTGCAGAACTTGGTGGTGCAAGAACAACTATTAGTGCAGAATATGTTGTTGAAGTTGTTGATGCAACACGTGCTGAAGTGTTCCAGACTGAAGATTTGACTGTTGAAGAAAACAAGGGAAAATGGATTACTCAGTCTATAAGTCCTTATGTTAAGGTTGATGCTGAGCGCGGACTTGTTCTTAAGCAAGAAACTGCAGGCGACATTACGATTTCCAGAACAATCAATCAATTAAATGTTCAAAATCGTATTTGGCAGCTTGATGCAACAGTTAAATTTAACACAAATACTCATAATAGAAAAATTACTTTAGCAACAATTCCTTTGGTTGAATTCACAGCTGACGGAAAGGTTACAAGTGATGGTGTTGATACAGGCATTAAGTATTATGCAGATCAAGCCTATAACATTACTGCAGTTGTTAATCCGTTGTCAGGATATATGGCTTGCATGTTGAACGGAACCAAAATTTACGAAGCTAAGGTGATTGATGCTACAAAATTTGCTTCAGGCGGAGTTTTCTCAATAGTTCAAACAGGCGTAAATTCAACTGTTGCTGAGACAATCGTTAAGAGCTATGGTGCTTATAACATTGGCAAAGTCGGAACAGTTGTGATGGACGTTAAGTTATATGAAGCAGATGGAACAGAGGCAAATACTGCAAGTGTTTCAACAAAACCTGGTTATATTGTTGTGAAGATTAATGGCGAAGATATTTCAAATGTTGTTGATTTAGCAGATTGTGTTTATGTGGTTGATACAACAACAGGTGAAAATTGTGAAATTAAGTTTGAAGATGGCAAACTCAAGATTGTTGATACTTTGTTTAGCGGAAATGCCTATGAAATAAGAGTTGGTCAAAATGCACACAACTCTCAGGGAGTTGCTTATTCTGGGACTTTTGTTTTGCCGTTCACAACAACGTCAAATGTTGTTATGATTGACAGAAACACAGCAGGTTTTGAGGAGCAAGGCCTTGCTGAAGGAACAACTGTTAACTTCTCAGCTAATGTTACTAACACATCAGGAGAAAGCAAACTTCTTTATGTTATTTGCGCAGTTTATGAAGGAAATGAGATGATTGATAAAACAATCACTGAGCAGACTGTTGCTAATGGTGGCGGCGGAATTTCAGTAACTTCTCCGTTACTTGGCGAGATAACAGAAGATACAGTAGTTGAAGTATTCGTTTTAGAATGTTTGGATGAGTTAACATCCTTCACTGAGGAAATATTTAAACTGAAATAGTTTTAAACTTAAAAAGTCACAGCGAAAGCTGTGACTTTTTTTGTTGACGCATTGGAAATTTTGTGATAAAATTAGCTTAGGAATTAGCAATTAGAAAAATTAAAATTGTAGTATATTTTAATTTTTCAAAGGTTTAAAATGAAAAGTTATAAAAGGAGTGGGGGAGTATGAAAAAACATATTGCAAAAGTGTTATTGCTGGCACTTATCATTAACCTTTTGCCCTTTAGTGGAGCGTCGTTCGGCGCTTTTGCTAGTGAAAAGTTGCCTGATATAATATATATATCAGACAATTATGAGGAGCAGGTAACTGGTAAATTCCCGAGCGGATTTTACGAGATGATTCCTGAAATCTTTGTTGAAAAAGCACCGCGAGAAGGAGAACCCGATAACCAGGCGATAATGTTTAAAAATACAGAGGATGCTAAAAAGCCTCTTTCAATCACGATGCCACTTGCTTTTGCACCACTTTGGGAAGATTTTGTGCTGGAGTTTGAATATATGGTTGGCACAAAAGACGCGGTTGGTAAAGTGAAGATGGGTCTTGATGTTGTTGATCGTGCACAAGGCTACAGACACATGCAGGTGCCTGCGTATGAAGAGCTGATAGAAATTGGTGAAAAATTAAAAATAAGTGGCGAGACCATAACAACAAATGAAGTTGGAAAATGGCGTAAGCTTACCTTGAAGGTTGATGCTAAAACAAAAAAAGCAGATGTTTACATAGATGGCAAACTGGAGAAAACAGTTTCAGTGCCAAACTTCAAGAATGTTCCTGGATTTTTGTTTGTGGCACCGGAACTTGGTGATATTAACGATTTTTGGATGGCTGACGATGTTAATCTCTACCTTTCTGATCGTGTTTTAACCGATGAAGAGATTGCTGAGAAAATGGCAGAATTCAAAAAGAGTGAATGGGGTTTACCAAACAGATATAGGACAGGCTTTTTAGGAAGAATGAGATATTTTACCTATGAAGCAATCCGTGACGAATTTTTAATGAGCACATATGGCAGACGTGCATATAAAGACAATCAGTATTATTCGTTCCCAACCAACAGTTATAGTAAAAATAACAAAATTTATATCCCACTAAGAGGCTTTTGCGAGATGTTGGGAGCAAAGGTAAACTATGACAATGGTTTGGTTACTGTTGATTATAGTGGCAAAAACTTAAAGCTCACAATCGGAGAAAGTGTTTATTATATTAATGGCAAAAATTCTCAGCTTGATAATCCTGTGGAGCTTAAAGATGGAAACACCATGTTTGAACTTGATATCTTGTCAAAGTTTATGGGACTTAGCTATGAGATTATTTATGGAGATATAATTTCATTCACGGGTGATTTCAAGTCAAAACGCAGACTTGCACCGGGATTAATCAACGATGAGCATGATTTCGACACAATCATCAAGGATCGTGTTAGAATAAGTTTGATTTTTGATCATCCAACTGCTGAAGAAATTTTGACGTTATATAGAGAAAAGAACCCTGAGGGTTCACACGAGAAGTTATTAACGGCATTTTATAGCTTTGATGACTTGCGTGCAATGTATGCAAATGGTGAGGGAAGCGAGCCGCTCTTTAACAAGGCTGTTAAAACCTTTATCAACACCGCAGATAAAGAAATAGGCAATCCAACAGGCTATGGCAATGCTGATATAGTTGCATTTGCATGGCAAATGACCAAGGATGATAAATATATTGAAACAATAAATCAAGAAGTTGATAAGCTCTGTGAGCAAATGGAAAAGTATTTGGTGCTTGATTGGCATGATAAGAATTCAAACCCTCTTCAGCTTGGAAATATTCCTAAATATATTGCAAGGGTTTATGATTGGGCATATGATGTTTTAACCGAAGAATCCATAAAGAAAATAATGGATATAACCGAAAGATATACTTTCCCGTATTATGAGCAATCTTTTGGTGCACAGAGAAGAGTTGGCTCTTTTTCTACCTTAGGTTATCCTGAAAATGCAACCAATGTAACATTTATTGCAAAGAATGGTGCCCTTGAAACCTGTATCGCAATGATGGATTTATATCCAAAGCGTGCATCCGAATTGCTTTCGGCTGTGATTATGAGGTTTGGGGATGAGGCAAATACTTTTTATCCTGCAGGATATTGGGGTGAAGGTATCTCATATTGGAACATGACTATGCCATATTATGCTGATGCATATATGGATATTGAGTCGGCATTTGGAACGACCTTTGGTCTGGCAGATGTTGAAGGTATGTTGAAAACCTCAGATTTTGCTTTAGCACTCCAAGGTTCAACAGGTGCAACATATATCTTTGGAGATGGTAATGCACAGGATCCTTATAATACATGGTTTATGTATGAGGCAAAAAAGAGCAATAACAAAGCTCTTGCTCAGGTTCGAAAAAAACACTTTTCAGGAACAGGTTATGCAGACATATTCGCTTGGTGCCCAAGTGAACTAAAAGGTGCTTTGGTAAATCGTACGACAGATAGCTTTATTGAAGGTGGCGGAAAAGAGGTTGTTCTCAGGTCCGGCTGGAATTCAACTGATGCGAGCGTTGCAATACATGCAGGTGCCACAACGGGCGACACTCATGGACATGAAGATGTTGGTGATGTTCAGTTTGATATGCTTGGTTTCCGTTGGGGAACTGCAATTGCGAAAGAAAGCTATAATCTTCGCGACTATGGTTTTTATGGAACGCGTGATGGAAAACCGGAAACAGGCTATGGTGGAGGAGACTTTTATCGTAACAACGCTGAAGGCCATAATGTTGTTATTGCCAATATGGGTGCAACAAGACGTTTAATGAACCCGAGCGGGAAGAGCCAATTCGCCGATATTCAGTTTGGCGAAACAATGTCATTCACAGTGCTCGATATGACCGAAACAAATGTGCTTTATGAAAAAGGAACACGCGGAATTAAGCTTGACAAAATTCAGAATGAGGTAACAATCCGTGATGAATTTATTGCAAAAGAAAAGACGGATTTCTGGTGGTTCATGCACACTATTGCAAATGTTGAAATAGCAGAGGATGGAAGAACTGCAATTCTTACAACTCCTGATGGCGGAAAGAAAATATGGGCAGGAATATTGTCGGATGGAGATGAAAAGTTCCAGGTCATGGAAGCTAAGGCGATGTCTGGCTTTAAAAAGCATCAGGACTTTAAAAATGATCCTAGTGACCCTAACTATCTCTTGCGTCCGGAAGGCCATGATGATGAAATTGTGAGACCACCGCTCGAAACACCGAATGACGGAACACAAGATCCGAAGATTGCAATCGGAAATGTTGGAACTCAAAAAGACCCAATCAGAAAGCTTGCAATTCATGCAACCGACACAGACCGTTTTGAAGTTAGCGTTGTGTTTAAACCACTTGCAGGTGATGGTAATAAACCTTTGATTATGCCAACTGAACAGCCGATTAAGGATTGGAAAATTGAAGAAGTTGAGGTTGGCTTGTTAAATAGTGTGACTGTTGATGGTGCTCCGCTTGAAACGTTTGTGCCGTCAGTTATGAATTATTCAGTTATGACTGTAACAGAGAAGGACCCTGTTCCAAAGATTGAAGTTGAAGCAGATCCTAAATATGAAGTTGAGGTTATTGAGACAACTGCTGTTCCGGGAATCACCAGTGTGCTGCTTCGTGAAAAGGGAGTAATTTCAGCAATCTATAACTTCGCAATCAATCCAATTAACAACACAAAGGTATTTCATAACGACAGACAAATTCCGATTGTTGCATATACTACTAATGCTGACTATTCAGAAGATACAGGACCTCAAGCGATGTTTGATGGAGATTTGACGACAAACTTTGCAACACAATCTCAGGGCGGTGGAATAACAGCAGACTTGGGAGAAGTTAAAAAAGTAAACGAGATTCTGGCATCATTCTTACAAGGACTCACACGTCAGGAACATATGACTGTTGAGGTTTCTGTTGATGGCAAGAACTTCACTAAGGTGTTTGATGGTTGGAGTAGTGGAACATCAAAAGATTTAGAAATTTTCAGCCTTGGTGGCACGCATGATGCACGATATGTTCGAATTTTGTTCTATGGAAACAGCAAATCGTTATGGGCGTCCATTTCAGAGCTTGCAATTATTGAAGATAAATAAAATTAGTTACAAATCAGGCAGGTCACAACAAAAGTTGTGACTTGCTTGTTTTGGTGCCTTTAGGCGTGGAAATAAACCCCCAGTTCTACTGGGGGAGCAATAAAAAGCTTTAGCATGAGAAAACCTCCATGATATAATAGTAAATGGTTTGGCGACCGCATTACAAAAAATATATCATGGAGGTTTTTAACAATGTTAAAGAAAAACACAAATGAAATAAAAAGCACAGCACATTCAAAATATAGGTGTCAGTATCACATAGTATTTGCTCCCAAATATCGGCGTAAAGAAATATATGGAAAATTACGGAAAGATATAGGAGAGATATTAAGAAAACTCTGCGGCCAAAAGGATGTAGAAATATTGGAAGCAGAAGCGTGCATAGACCATATACATATGCTGGTAGTTATTCCACCGCATATAAGTATAGCACAATTCATGGGATTTCTCAAGGGAAAAAGTTCGCTAATGATATTTGATAGACATGCGAATTTAAAATATAAGTATGGATCAAGAAATTTTTGGTGCAGAGGATATTATGTAGATACAGTAGGAAGAAACAAAAAGGTAATTGCAGAGTACATACGCAACCAATTAGAAGAAGATTACGCCTCAGACCAAATAAGTATGAAAGAATATATGGACCCGTTTACGGGTAATAAGCAGAAGTAGGCAAAAAAAGACAGCCGCACGTGAGCGGCTGCCTGAGATAGTAATGCGGTGTCAAACTTCGATGCCCCTTATAGGGGTTAAGCCTGTAATAGCCCCTTCTAGGGGCAGTGCATACCACTAGTTTACTAGTGGTTATGATTAATAAATTTATTTTGAAAAATATTCCGAAAGTGTTGGTTCAAAAACTGCACCATACTCTATCTTTATATCTTTATGCTTCATTGTTTCTTTTATTGCACGAGTTATGAAACCAACTGCGATTTCAGATGCTTTGAAAAACTCATTACCTTGAAGAAGAGCGCCTGTGAGTGCCGCAGTAAAAATATCACCTGTTCCATGAAAAGGCCTATCAACATAGCAACAGTCAACAAAACAGGAAGAGTCTGAATCCTTGTCATAAACACCAACGACCATTTTGTTTTTATCGGTCATAACACTAGTTATGGCAATTTTTTTTGGTCCAAGCTCACACAGACGAGTCATAATTTCGCGAATATAGTCTTGTGAAACATAGCCAGTTGGATACTTTTCGTCAAGAAGAAGGCAGGCTTCGGTAAGATTTGGAGTTATAACATCAGCAAGACCAACAAATTTTTTCATACTCACCAAAAGATCACTCATTCTGTCGTAATATACGGTTTCAACATCGGAAAGGGCATTATCACCAAGAACAGGGTCAACAACAATTAGCCCCCCGGTGGCTTTGATATCTTTTATAAAATCGGAGAGGAGCTCAATCTGATAAGAACTTCCGATATATCCTGTGCAAATAGCATCGAAATTGATCTCCAACTCTTTCCAATGCTCAATAATTTTTTGCATTTCCTGAGACATATCTAAAAAAGTATAATTTTCAAATTTATAAGTATGTGTTGAAAGAATTGCAGTTGGCAGAGGACAGACCTCGATGCCCATAGCAGAAAGTATGGGTATTGCCTCAGTGAGAGAGACTCTGCCAAACCCTGAAAGATCATTTACGGCAGCAACTCGGGGTATGTAACTTTTAATCATTTTGAAGTCCTCCTAATCGTTTTTCAAAAGCATGAGCTCCTCATCAGAAAGCTCGCGCATTTCACCAAGCTTTAGTGAGTCGTCTAATATAAGACGATTCATTTTTATCCTTTTAAGATAAGTGACTGTTTTACCAACGGCCTCAAACATTCTTTTAATCTGATGGAATTTTCCCTCAGAAATAGTAATTTCAATATGTTTTGGATTGTTTTCAAATATTTTAAGCTCTGCAGGAAGAGTTTTATAGCCGTCATCTATGACTACGCCGTTTTTAAAGGCTGAAACATCGCTTAAATCTGCTTCTTTATCCAAAATTGCAAAATAAGTTTTTGGGACATGTTTTTTTGGCGAGAGCAAATCGTGACTTAGCTTTCCGTCATTAGTCAAGATGAGCAAACCCTCGGTATCAATGTCTAAACGGCCAACGGGAAAAGGTTGAAAATGGGCGTATTCCTTTGGAAGCAAATCAATAACTGTTGGCAGATGCCTGTCCCATGTGGCTGAAATATAATTTTGGGGTTTGTTTAGCATTAGATATATAAATTTCCGATATATAATCTTTTGCCCATTAAATAAAACGGAATCGTGTTCGGCATCAATATGTGTTTCGGGCTTTGTTGCCATGATGTTATTCACAAAAACAGTACCCGCTTTGATAATTTTCTTAACTTCGCTCCGGGAGCCTAAACCGCTCTCGACTAAAAATTTATCCAATCTCATTTTATGTCACCCATATTTTTCATATTTTTTATAATAATAACATATATTAGATTGTCAGGAGGTGTTAAGAATGCGTTTTATAAAAAAACACAGATTTGTTTTAGGAACAATATTCTTTGCAATTATACTCCTGATAATAATTGTTAGCCTTTTCAGTATCGACAATTCAACCAATCAAATGATAGTCGATTATATTGAAAGCATAGGTTGGCAGGTGGACCCATCACCAATTGAAATATCTCATTTAACAATACCTAATGAGTTTGACATTGTTTATGAAACATATAATGCCATTCAAATCAAGGCTGGCTTTGACCTTAATGAATTTAAAGGAAAATCTGTTTCAAGATATTCATATAAAGTGCAAAACCACACAAAATCTAATGAAGAAGAGGTTATCGCAAGCGTTTTTGTATATGAAAATCGAATTATTGCAGGGGATATATCTTCTGCTGCAATAAATGGATTTATGCATGGAATAACCGAAACAACCAATTTGATTGCTGATAAAGAATTGTAGCTTTTAACAATTATATCACAAAGAAATATATTTTGCTATACTTTTACTTGACTTTTTTCAAAATAAAGAGTAATATTATAGTAAAATAAATGATATACAGGGGATGACAATATGAAATTAGAGACAAAATGTGTTCAAGCAGGATATGAACCTCAAAACGGAGAGCCGAGAGTTCTTCCTATTTATCAGAGCACAACTTATAAATATGATTCAAGTGAGCATTTGAGCAAGCTTTTTGACCTTGCTGCTCCGGGACATATGTATACGAGAATAAGCAATCCGACTGTTGCGTGCGTTGAAGATAAAATTGCGCAACTTGAAGGTGGCGTTGGAGCAATGATGACCTCATCGGGTCAGGCGGCATCTCTTATTTCAATTATGAATATATGCCAGGCGGGTGACCATGTTGTAAGCTCAAGCACAATCTATGGCGGAACCTTTAATCTCTTTGAAGTTACAATGAAAAAGTTCGGCATAGAGTTTACTTTTGTTGACCCAAATGCTTCGGAGGACGAAATTCGTGCAGCTTTCCGTCCGGAAACAAAAGCAGTATTTGGCGAAACTATTGCAAACCCCGCTCTTAGTGTTCTTGATATAGAAAAATTTGCAAAAATTGCACATGAAAACAACGTTCCGCTTATTGTTGATAATACTTTTGCGACACCTGTTCTGTGCAAACCTTTTGAGTTTGGTGCAGATATTGTTGTTCATTCTACAACAAAATATATGGATGGCCACGCAATGGTTGTTGGTGGAGTTATCGTAGATAGCGGAAAGTTTGACTGGTCTTGCGGCAAGTTCCCAGGACTTACCGAGCCGGATGAAAGCTATCATGGCGTTGTCTATACGAGAGATTTTAAAGAAGCGGCATATATCACAAAAGCAAGAGTTCAGCTTATGCGTGATTTAGGCTCTTCGCCATCACCAAATTCTGCATTTTTGCTCAACGTATCGCTTGAAACACTTGCGCTTCGTGTGGAAAGACATAGCCAGAATGCTTTGGAGGTTGCAAAATTCCTTGAAAAGGATAGTCGTATTTCTTGGGTAAATTATCCTGGACTTGAAAATAATGAATATAACAAGCTTGCTAAGAAATATTTGCCAAAGGGAACAAGTGGTGTAATATCTTTCGGCGTAAAAGGTGGTCGAGCTGCTGCTGTTAAGTTTATGGATAGTTTAAAGCTTGCAGCTATTGTTGTTCATGTTGCCGATGCCAGAACATCAGTGTTGCATCCTGCAAGCACAACACACAGACAGCTTAATGATGAACAGTTGGTTGAGGCTGGTGTTTCGCCGGATCTCATCAGAATGTCTGTTGGTATTGAGCATATTGATGACATAATAGCAGATATAAACCAGGCACTTGAATGTATAGAATAATGTTAAAAACACCCATTTTTAAAAAATTGGGTGTTTTTTATTTGCCGAAATTGTAAAACTTTTTGCAACATAGATTTTATTGAAAAGCATAAAATATATCCGAGGTTATGAAAGGGGGATTTTATGAAAGTTAATCTGGTAAAAAGCATTTCGCTTCTTAGTATTATTTTTTTATTAGCAAAAAATGTTTACACACCGGTTTTTGCGTTTGTTTATTTTTAAAATTAAAAGGTTGTTCTGCTCATAGTTTGCAACAAATTTGATAATTTATTCAAAAATAAAGCCAAAGAAAAACAAATTTATTGTTTCTTTGGCTTTAATGTTTTTTGAAGTTTACATTTCGCAAATATTTTTTTCGCTTCTGCGATATATAATTGCTTTTCTTCCTATAACCTGAACAACTTGTGCGTTTGTGCTTTCGGCAAGCTCTGCGGCTAAAAGCTTTGGTTCGAGCAATGAGTTTTCCAAAATATGAACTTTTATCAACTCGCGTGCCTCAAGGGCTTCGTCAATGAGTTTAATCAGGTTTTCGTTTATACCGTCTTTACCAAGTTGATAAAGTGCCGGAACTTTATTTGCTAAACTTTTTAAATATGCTCTTTCTTTACTTGTCATAACGTAAATCCTCCTCTAATATATCTGAAAGCTTAGCAAAATCTGCCAAGCTGAGACGTTCGCCTCTTATATTTATATCAAGCTCCATGCTTTCAAGGGCCTTTGTGATGGTTGTCTTTTCAACTTTTAAATATGGACTGTGTGCCAGTGCATTAATAAGAGTTTTTCTTCTTTGGCCAAAGGCAGATTTGATAATTTTAAACATTAAATCTTTGTTGTTAACTTTAACTGTTGGCTCAGATGCCACAACAAGATTTATAACAGTTGATTCAACCTTGGGTTGAGGAAGAAAACAATGTGGCTCTGCTTTACAAATGATAGATGGAGTTGTATAAAACTGAACTGCAGCGGTGAGAGCGCCATAATCTTTTCCACCGGGAATCGCAATCATTCTGTCTGCAACCTCTTTTTGAATCATAACTGTTATTGATTTAACAGGAAGATTCTCCTCAAGTAGTTTCATGATAATCGGTGTTGTTATATAATAAGGAAGATTTGCGACAACACAAACATCAAGAGATTCAAATTCGTCTGCAAAAAGTTGATGAAGGTCAACCTTCAGAATATCATCGTTTATAATTTTAACATTGTTAAAATCACTTAAGGTAGTGTTAAGAAGCGGCATGAGACGATTATCAATTTCAACAGCCACCACCTTAGTGGCGGCTTGTGCAAGTTCTCTTGTTAATGTGCCTGCGCCGGGACCAATTTCTAAAACACCCATAGAACCATTGATTTTCGAACCGGTAATAATTTTTTCTAAAATTTTTGAATCAATTAAAAAATTTTGTCCAAGTCCTTTAGAAAAAGAAAAGCCATGGCTTTCTATAACCTGCTTAAGCTCAGAAGGATTAGTTAAATTCATAGATTTTCCCCTTAACAGATGTGGCATCGGACGTTTGTCCAATGCCATTTTAGATATTTTTTGAAAATTTAAAAAAACGCATTGACAAACTTGACATTGTATGATATAATGATTATCTGTTTATAGTGCGTCTTTTTGCATATTTTTACTTTTAAGCATATTTTCTTACTGTTTTTTTACAGTATATCATAAATGTATTAAAAATGCAATAGGTGTTTAAAATATTTATGGTAAATATTTACCATAAATTGAAAAAATATACAACATATTGTGCTGCTATGACGGTTATATATACAAATTTGGTCCGCTTAAGGTGGCCGCAAATATTATGAAGAGGTGATTGTTTTATGGTACATCCGGTGAAACTTGGCAGAAATACCCGAATGAGCTATGGTAAGATAAGGGAAGTTATTGACATGCCTAATCTTATCGAAATCCAAAAGAACTCCTACAACTGGTTTTTGGAAGAGGGACTAAAGGAGGTCTTCCACGATGTGTCACCTATTGCGGATTATGCAGGTAATCTAATATTAGAATTTGTTGATTACCGTATTGACATGAATCCCAAGTATGATATCGAAGAATGTAAAGAGAGAGATGCTACATATGCGGCACCGCTCAGAGTTAAGGTGAGACTTATTAATAAAGAAACCGGAGAGGTTAAAGAGCAGGAAGTTTTCATGGGAGACTTCCCTATTATGACGCCTTCGGGAACTTTCATTATTAATGGAGCTGAGAGAGTTATTGTCAGTCAGCTTGTTCGTTCACCTAGCGTTTATTATGCAGAAAAATTTGATAAAATTGGAAAGAAGTTGTTTTCGTCACAGGTAATACCAAACCGTGGCGCATGGCTTGAATATGAAACCGATAGTAATGACGTTTTCCATGTTAAAATAGATAAAATGCGTAAGACACCAATAACGGTGCTTGTTCGTGCGCTCGGATTTGGAACAGATGCTGAGATAATTGACCTTTTTGGTGAGGATGAGAGAATAATCAAAACTCTTGAAAAGGATACTGCAAAAACAGTTGAAGAGGGACTTTTGGAGATTTATCGCAAGCTTCGTCCGGGTGAACCACCAACGGTTGAAAGTGCAAAATCTCTTATAACTAATTTGTTCTTCGACCCGAAGAGATATGACCTTGCAAGAGTGGGAAGATATAAATTTAACAAAAAGCTTTGTCTTTCTGCGCGTATTGTGGGTCAGGTTTCTGCTGAAAACTATGTTGATACAGAAACGGGCGAATTGATTGTTTCCATGGGTGAAACAATCACAAAAGAAATGGCACACAATCTTGAAAAAGCAGGCATAAGCTCAGTTGCAATCAAGGTGGATGACGAGCATATTACCAAAGTTTTATCAAACGGAATGGTTGATATGCACGATTTTATTGATTATGACCCACGTAGTTGTGAAATAAACGAAAATGTAAGATATAGCGTGTTAAAAGAAATAATGGCAGAGTTCCCTGATGTTAATTCGGACGAGTTTAAGGCTGCTATTAAAGATAGAAGAGATGAGCTTATTCCTAAGCACATCATTATTGACGATATTATTGCATCTGTTTCATATGTTGGCAACCTGGCAGCAGGAATAGGAACAGTTGATGATATTGACCATTTGGGAAATCGTCGTCTCAGAAGCGTTGGAGAGCTTTTGCAAAATCAGTTCAGAATTGGATTGGCAAGAATGGAACGTATTGTTCGTGAAAGAATGTCAACTCAGGATTTGGATGTTATAACACCACAAATGCTCATAAATATAAGACCGGTGACATCTGCAATCAAGGAATTCTTTGGTTCATCACAGCTTTCACAGTTTATGGACCAGATTAATCCTCTTGGTGAACTCACACATAAGAGAAGACTCAGTGCCCTCGGTCCTGGCGGTCTTTCTCGTGAAAGAGCCGGCTTTGAGGTGCGTGACGTTCACCATTCGCATTATGGTCGTATGTGCCCGATTGAGACTCCTGAAGGTCCAAACATTGGTCTTATTAACTCACTCAGTGGTTTTGCAAAGGTTAATGAATATGGATTTATTGAGGCACCTTATCGTAAGGTTGATAAGGAAACAGGATGTGTTACTGATGAAGTTGAATATATGACTGCAGATACAGAGGACGGATATTATGTTGCTCAGGCAAACGAGCCTCTTGGTGAAAACAATCAGTTCCTTGCGAAAAAGGTTGTAACCAGATATAGAGATGAATTCCTTGAGGTTTCTGCAGAGCCGGGTAAGTGCCGTGTTGACTATATGGACGTTTCGCCAAGACAGGTAACTTCAATTGCAACAGCGATGATTCCGTTCCTTGAAAATGACGACGCAAACCGTGCTTTGATGGGCTCGAACATGCAACGTCAGGCAGTTCCGCTTCTTTTACCTGAATCACCAATAATTGGTACAGGTATGGAATTTAAAGCGGCACGCGATTCAGGCGTATGTATTTTAGCCAAGAATAGCGGAACGGTGTCAAAGGTTTCAGCAAGACAAATTGAAATTAAAAACGATAATGGTGAAACAGACACATATAAGCTTATTAAGTTTACTCGTTCAAACCAGGGAATGTGCATAAACCAACGTCCTATTGTTGAAGCGGGTGAATATGTTGAAGCAGGGGATATTATTGCCGACGGACCGTCAACAAAGAATGGTGAAATCGGTCTTGGTAGAAATATTCTTATCGGCTTTATGACATGGGAAGGTTATAACTACGAGGATGCTATGCTTATTAATGAGCGTCTCGTTAAAGAGGATATTCTCACATCAATTCATATTGAAGAATATGAAATTGAAGCTCGTGACACCAAGCTTGGTCCGGAAGAAATCACAAGAGATATACCAAACGTGGGTGAAGATGCTCTTCGTGACTTGGACGAGCGTGGTATAATTCGTATCGGTGCAGAGGTATCGAGCGGAGATATTTTGGTTGGTAAAGTAACACCTAAGGGAGAAACCGAGCTTAGTGCAGAGGAACGTTTGCTCCGTGCAATATTTGGTGAAAAGGCTCGTGAAGTTCGTGATACATCACTCAGAGTTCCACACGGTGAATATGGAATAATTGTTGATGTTAAGGTGTTTACGAGAGAAAATAGTGATGAACTTTCTCCGGGAGTTAACCAGATTGTTCGTTGTTATATAGCTCAAAAGAGAAAAATTTCTGTCGGCGATAAAATGGCAGGACGTCACGGAAACAAGGGTGTTATCTCCAGAATTCTTCCTGAAGAGGATATGCCTTTCCTTCCGGATGGAACTCCACTGCAGATTGTTTTGAATCCGTTGGGTGTACCTTCTCGTATGAATATTGGTCAGGTTCTTGAAGTTCATCTTGGCTATGCAGCAAAGGCTTTGGGCTGGAAAGTTGCAACTCCTGTATTTGATGGAGCAAACGAGGAAGATATTATGGATGCTCTTGAAAAAGCAGGCTATGATCGTGACGGAAAAACTGTTTTATATGATGGTAGAACGGGTGAACCGTTTGATAATCGTGTTACGGTTGGATATATGCATATGCTTAAGCTTGCGCATTTGGTTGATGATAAGATACATGCTCGTTCAACTGGACCATATTCATTAGTTACGCAACAGCCTTTGGGTGGTAAAGCTCAGTTTGGTGGTCAGAGATTTGGTGAGATGGAAGTTTGGGCACTTGAAGCATATGGTGCAGCATATACCCTTCAGGAAATTTTAACGGTTAAGTCTGATGATGTTGTGGGACGTGTTAAAACTTATGAGGCAATCGTTAAGGGCGAGAATATTCCAAAACCGGGTATCCCTGAATCGTTTAAGGTTCTCATAAAAGAACTTCAGAGTCTTGCGCTTGATGTTAAAGTTCTTGATGCTAATGGTGAAGAGGTAATTCTTAAAGAATGCATAGATGATGACGGCGATGAACTTCCGGTAAACATAGACGGAACAGAGGATGCGCCTAAAGATAACGGTGGCTTTGGAATCAATGGAAATTCACAAAGCTCTGAGTCAGACGATTTGATTGATAGTGAACTTTTCTATGAATTTGAGGACACAGTTTCTGAAGAGGACGATTCTGAGGATGAATTGTTTGAAGGTGACATGATGTCTGTTGAAGATTTATATGGCGAGGATGACGAAGACGCTGCAGATGATTATGATTCTGAAGAGGATATAGACTTTTAATTAAAAAATTTAGGGAAATATTCCGTTTTCAATCGCTCACAGAGAAAACGGGGGCTTGACTATTTTTGTGAGCAGAAAGTCGAGTGATGGTATGAGTGAATATCAAAATTTTGAGGCTATTCAAATAGGTTTGGCATCTCCTGAAAAGATTAGAGAGTGGTCCAGAGGCGAGGTTAAGAAACCGGAAACAATAAACTATAGAACATTAAAGCCTGAAAAAGACGGATTGTTCTGCGAGAGAATATTTGGTCCTCAAAAGGATTGGGAGTGTCACTGTGGTAAATATAAGCGTGTGCGCTATAAAGGTGTAGTTTGTGACAGATGTGGAGTTGAAGTTACACGCTCTAAAGTTCGTCGTGAGAGAATGGGTCACATTGAGCTTGCTGTTCCCGTTTCGCACATTTGGTATTTTAAAGGAATTCCCAGCCGTATGGGCTTAATTTTAGATATGTCTCCACGTCTTTTGGAGAAAGTTCTGTATTTTGCGGCATATGTTGTTATAGACCCAGGAAAAACAGGTCTTATGAAAAATCAAATTCTGAGCGAGAGAGAATATCGTGAAGAATGTGAAAAATATGGTACAGAAGCATTTAAAGCGGGAATGGGTGCAGAAGCTGTTCTTGAAATGCTGAAGGCTATTGATTTAGAAGAGCTTTATAAAGAGCTTAAGGATGAGCTTGACGGCGCAAAGGGTCAAAAGAAAATAAGAACTGTCAGAAGACTTGAGGTTGTTGATTCTTTCCGTCAATCAGGCAATAAACCTGAGTGGATGATAATGCCAGTTATTCCGGTTATTCCTCCGGAAATAAGACCAATGGTTCAGTTAGATGGTGGCAGATTTGCAACATCTGATCTTAATGATTTATATAGAAGAGTTATTAACAGAAACAATCGTCTTAAGAGATTGCTTGATTTAGGGGCACCAGAAATCATTGTAAGAAATGAAAAGAGAATGCTTCAGGAAGCAGTTGATGCACTTATTGATAACGGCAGACGTGGAAGACCTGTCACAGGTCCGGGAAACAGACCGCTTAAGTCTCTTTCGGATATGCTTAAAGGAAAGCAAGGTCGTTTCCGTCAGAATCTTCTTGGTAAGCGTGTTGACTATTCAGGTCGTTCGGTTATCGTTGTTGGTCCTGAACTCAAAATATATCAGTGTGGTCTTCCTAAGAAGATGGCACTTGAATTGTTTAAGCCGTTCGTTATGAAGAAGCTTGTGAACGATGGCTTGGCACATAATATAAAATCTGCAAAGCGTATGGTAGAGCGTGTTCGCCCAGAGGTTTGGGACGTGCTTGAAAGCGTTATTTCTGAGCATCCGGTTCTTCTCAACCGTGCTCCTACGTTGCATAGACTTGGTATTCAGGCTTTTGAACCGGTTTTAGTTGAGGGTAAAGCGCTTAAACTCCATCCTCTTGTTTGTACTGCGTTCAATGCGGACTTCGATGGTGACCAGATGGCAGTCCATCTTCCTCTTTCCGCAGAAGCACAAGCAGAAGCAAGATTTTTGATGCTTTCTGCAAACAATTTGCTCAAGCCACAGGATGGTAATCCGGTAACAGTTCCAACTCAGGATATGGTTCTTGGTAGTTATTATCTGACCATTCAGATTGATGATGAAATTGGTGCAGGAAAAGTATTTAGTTCTGAAGATGAGGCAACTTTGGCTTATGCAAATGGCGCAGTTGGCTTGCATGCACCGATTAAAGTTCGTATAACAAGAAACATTAATGGTGAAGATGTTACAGGTATTATTGATGCAACTGTTGGACGTTTGATTTTCAATGAAAAAATACCGCAGGATTTGGGCTTTGTTGATAGAAGCAAGCCGGAAAATGCTCTTGCGCTTGAGATTTCTTTCAAGGTTGACAAGAAGAAGCTCGGTGTTATCATTGATAAGAGCATAAAAATTCATGGAATAACAGATACGGCAACATTGCTTGATGATGTTAAAGCTATGGGCTTTAAATATTCAACAAGAGGAGCAATCACAGTTGGCGTTTCAGATATGGAAATCCCTGAGGAAAAGAAAACATATCTTGCTGAGGCTGATGAGGAAATCGAAAAGGTTACTAAAAAGTATTTGAGAGGTCTTTTAACCAACGAGGAAAGATATGAGAAAGTAATTAAGATTTGGAGCGACACATCAGATAAGGTTACAAGTGCACTTATGAATAACCTTGATGAGCTCAATCCAATATTCATGATGGCTAATTCCGGAGCTCGTGGTAGTGTTAACCAGATTCGTCAGCTTGCTGCAATGCGTGGTCTTATGGCTGATACATCAGGTCGAACCATTGAAATTCCTATCAAAGCTAATTTCCGTGAGGGCTTGACCGTTTTGGAATACTTTATTTCAACACACGGTGCTCGTAAAGGTCTTACCGATACAGCGCTCAGAACAGCCGACTCAGGTTACTTGACAAGACGTTTGGTGGATGTATCTCAAGACGTTATTATCCGCGAAAACGATTGTGGAACCGATGACGGAATTGTTGTTAAGGATATTAAAGATGGCAATGAAGTTATTGAGAAATTGAAAGATAGACTTGTTGGCAGAGTTGTTTGTGAAGATGTTGTTGATCCAAAAACCGGAGAGGTTTTGTGCGAGAAAAACCACGTAATAAGCGCAACAATTGCAGAGCTTATTGAAAAGGCTGAAATTGAAAGTGTGAAAATACGTTCGGTATTAAAATGCCGTGCAAAAATTGGTGTATGTGCAAAATGTTATGGACACAACCTTGCAAATGGTGAGGAAGTTAATATTGGTGAAGCTGTTGGTATTATTGCGGCACAGTCAATCGGTGAACCGGGAACACAGCTCACAATGCGTACCTTCCATGCCGGCGGTGTTGCAGGAGACGATATCACACAGGGTCTACCTCGTGTTGAGGAATTGTTTGAAGCAAGACGTCCGAAGGGACTTGCTATAATTGCGGAAATAGGTGGTCGTGTCAAGATTAGCGAAAACAAGAAGAAACGCGAAATAACAATTTTGGACGACAATGAAGGAAATGCTGTAACATATCTGATTCCGTATGGTTCAAGAATAAAGGTTGAAAATGACCAGATTGTTGAAGCAGGTGACGAATTAACAGAAGGTTCAGTAAATCCACACGATATTCTTGCGATAAAAGGTTATACAGCTGTTCAGAACTATCTGATTCAGGAAGTTCAACGTGTTTACAGACTTCAGGGTGTTGATATCAACGATAAACATATTGAAGTTATAGTACGTCAGATGATGCACAAGGTTAAGGTTGAGGATGCAGGAGATACTGACCTGCTCACAGGTTCACTTGTTGAAAGATATGAGTTGGAGCGTGTTAATGAAAGAATGAGAGCTGAAGGTAAGGCAGAAGCAGAATATTCTGAAGTTCTCATGGGAATCACTAAGGCGGCACTTGCAACAGATTCATTCCTTTCAGCTGCATCATTCCAGGAAACAACAAGAGTTTTGACAGAAGCTGCAATCAAGGGCAAAATTGATCCGCTTGTTGGACTTAAGGAAAATGTTATTATTGGTAAACTTGTTCCTGCAGGAACGGGCATGCCTAGATATGGAAACCTTGACGTTGTTCCAACAAACACATGTTCTGGCGATGTAATCTTTGACGAGAGCCAGTTCTAGTTGACGATTTATATGATGAGCGTATTCATTTGGCAAATTGCTGATGATGAATACGCTCGTTTTATTTAATAAGCTTTTAAAAAATGGAATAAGGTTAAATATATTGACTTTTAAGTGCAATTTATATATAATAAATGTAGTTATATTGTTTTTATTTTATATCGGAAAGGTAAATGATGACAGTGAAGATATTTAAGAACAAAGGGAAAGCGATTTTATCTATTATTTGTGCTTTTTGTATTGTTTTTGCGACAGTTGTTGGCGTTTGGACGGCAAAATTTGTAGCAAATTTATATTTAGGTAACGAGATTGCCCTTGAATCACTCGACAAACAGAGTGATGATGTTGGGGTTGTTAATGTTTTGCTTCTTGGTGTTGACGAGGGTGGCATGAGAAGTGACACAATAATGCTTGTGAGCCTTAATGGCAGAACGGGAAAACTGAATATATTATCAATTCCTCGTGATACAAGAGTTTTGGTTGGAAACCACTATCAAAAGATTAATGCGGCAATAGGAATTGGAGCTCAAGAGGTTAAAAAAGGTAAACTTAAAGAGCCTGAAGAGTTGAGCGTTCAAAAGGTTAAGCTTTTAACAGGAATGCCAATACACTATTTTGCAAGCGTGGATTTTGATGGATTTAAAGAGGTTATTGATACACTTGGCGGCGTTGATTTTGAAATTCCGTTTCATATGAAATATGATGACCCTGTGCAGAATTTACATATTGATTTGAAACCGGGAATGCAGCACTTAGATGGTGAAGCAGCACATGATTTTGTGCGTTTCAGGCAAGGAAATCCGGGGTATAAAGGTTATGCAACAGGGGATTTGGGAAGAATAGAGGCACAACAGGCGTTTGTTAAAGCCTTGGTTTCCCAAAAAATAAAACCTAAATACCTCCTTAAAGCGGATGATCTGTTCAATGTTATAAGAAAACACATCAGAACAAATTATACAACGAAAGACCTCATAAAACATCTTGCATCTATCAAAGAAATATCTGCAGATAGTGTTAAGATGTATCAATTACCGGGAAGCCCACAAACAGTAAGTGGAATTTCATATTATATTTGTAATGATTCAAAAATGTTGGAATTGGTTGAAACAGTATTCAGCCCAAATGCAAAGGATGTTGAGGAAACAGAAGAAATTGCAGAAAAAAACAAATAAGTGAGGGACAGGCATGAAAGTTTTAATGGCGACAATGCAATTAGATATAGGCGGTGCAGAAACACATATAGTTGAACTCTCAAAAGAATTGAAACGCCGCGGAATAGATGTTATGGTCGCATCAAATGGCGGAGCATATGTTCAAGAAATAGAAGAGGCGGGCATAAAACATTTTAAGGTTGCGCTTAATAGCAAATCTCCAATTTCTTTGTGGCAGTCCTATCATAGCTTAAAAAAGATTATAATCGAAAATAAAATTGATGTTGTCCATGCTCATGCGAGAATACCCGGCTTTTTATGTGGTCTTTTGCATGCCAGATATAAATTTCGGTTTGTTACAACTGCACATTGGGTTTTCAATACTAAGTTTCCGTTTAATCTTTTAACTAATTGGGGAGACAGAAGTCTTGCGGTGAGTGACGATATAAAAAAATACCTTATTGATAATTATAATTGCGATGAAGAAAAAATTCGTGTTACAATAAATGGAATTGACACTCAAAAATTTTCGGATTCGGTTGATTTTTCTGATATTGCAAAAGAATTTAATTTTGGAACAGACAAAACAAGAATAATATATGTAAGCCGAATGGATGTTGACCGTAGTTTGGTTGCGCACAAGTTGATTGAAGCAACACCTGAAATTTTTAAACAAGTCCCTGACTTAGAGGTTGTTATTGTCGGTGGCGGCAATGATTATGAGCAAATTCAAAAAGAAGCAGAAAATGTTAACACAATGCTTGGCTCCCGCGTTGTTATAACCACAGGTGCAAGGGTAGATATAAACAAGTTTGTTGCATCGGGAGATGTTTTTGTTGGTGTGAGTCGTGCGGCACTTGAGGCAATGGCTTGCAAAAAACCATCAATAATTGCAGGAAATGAAGGATATATTGGCATTTTTGATAAAGACAAGCTTCAGGTTTCGATAGATACTAATTTCTGTTGCAGAGGTTGCGAAGACAGCACTACTGATAGATTAAAAAAAGATTTGTTATATCTTCTTGCTGATGGAATGGAAGAGAAACGTCGTGAATTAGGGGAATATTCTTTAGAAACGGTGGAGAAGTATTATTCTGTTAAAACGATGGCAGATGATAATATCAAGATGTATATTTCAATTATAAAGAATAGCAAAATCAACGATGTTGACATTTGCGAGCTTGAAGATATTGAAAAATTTTTGGTTCACGGAAATAGCAAGCGAGATATAGATGTTGTTCTTTCCGGATATTATGGGTTTAATAATAGTGGTGATGATTCTATTTTAGAAGCAATTATAACTGATTTAAGAAATAACGCCCCTAATATTTCCATAGTGGTTCTCTCTAAAAAGCCGAGCGAAACAGAAAAGATTTATGGCGTAAAGGCTGTTAACCGATTTAATCTAATCAAAATTGCAGGGGTTTTGCGAAAAACAAAGTTGCTAATAAGCGGTGGTGGAAGTCTTATTCAGGATGTGACCAGTTCTAAGTCGTTATATTATTATCTTGCTATAATCAGGCTAGCCAAAGTTTGTGGAGCAAAAATAATGCTTTATGCTAATGGAATTGGGCCAATAACAAAAGAAAAAAATATAAAGATTATTAATAAGACGCTTGAAAAAGTGAGTGCGGTTACGCTTAGAGAAAAAGCGTCATCAGATGAACTTAAGCGCTTGAACGTAAAGCTTGAGGCAGAGGTTACAGCGGACCCGGTATTTGCAATGCCAGAAGAAAATGTGGAAAACATACAAAAAGCTTTGGCAGAGGAAGGTTCAAAAAGTGACCAAGCATTTTTTGTGGTTGCCATCAGGTCATATAAAAAAGCTGAGAAGAATTTGGAAGAGAAGATTATAAAATTTGTTGAGTATATTTACAAAACTTATAAAATAACTCCTATAATTATGCCAATGCAGTTTACTTATGATATGGAAATATCGAAAAGAATTGCAAACAAGCTGAGCGTTCCATATGTTCTTATTTCTAAAAAATATTCGGCAGGAATAATAATGGGAATTGTAAAAGAAGCAAAATTTGTTTTTGGAATGAGATTGCATGCGTTAATTTATGCCATAAAAGCGGCAGTTCCTGTTATAGCATTAGACTATGACCCAAAGGTGAATGCAATAATGAAAGAGGCAGGGCAGGAGTTCTTGCTTGATGCCAAAGACTTTGATGTTAAAAATGCTTGTCGTTTTGCTGATAAAATATTATCACAAAGAGATAATATTTGCAGAGAGCTTATTGAAGTTGCTGCTGAATATAAGAGGCTTGCAAATAAAAATACAGAAATTGCGATAAAGTGCATAAAGGAATAAAAAAAGAAACCACCTTTTGGGGTGGTTTCCTTTTTTATTAGAAAAAATTTATTTTTCGCAAACAACAGCGGCCCATTCGCCTGTTTCACGAACTTTTTTAATTTTCAATCCGGCTGCTTTTAATTTTTCAACAACCTCTTCCTTCCTGTCAATTATAATTCCTGAACAAATAAAAATTCCATCATCTTTGATGAATTCTTTAACAAATGGGGATAGTGATATTATAACATCTGCCACAATATTTGCGAGAACAACATCATATTTTTTTGTTTTCAGAGTTCTCAAAAGGCGTTCATCGGATGTAACATCTCCTGCAAACCCGTGATAAACTTCTTTTGGCAGCTTGTTTAACTTTAAATTTGAATATGCTGTTTCTACTGCCATCGGGTCAATATCTACGGCTGTTGCATCTTTTGCACCCAAAAGCAGGGCAATTATGGATAAAATCCCCGAGCCACAACCGAGGTCAAGAACCAAGTCTCCGTTTTCAAGGCCTGCCTCGATTTCTTCAATGCACATGCGAGTGCTTTCGTGCGAACCTGTTCCAAAACTCATGCCCGGATTGATAATAAATTCGATTCGGTTTGTTTTTGGAATATTGTTTTCCCACTCAGGAACAATAAGGATTTTTTCACCAACTTCAAGAGGTTTAAAATACTTTTTCCAATTTTCAGACCAATCTTCGTCTTTCGTGTTTGTGAGTGTCACATTCAAACTTCCAAAAAGGTTTTGTTCATCTGAAAGCTGAAGGCTCTGGAGCTTGCTTTTGATATCAGCAATCTGGTCAAAGCCAGTATTATCTGCAGAAACATAGATAGTTATGCAAGAGTCAGAGGTTTTAAGCTTTTCCAACTCTTCATCAACATAATCCCAATATTTTCTATTGTTTTCTAAAAACTCTTTAAAATCATCTTTGTCGCTGATTTCAACACCTGTTATTCCAATATCATATAGAAGAGCACAAATAGGCTCTATTCCATCACGGGTTGTTGAAATTTTAACTTGTACCCAATCCATAATAAATTTCTCCAAACGATTATTTCAAAAAATCTTTCATCTTATCAAAAAAAGTTTTTCTTTCATGGTATTTTGCCGGTTCAACAGTCTCACCAAATTGACGTAAAATATCCTTTTGTTTTTCAGAAAGATTTTTAGGAATTTCAACTGTTATCTTCACATATTGGTCACCGCGTGTTCCACCGCCGTGAAGCTTTGGAATGCCTTTTCCTTTCAGACGGAAAACAGTTCCTGTTTGGGTGCCTTCAGGAATATTGTAAGAAACCTTTCCATCAACTGTTGGAACTTGAATTTCAGCACCGAGCGCTGCTTCAACAAAAGTTATTGGGAAGTCGCATAAAACATCAAAGCCTTGGCGAACAAACAACTTGTGCTTCTTAACGCGAGTAACAACCAAAAGGTCACCGTTTGGTCCTCCATTTTTTCCCACATCTGCCTGCCCACTAACAGAAATAATCTGTTCATTATCAATTCCCGCAGGAATTTTAACTTTAACCTTTCGTGATTTTCTAACAGTTCCAGTGCCACGGCAATCTTTACATGGATTTTTGATTACTTTACCACTGCCGCTACAGTTATCGCAAGGACGAACATTTTGAAAACTTCCAAAAGGTGTGCGTTGAACACTTTTGATTTGACCTGTTCCTCCGCAAACGCCGCAGGTTGATGGGGCGGAGCCTTTTTCTGCACCACTACCACTACAGGTATCGCATTTTTCCATTCTGTTTACATTAAGCTCGATTTCACAACCAAAACAAGCTTGTTCAAAACTTAAATCAATGTTATATCTAAGGTCACGACCTTTTTGAGGTGCATTAGGGTTTCTTCTGCTTTGAGCACCACCGCCAAAACCGCCACCGAAAAAGGTGTCAAAAATATCTTCAAAACCGCCGAAACCACCACCGAAGCCACCGCCAAAGCCGCCGGCTCCTGCCTGAGGATCAACGCCTGCATGACCAAATTGATCATAACGCTGTTTCTTTTCAGCATCACTGAGAATTTCATATGCTTCGGATGCTTCTTTAAATTTTTCCTCCGCTTCTTTTGCCTTGTCTCCGGGGTTAAGGTCGGGATGGTATTTTTTAGCAAGTTTGCGGTAGGCTTTTTTTATCTCATCATCTGAGGCACTTTTTGGTACACCAAGGACCTCATAATAATCTCTCTTTTCTGCCAAATTTATCACCAACTATTTCTCTATATTTAGACATGAAATTCTTCGGCTTTTTAAAAGCCGAAGAATTAAGAAAATACAATTAAAATTATTTATCGTCATCTACAACTTTATAGTCTGCATCAACAACGTTATCATCAGCCGCAGTTGCGTTATCTGCAGCACCGTTTTGCTGTGCGGCTTGTTGTGCCTGAGCTGCGTCAGCATAAAGCTTTGAAGAAATGTCATAGAATTTTTTCGATACAGCCTCGGTTTGTGATTTCACAGCCTCAACATCAATTTCTTCAACTTTAAGCATTTCCTTAAGCTTATCTACTTCTGCCTGAATACCTGCTTTTTCATCCTCGGTAATTTTATCACCTAAATCTGCAAGTGTTTTTTCTGTCTGATAAACAATATTGTCAGCATTATTTCTTGCATCAACGCTTTCCTTCTTCTTTTTGTCCTCTGCGGCAAATTGCTCAGCTTCTTTAACCGCTTTTTCGATGTCTTCTTCAGAAAGGTTACTGCTTGATGTTATTGTTATATCTTGCTGATTTCCTGTTCCCATATCCTTTGCGGTTACATGAACAATACCGTTTGCATCGATATCAAAAGAAACTTCAATCTGCGGAACACCACGTGGTGCCGGTGGAATGTTTGTGAGGCTGAATCTGCCAAGAGTTTTGTTATATGCAGCCATTTCGCGTTCACCCTGAAGAACATGAACCTCAACACTTGTCTGACTATCTGCAGCAGTTGAGAAAATCTGGCTCTTTTTAGTTGGGATTGTTGTGTTTCTTTCAATAATTTTTGTGAATACACCGCCCATGGTTTCAATGCCCAATGAAAGAGGTGTAACATCAAGAAGAACTAAGTCTTCTACTTCGCCTGAAAGAACGCCTGCCTGAATACATGCTCCAAGAGCAACACATTCATCCGGATTTATTCCTTTGTGAGGCTCTTTTCCAATAAGACGCTGAACAGCTTCTTGAACTGCTGGGATTCTTGATGAACCACCAACAAGCAATACCTTATCTATTTCTGATGGAGAAATTCCGGCATCGCGGAGAGCGTTTTGTGTTGGAACCATTGTTTGTTCAACTAAATCAGCTGTGAGTTCATTGAATTTTTGTCTTGTGAGTGTTATATCAAGATGTTTAGGGCCGCTTGCATCTGCTGTGATGAACGGAAGATTAATGTTTGTTGACATAACGCCTGAAAGCTCAATTTTAGCCTTTTCAGCAGCTTCTTTAAGTCGTTGAAGAGCCATTTTATCGGCTTTTAAGTCTATGCCATTTTCTTTGCGGAATTCATCAGCAAGAAAATCAATAATCTTTTGGTCAAAGTCATCACCGCCAAGCTTGTTGTTTCCGCTTGTTGCAAGAACTTCAAAAACGCCATCGCCTATTTCGAGGATAGACACATCAAAAGTACCACCACCAAGGTCATAAACCATAATTTTTTGGTCGTTATCTTTGTCAAGGCCATAAGCAAGTGCAGCTGCAGTTGGCTCGTTTATAATTCTCAAAACTTCAAGACCTGCAATTTTACCTGCATCTTTTGTTGCCTGACGCTGCGCATCGCTGAAATATGCAGGAACAGTAATAACTGCCTGAGTAACGGTTTCACCAAGATAGCTTTCAGCATCTGCTTTTAATTTTTGAAGAATCATCGCTGAAATTTCCTGTGGGGTATATGCTTTTCCGTCAATTTCAACTTTATAACTAGTACCCATTTCGCGCTTGATAGAACTAATTGTATTTGGGTTTGTAATCGCCTGTCTTTTTGCAACCTGACCAACTAATCTTTCGCCGGCCTTTGTGAAAGCAACAACAGATGGAGTGGTTCTTGCTCCTTCGGGATTTGCAATAACAGTTGGCTCTCCGCCTTCCATTACAGCAACGCATGAATTTGTTGTTCCTAAATCAATACCAATAATTTTTCCCATAATTTATCACCTTTCCTTAATAAAAATCTTTTTAAAATTATTATAATTGCTAATTTGCAACTTTAACCATTGAATGTCTTATAACTCTGTTTTCTTTATATATATATCCCTTCATAAGCTCCTCAGAAATAGTGTTCTCCGAAAAGGCTTCGTTTTCCTCGTGCATAACAGCGTTATGCTTTTCAGGATCAAACTCAACTCCGACTGAAGCAATAGGTGCAACTCCAATAGAAGAAAAAACTTCATCCAGTTGATTCAGTATCATTTTAACGCCATCTGCCAAGCCTTTTTCGCCTTCAGTTTCTTCTGCGGCAATTACGGCACGTTCGAGATTGTCTTTGACAGGAAGAATCTTTTCAATAGTGTCACAAACGGCTATGGAATAAAGCTCTTCGCGCTCTTTTGCAGTACGTTTTTTATAGTTATCAAACTCTGCAGCATGACGCATCAGTTTATCTTTTAGCTGTTCAATTTCAATTTTAAGTGCGTCTTCAGGTGTTTCAACTTCGGTTTGATTATTTAAATCTTCTGTTTTTTCGCAGGTGTTTTCTTCGACCTCAATGTTTTCGGTAGAAGTCTTTTTCTCGTTTGTATCTGCCATATTTAATCATCTCCTTCTAATATAAGCTTTTGCGGTGTTCCAAAATCTTTTGTTAAAATACTGCTTAATTGCTGCGTGAAAAATTCCAGAGCAGATATTATTTTCGAATAATCCATTCTTGCGGGACCAAGAACACCTAAAACGCCAATCAAGTTTTCCGACGCCTTATAAGGTGAAAGAATTACACTGTTGCTTTTTAGTTCATCAATTGGAATTTCTTCTCCAATCAAAAGCTTTGTTCCGTTTGTTGGAGCCGCTTCTGTGATTATTCGGTTAAGATTTTCTTTATTTTCAACAACTTCAAAGAGTTGCTTAACTTTTTCAACATTGCTATATTCGGGGAATCTGAAAATGTTTGAAAGTCCGTCAATAAAAATTTGTTTTGTGTCAATTTCAGAAACCGCTTCGTGCACCAGTTCCATAACAGAGGTGAGAATTTCAAAATTATGACCGATTGCGGTCCTAACTTCCATTATATTTGAAAGATTGATTTCAGAAAGAGTTAAACCTGCAAGATTTTCGTTGAGTATTAGACTGATTTGTTCTGCAAACTCGTCGGATATATCCTGATTAAGTCTTAACAACTTGTTTTTGATTAATCCTGATTTATCAGAAATTATCAACATAACAGAGAACGAATCAACCTTAACCAATTTTATATTTTTAACTACGCTTGCTTCTGTTCCGGGAAGAACGCCGATAACCGGCAAGCCTGTAATACCGGAAAAGGCAGCAGCAACATCGTGAATTATTTTTTCTAATTCTTGTTTTTTCTTAGATGCTGCCTGCTTGATTTCTTCAATTTCCAAGGCGGTCATCTCATATTTTTCCATTAATGAGTCAACATAGAGTCGATAACCACCGGTTGAAGGCACCCTGCCTGCGGATGTGTGCGGTTGAATGAGCAATCCCATATCTTCAAGGTCACCCATTTCGTTGCGAATGGTTGCTGCACTCAAATTAAGCTCAGGCTTTTTTGATATGCTTCTTGAACCAACCGGCTCAGCAGTGTTAATATAATCTTCAACGATTGCCTGAAGAATCATTCGTTTTCTATCATCCAATGCCATATGTGCAACCCCCTATCGTTTTTACTAGCTTCAAAATCGTTTTGTTAGCACTCGTTTTCTTAGAGTGCTAATCGTTGTTTCTAATATACCACGACTTGTTTAGTTTGTCAATAGTTTATACGGAAAAAATTGTGATATTCTTAAAAAACATTGAAAATTAAACAAAATCAGATAAAATTGTGTTACTGACAAAAAAACTCTTATCGGTGAAAAAGATTTTACCATTTTCATATTTTAAAAAGCCCATAGAAATATATTTTTTGAGTGGCTTTTCAAAAACATCAAAAATATCTTTTTTAAAACGAGAGTTAAAATCTTCAACAGAAATTCCGTCTGCACATCTCAAACCAAGGAAAACAAATTCCGATAATAAATCATTTTCGGTTTGGTTGTGGTTGAAAGTAACAACGGTTTGTTTGTTGTTTATTTTTTCGATATAAGTTGCAACACACGTCTCGTTTGAAAAACGTTTGTTTTCAACACAAGAAAATGCGCCTGCTCCAAAACCACGAAAATCTTCGCAACGCCAATATTTTAAATTGTGTCTTGATTGATAGTTTGATTTTGCAAAATTTGAGATTTCATATCGGTTATAACCAGATGCTTTAAGCTTTTCAACACATGAATTATACATGTCGGCAATTTCGTCGTCATCGGGCAGAACAAGTTTTTTAGAAGCAAAAGGAGTGCCTTCTTCGATTTTTAGTGCATAGCAAGAAATATGCTGAACGTCATAGGATAAAGCGGTTGTCAGGGTTTCGTTCCAAGCGGATAGGGTTTGATTTGGAAGCCCATACATCAAATCAAGTGAAATATTATCAAAACCGACAAGTCGGGCGCTTTTGAGGCATTCTTCAAAATCTTGGACAGTGTGTATTCTACCGAGGATTTTAAGAAGAGCGTTATTTGTTGATTGGAGACCTATGCTCAGGCGGTTGAAACCACATTCTTTGAGAAGCCTTAGTCCTGCAAGGTCAATTGTTCCCGGATTACATTCAATAGTGATTTCTGCATTGTCGCTAATGTTAAATTCAGAAAAAATATGTTTAAGGGTTTTTTCGATTAAGGTTAAGTCAACACAGGTTGGCGTTCCTCCACCAAAATAGATAGTATCTATAACAGATTCATTTAATGAGGCCATAGAAATTTCTTCATTTAATGCAAAAAAATACGGAGATATGCTATCATCCATTCCTGCAAAGGAGTTAAAATCGCAATATCCGCATTTGCTTTTGCAGAATGGTATATGAACATAAATTCCCGTATTTTTCATTTTTATCACCGTATTAATTTAATGCTAGTCAAGCTTAAGAACTGACATAAATGCTTCCTGTGGAACTTCAACCGAACCAACCTGACGCATTCGTTTCTTTCCTTCCTTTTGTTTTTCAAGCAGCTTCTTTTTTCTGGTTATATCGCCGCCATAACATTTTGCAAGAACGTCTTTACGCATTGCGCGAACGGTTTCTCGTGCGATAATTTTGCTTCCAATAGCTGCCTGGATTGGTATTTCAAATAATTGACGAGGGATTGATTCCTTTAGTTTTTCGGCAATTTTACGACCTCTCGCATATGCCTTTTCCTTGTGGACAATAAACGATAGGGCATCAACCATGTCGCCGTTGAGCAACATATCCAACTTAACAAGCTCAGAACGCTGATAACCTTTAAGCTCATAATCAAAGGATGCATATCCCCTGGTCCTTGACTTCAAGGCGTCAAAAAAGTCATATATGATTTCGTTTAGAGGAAGCTCATATTCTAAAGTAACGCGAGTTTCATCGAGATATGTCATATGGATATAATTTCCCCTGCGTTCCTGGCATAACTCCATTATGCTTCCAACGAATTCTTTTGGAGTCATAATTGAGGCGCTGACAATGGGTTCTTCCATAAAATCTATTTCCTGAGGTTCGGGAAGATTTGTGGGATTAGATATTTTTACTATTTCACCATCGGTTTTGTGAATAAGATATTCAACTGACGGTGCAGTTGTGACCAAATCTAAATTATATTCACGCTCCAAACGTTCTTGAATGATTTCCATGTGCAAGAGCCCGAGGAAACCGCAACGAAAACCAAAGCCCAAAGCAATTGAGGTCTCTGCATCAAATCGAAGAGCGGCATCGTTTAACTGGAGCTTTTCCAGAGCATCACGAAGGTCATTATATCGAGCTCCGTCAGCAGGATAAATACCCGAATATACCATCGGTTTAACATCTTTATATCCGGGAAGAGGCTCTTTAGAGCCATTTTCAAGTTTTGTGACGGTGTCACCAACACGAACATCGCGAACGTTTTTAATGCTTGCTGCAATAAAGCCAACTTCACCTGCTTTTATGCAATCGGAGGATAACATTCCCATAGGGTGCAAATATCCAACCTCAACAACATCAAAAGAACTTCCGGTTGCCATCATTTTTATAACATCCCCGGCCTTGAGAGTGCCGTCAACAACACGGACATACGCAATAACGCCTTTGTAGCTATCGTAATAGGAATCGAAAATCAAAGCCTTTAAAGGAGCGGTTTCATCACCTATAGGCGGTGGAACAAGCTCTACAATTTTTTCAAGAACAGCTTCAATATTAATTCCGTTTTTTGCAGAAATCTGAGGCGCATTTTGGGCTTCAATGCCAATAACATCCTCGATTTCTTGTTTAACAACTTCAGGTCGCGCGCTTGGGAGGTCAATTTTGTTTATAACAGGCACAAGTTCAAGGTCATGTTCAAGTGCCAGATAAGTATTAGCAAGTGTTTGCGCCTCAATACCCTGAGCCGCATCAACGATTAACACAGCGCCTTCGCAAGCAGCCAGACTTCTTGAAACCTCATAATTGAAGTCTACGTGCCCGGGAGTATCAATCAAATTCAAAACATATTGCTCGTTGTTATGTGCTTTATATATAAGGCGCACAGCTCGTGCTTTAATAGTTATACCGCGTTCACGCTCGAGTTCCATGTTATCTAATATCTGAGATTGCATTTCACGGCTTGTTAAAGCACCCGTTGCTTCAAGAAGTCTATCAGCAAGGGTTGATTTTCCGTGGTCAATATGTGCTATAATTGAAAAATTTCTTATGTTTTTTTGGTATTCGTTCATCCTGTGGGTTCCCTTCTGTTAACTGTTTCAATAGAAAACTTTTAAATTAATCGGCATAACCATTTGGGTTTTGCTGTTGCCAACGCCAGGAATCAGCACACATGTCTTCAAGAGTTTTCTTAGCAACAAAGCCAATTTCAAGCTTTGCTTTTTCGGGGTTTGCATAACATGCATCAATATCTCCGGGTCTGCGGTCTTCGATTTTGTAATCAAGTTCTTTTCCACAAGCTTTACTGAAAGCTTTAATCATGTCAAGAACACTATATCCATGGCCGGTGCCTAAGTTATATGTTACCAAGCCAACCGGTTTTGATATTTTTTCAAGAGCTTTGAGATGACCGTCTGCCAAATCGACAACATGGATATAATCACGAACGCCTGTTCCGTCAGGAGTATCATAATCATTTCCAAAAACATGGACATATGGGCGCTTTCCCACTGCGACCTGAGCAATAAAGGGCATAAGATTATTAGGAATACCTTTTGGGTCTTCACCAATTAAACCGCTTTCGTGAGCGCCAACCGGATTAAAATATCTCAAAAGAGCAATGTCCCAAGAACTGTCTGCAACAGCTAAATCTCTGAGCATATCCTCTATCATAAGTTTTGTTCTGCCATATGGATTTGTGCAGAAAAGAGGAAAATCTTCGGTGATTGGAACCGTGTGTGGCTTTCCGTATACGGTTGCTGAGGAACTGAAAACCAACTTTTTAACGTTATATTTGTTCATAAGCTCACAAAGATTAATTGTGCTATAAAGATTATTTTGATAATAACGCATTGGTATTTGAACCGATTCACCAACCGCTTTAAGTCCGGCAAAATGTATCACTGCATCAAATTTATTTTCAACAAAAATCTTTTCCAAGGCTTCCTTATTTACCATATCAATCTTATAAAACTTAATTGATTTACCGGTTATTTTTTCTACTCTTTTCAATGCTTCCTCGCAGCTGTTGCATAAGTTATCAACAACAGTAACGCTATATCCGGCATCAAGTAATTGAACACAGGTATGGCTACCGATATATCCGGCGCCGCCTGTTACTAAAATACTATTCATATATTCCTCCGTTTAATGCAATTCTTGAAAATAAAATACGCTCTCTTTTAATATATTAAAAATTATTCCAAATAATCCTTTAATTTTTTACTACGACTCGGATGTCTTAGTTTCCTGAGGGCTTTTGCTTCGATCTGGCGAATACGTTCACGAGTGACATTAAATTCTTTACCAACTTCTTCGAGTGTTCTTGCTCTTCCGTCATCAAGACCAAATCTCAAACGCAAAACCTTTTCCTCACGAGGGGTAAGGGTGTTAAGTACATCGACCAATTGCTCTTTAAGAAGCGTAAAAGTAGCAGCGTCAGATGGAGCAGGAGCGTCATCGTCAGGAATAAAATCACCCAAATGGCTATCCTCCTCTTCTCCGATTGGTGTTTCTAAGGAAACAGGCTCTTGAGCAATTTTCATTATTTCGCCAACCTTGTCAATTGGCATGTTAAGTTCTTTTGCGACCTCATCCGGCAAAGGATCACGACCAAGTTCCTGAACTAATTGACGTGTAACACGGATTAGTTTATTTATTGTTTCAACCATGTGCACAGGTATTCTTATTGTTCTGGCCTGGTCTGCGATTGCACGTGTTATCGCTTGACGAATCCACCATGTTGCATATGTGCTGAATTTATAGCCTTTTGTATAGTCAAACTTCTCAACAGCTTTAATAAGACCAAGATTTCCTTCCTGAATCAAATCCAAAAACAGCATGCCCCTTCCAACATAGCGTTTTGCAATACTAACAACTAAGCGTAGGTTAGATTCTGCAAGGCGTTTTTTGGCAACGTTGTCGCCTTCTGACATTTTCTGAGCAAGCTCTGCTTCTTCCTGCCCTGACAAGAGAGGAACTTTTCCGATTTCCTTAAGATACATTCTGACAGGGTCGTCAATGCTAACACTATCGGGAACACTCAAATCCGATAATTCATCTTCGGTTATCTGGAAATCATCTTCAATCTCCGGCATATCTTCTTCAAAGTTTCCGATGATTTCTATTCCCTGCTTCTCAAGAAAATCATAGATTCGGTCAATCTGCTCAGGCTCCATATCAATGCTTTCTAACCTTGAGTTAATATCTGCATATGAAAGCTCACCATTTTTTTTGCCCATAGCAATAAGTTCTTGAAGGGTTTGTTTTGTGGCTTCCTTTATAGCCAACTTTTTTTCGTCTATATTGTTTGTTGTGCTGTTGTTATTATTACTCATTTTTTCTCGCCTTCCTACATTTTATCTTTTTTCAGTCGATTCATAATCTCCTGGAGCATCTCTGTGTCTCCATCTGCCGTATATTGTTTTTCTTCCTTTTTTAACTTATATTCAGTGATAATCTTAAAAGGCATCCTTGCAGACTCTTTTTTATCATCAACGTTTTTATCATCGGATAATATTTCGGAAACAAGTCCGATATCTCCTTCGCCAAATTGCGAAATAACAGTAAGCGGATTAATTTTTTCGCCGGCTTCGTGCAATTTGAAAATAATTTCAGCTAATCGTTGGTGCCTGATTTCTGTAAAATCCTCTGGCAAAAGTTTATCCTTGAATGATAAAAAGACATCCTTTTCACATAACAAGTTAAGCATAAGTTTTTCTGCATTATATAAACGCATTTTATCTAAATCGCCACGCAAACCGGTTCGTGTTTCAAAGCTTCGTTTTTCTGCCCTTTCGTCCCGCTTTTTTTCTGCACTTTTCATCTTTCTGGCAAAAGCTTCAACCCGAACAACTATGCTTTCAGGTGAAACATCGGTTTGACGTGCAATTTTTTTAATATATACTTCTCTTTCGACATCATTTTTTATGTTAGCAAAGATTTTTGCAATTTGTTCAATAAACTCAATTTTTTCAACAGCATCCTCAAGATTATATTGTTTCTCAATATTATGAATTTTATACTCGATGAAGCTTTCTGCGTTTTCTATTAAATGCCTGAACATATCAGGGCTTTTTGAGTTTATATATTCATCGGGGTCCTTGCCATCATTAATAACCAGAACCCGTGCTTTTATTCCGGATTCTCTTAAAATCTCACCGGCGCGTTCGGTTGCTTTTTGACCTGCTTCGTCTGAATCGTAGCAGAGAGTAGCTTTATCGGAATATTTTTTAAGAATATCTGCTTGCTGAGGCGTAAAAGCTGTTCCCAAAGAAGCAACTGCATTAGTAAAACCATTTTGATGGAGCGAAATAACATCCATATATCCTTCCATCAACAAAAATTGACCATCTTTATTGTTTTTTGCCATATTCATTGCAAAAAGATTTTCTTTCTTTTTAAATATAAGCGTTTCGGGAGAATTTAAATATTTTGGTGCATCATCTCTATCTGTTAGAATACGCCCGCCAAAACCAATCACATTGCCCCGAAGGTCAATGATAGGGAACATAACCCTATCTCTGAATTTATCAAAATATGTTCCGTTCTCTCTTTTAACAGCTAAACCAACTTCTTCAAGCTCGGCTTCGCTATAGCCCTTTTCTTTCATGAAATCAATCAGGCTTGTCCATGAATTGGGAGCATAGCCAAGACCAAAACTTTTAATTGTCGCGTTGGTTAAATTTCTGTTTCTGAAATAAGAAAGAGCATAATCATATTCGGGAGAAATAAGATTTTTGAAAAAGAACTTGCCCGCTTCAGCATTCATTTCATACATACGTTTTTTCTTGTTATGAATTTCAGCCGCTTTGGCCCTTTCGGCAGTGCTTCTGAAATCGGGCACGGGAATGCCGGCTTTGTCGGCAAGATATTTAACGGCTTCCATAAAATCAAGATTTTCTTTAGCCATTATGAAATGTATAGCTGTGCCTCCTGCTCCGCATCCAAAGCAGTGAAAGAGCTGCTTATCCGGGGAAACAGAAAAAGAAGGCGTTTTTTTATCGTTATGTAATGGGCATAGTGCTTGGAACCGATTGCCGACCCGCTTTAATGTAACATAGCGAGAAATTAAATCAACAATGTCGGTCTTTTCTATAACCTCATCCACAAAGCTTTGAAAATCAACAGATACTGCCATCGTTTCACCTCAATAACATTATTCGACACAAAGTTGCTATTTCCTGCCTGAAAAGCATCAGTAAACTTGTTCCAAAATTAAGCGTTCCATGCTTTTGGAATGAAATATTGATTATATAATGAAATTGCATAACGGTCGGTCATGACTGCAATATAATCACGGACAACAACAATATTGCTTTCACTGCAGCTTGCGCCTCGAATGTTTTCCGGAATTAAGTCGGGCTTTTCTAAAAAGAGTTCAAACAGGCCCTTTAATATGCCAAAGGCTTTCTCCTCTTCACTCTTGGCGTGAGGATTAAAGTAAACATTTTCAAACATAAATTTTCGTAGGTCCATCATTGCCGAATAAATCGTCTCGTCCATAATAATATCGGGCTTATCTATGCTTGACATTATTATACTGTTTATCAATGTGTCTATACGTTGTGATGACGTTTTTCCTAAAAGATTAATAAGCTCTTTTGGAATATCACTTTCAGAAATAATATCACCTCGAACCGCGTCGTCTATATCGTGGTTTATATAAGCAATTTTATCTGCGAATCTCACGATTCTGCCCTCAAGAGATTGAGGGAGTTTTTCGCCTGTATGACAAAGAATACCATCACGGACCTCGTAAGTCAGATTCAGGCCACCTTTTCTTTCGAGAATATTAACAACTCTCAGGCTTTGTTCGTTATGACGGAAGCCTTCGGGACAAAGCTTGTCCAGCGAGCGCTCTCCTCCATGGCCAAAGGGAGTGTGCCCCAAATCGTGACCAAGCGCAATGGCTTCAGTTAAGTCTTCGTTTAAGTCTAAGGCTCGTGCGATAGTTCTGGCAATCTGGGCAACTTCAAGGGTATGGGTTAATCGGGTTCGATAGTGGTCGCCTTCTGGTGACAAGAAAACTTGCGTTTTGTGCTTCAGACGACGAAAAGCCTTGGAATGAACAATGCGGTCGCGGTCTCTCTGAAAAGCAGTTCTTATTTCGCATGGTTCTTCTTTGATTGCCCGGCCTTTACTTTCACAGCTTAAGACCGCAAATTTACTTAAAATTAGCTTTTCTCTGTTTTCGTTTTTTTCTCTTACGGTCATATCTGCACCACCTTATATTTTAAAAACTATTCTTTATTATCTTCTACGTTTTTTTCATTTTTCCTTTTTTTAGTTGACAAAACAACAAATTAGGATATAATATTTATATAATTAGAAAGTTGAGAAATTGCTATGAAAAAAGATAACATTAGTCTCACAACAAGATTGCAGAAAATAGCAGAACTGGTTCCTCCTTCAAAAATGCTTGCTGATATTGGCACAGACCATGCATATTTGCCGATATATCTGATTAAGAACAAACAAATCGAGAGAGCGATTGCATCGGATATAAAAAAAGGACCGTTGCTTCGCGCTGATGAAAACATCAAAAAATATCAGTTAGAGAAATTTGTTGACACACGTCTGGGGGCAGGGCTTAAGACGATTAAGCCTGAGGAAGCAGAAACAATAGTTATTGCAGGAATGGGCGGAATTTTGATTTCAGATATTCTTAACGCATCACCAGAAACGGTTTCTGAGGCAAAGGTAATTATACTTCAGCCTATGACGGCGGTTAAAGAGTTGAGAGAGTTTTTGTGCGAAAACAACTTTGGGATTGACGAAGAATATGTTGTTGCCGAGGAAAACAAGCTTTATAATATTTTAAAAGTCACGCCAAACAAGCAAACAAGCTACACCCCAAAAGAAATATATTTTGGGCGTGGAATTGAAAAAACATCCTCTGATTTATATGAAAAATATAAGGAAGGAATAATAAAAAAACTGAAGAAGAGAATATCGGGACTCAGCAAATCCTGTCTGCCTGAAAACGTTTCTATAAAAAATGAACTCAAACAAGTTCTGGAGATATTAACCGATGAAGAAAAATAAAAAAGGAAGGTGCCACGATATATGTTAAGAGTTTTCCAAATAGCAGAAGAGCTTGAAATGCTTGCCCCGGCCTCTATCAAAGAGGAATGGGACAATGTTGGACTTTTGGTTGGAGATGAAAATCAAAAGGTGGAAACGGTATATGTTTGTCTTGATATCACCTCGGAAAATGTGAAAAATGCTGTTTCCAAGGGTGCAGACTTAATTGTTTCGCATCATCCATTAATTTTCAAGCCACTATATTCTATCACAGAAAAAGACCCTACGGGTGGAATAGTTAGAACGTTAATTAAAAACGATATATCTGCTTTTTGTATGCATACTAATTTTGATAAAGCAGACGGAGGCATGAATGATTTGCTTGCTCAAAAGCTGAAGCTTGAAAATATACGGAAGTTCACGCCAGACGAGTGCGTTGATCCTTTTGGGAAGAAGCTTGATGGAATTGGAAGAATCGGGTCGTTGGAAAGACCAATGATTTTTGCGGATTTTCTTAAATATGTTAAAGATATTCTTGGCTGTAAGGCAATGAAATATATGGGAGAAACTTCTGAAACAATACAAACAGTTGCGCTTTGTTCAGGAAGCGGAGGCGACGGAATATATTCTGCATACCATGCAGGAGCGGATGCATATGTTACGGCAGATATAAATCATCATCATGCTCAAACGGCTCAGGAAATAGGGCTTAACGTAATTGATGCAGGACACTTTGAAACAGAAAATATAATTTGTGAATTTTTGGCACAATTTCTCAGCACAAGATTTCCGGAACTGAATATTATTGTTTCAGAAGCAAAATCATTTTATAATAGCATATAAAGAAAGCCTCGCCTGATTTGGCGGGGCTTTTTAAATTAATTTGATAATAACTTTCGAAGCTTTCTGATAACTCTTGAAAAAAGATATTTAGTTCGATTAAACAGTCGCAAAAACCAAAGAAATCGGAGATATAGCTGATAAACTGGGCCATCCAGAGCAACCTGTTTTTCGCAACGACAAAAGCTGATTACGACCCCTAGTATCATATCATCTGTAATCCCATGCTCTAATTGCCATTGGTTATCCCCGCAAAAAATATATTCGTTGTTTTTTATTGCAATCAGACGATGAAGGACGAATTGTCCGTTTGGCCTGTGATATAAAACAACATCATTTATATCCAAAGTTTTTTTTCGTTTTATCGTTATACTATCTTTGCCGGGACGAAGCATTGGGAGCATGCTTACGCCATTTGGTTTAAAGGTAATTTCGGCTCCGTTTTGTAATTTTTCCTCAATTATTGGAAACAATTCCGAAAGTGCAACCTCATTACCAGAAGGTTTAGGACTAGTCATCTAATAAATTTGCCTCTTTCATTTTTTTAATAAAAGCATCAACATCAGCCAAAGCAACGGCTTCGGTTGTTTCGTATTCTTTAAGTAATGCGGCAACCAAGTCTTCTTTGGTTGCGTTTGTTGTAAGCAAATTCCAAAGAAGTGCGCCACTTTCGTTTAAGTTTATCATTCCGTTAAAGTTAACTGCGGTTTCTCCAACAGGAACAACAATATTATATCCTGCAACGTTATGCAGAGAATATCCTTCTTTAATTTTCATTACCGTTCACGTCCTTTCGCAAAACAGCGGAATCTTTACCGCTCATTGTTTCATATGCAAGAATTGCGGCTTCATCTTCCATGTTACATAACATATCATAAACCTTGACTGTTGAAATAACGCGTTCTATGAGATGGAGCAAAATTGTCATATCGTTAAGCTCTTCCGGGCGCATAGTTTGATTCAAGATTGAAAAAATTGCTTTTTGAGGACTCATTTCGGATATTGAATTTTCAATGCCTCGTTTTAAAAAGCAAATGCCACCAAGGGGGACTGTCAAGTTGCGATTTTTATCAGTTTTTCCGCTCCACGGAGTGCCACAAACAAAAACACCATCAGAACCAACTTTGATTACCGGTTTATCGTCGTTTAGAATATACGTTTTGTCTTCGCCAAAAACTCTTTGCCAGATTGAAGTGTGTGTGGATTTTCCTGTTCCACTCGGCGCCGAAAACAAATATGCTTTTCCATCAAGAACAACGGCTGAAGCATGAAGCATGAATCCGTCAAAGGCAAACAAGTTGTCGCAAAATTCAATACAAGTCAGAATATACTCACATTTGTCCAAAGAAAGATGAGGATTATCTTCGTGCAGTTTTTTGATAGCTTTTTTGTTTATTGAAATTGTAAAATCAGCATTGCCATCAAAGTCGAAGAGATAATCACGAGCGCGACTTTCGGTTGTTCCACCGATATCAGTTGTCATCCCGACCTTTATGCCGGCAATTAAATACTTCTTCATAATTTTGTATTAATTCTTTGACCAAATGGTGCCAATATCAATAACACTATCTTTGCATCCGTATATTCTTTTTGCGGTTGCAGTTTCACAATTTAATCTTATTTGTGGACGAATAACTCTTATTTCATTAAATTCACCATCAACGAGAACTTTTTTTCCGCCTCTGACAACAAGACGCTCGCCAAGCTTTGCGTTAGTGATTTTTGAATCAGTTTCACCCAAACCATCACCCAAAATAATCATTTTGTCACTTTCAACTCCGTCGAGATTGAAGCCGCCGACTCTTATCATTACATTACCATCAGATGGTATACAGGTGATAGAAGCGTCGTCGATATAGTATTTAACCAAGCGGTTCATAACAACAGCAAATTCTGCACGGGAAATATTGCTTTGTGGATTTAAATATCCGTCAGAACCAGAAACATATCCGTTTGAAATTATGGAAGAAACAGCTGTTTTTGCCCAGTCTGCAACAGAACTGCCATCTTTAAAAGCTTTGAGAGTTGCATTGCTTATATCTTTGTCGATATCCAAAGAAAATACTCTTGCCAAAACAACAAATGCTTCCTGTCTTGTTATATAGTTTTCGGGGTTAAGCTTACCGTCAGAACCGGTGAAAGCGCCCATTGCAACGGCTTTTGCCATTGAAGAATAATACCAGGCATCTTTTGAAACATCTGTATATTCAGAAATATCAGCTTCTTTAACAGCACCACAAGCACGAACCATAATAGTTGCCATTTCGGCTCTGGTTAAAGAGTTAGATGGATTTATATGTCCATTACTTCCGCTGAGCAAACCGTTATTCACAGCCGCAGTTAAAGCTTCTGTGGACCAGTCATTTGGCATATCAAGAAAATCTGCAGCAAATGCAAGTTGCGAAAAAGCAAATAAACACGCAATAATTAAAACTAAAGTTTTTTTCATAGTATATTC
>JAZNGL010000033.1:0-5283 GCA_045576435.1 Clostridia bacterium
GCACTCGGCAGAATTAATTCTGCCGAGTGCTTTTTTATTCTATTGTTTTTCCTAAAAATGCAGCAGCTGATTCAGCAAGCTTTTGCTCAAGTTCTCCAAACTTATCCTTTTCCGATGATGAAATAAACATAACTGTTCCAATTGCATCTCCGTCATAAATTATCGGTGCTGCAACACCTGCACTAAACATCTCATTAGCATCGGATACTGCCACGTTCTTTTCTCCGCTTTTAAAAACAAAGGTGTTTTTCTGAGCCATAATTTTTTCAATATCATCAGATATTTTTTTGTTCATAAGCTCTTTTTTCGAAACACCTGAAACCGCAATTACAATGTCTTTGTCTGAAATGCAAGCAGGAATTCCCGCTGTTTTCGAAAGCGCTTCAGCATATTGTGCTGCAAACTCACCAAGCTCACCAATAGGTGAATATTTCTTAAAAATTACTGTTCCATCGCTCTCCGTATATATTTCGAGCGGGTCGCCCTCTCTTATTCTCATTGTTCTTCTTATTTCCTTCGGGATAACAACTCTTCCCAAATCATCAATTCTTCTTACAATTCCTGTGGCTTTCATTGTATTAAAAAACTCCTTTTCTGCAAATAGTTTACAGTAACTATTGTTTACAAAAAAGGAGTTTTTATGTAAGTCTAATTTTGGAAAATTTTATTAAGCACTTCCATTTTTTCTTATGCCTTTTATATCATTTAAAATGATGCCTCTTTTTGTTGATAGAAGTTTTTAATATCTTTTTCCCTTATAGAAAAAATTTTTTATAATTTAGGTTATATTGCACAAATTTGAGCCTAATTATAATTTATATATTGCTTTTTTTAACAATATATGCTAAAATATATGGAAAAGTACTATAAAGGAGTGTTTTGGTATGAAATTAGTTTATGGAGTAAACGATAAACCTAAGTTTTTCCAAATTATCATCTTTGCCTTTCAGCAATTATTGGCAATTCTTGCCGCAACAATCACCGTACCTATGATTGTAGGAAACGGTATGTCTGTTTCTGCAGCACTTTTTGGTGCAGGTGCAGGTACTATTATTTATCAGTTATTCACAAAATACAAAAGCCCTGTATTCCTTGGCTCATCATTCGCATTCATCGGTTCTATGCTCGCAGCTTTTGCAGGTGCAGGTTCATTTGTAGCCCTTGGCTATGTTGGCCTTATTTTAGGCGCACTTTTTGCAGGTCTGGTATATGTGCTTATTGCTCTTATCGTTAAGTTTGTTGGTGTTAAATGGATTAACAAGCTCATGCCTGCAGTTGTTATTGGCTCAACAGTTGCTCTTATTGGTCTTTCACTTGCAGGTGCAGCTGTTAAAGATGTTTTCTCTTATGGTCCAACCGATTCTAATGGTTCATTTATCATGGGAGCAAACGCATGGGCATCTTTCATTTGTGCCTTGATAACACTTCTTGTTGTTATTATCACTTCTGTTTATGGCAAAAAAATGCTTAAGCTCATTCCTTTTATTGTTGGTATTCTTGCCGGCTATATAACAGCTGTAATATTCACTGTTATTGGCATCAACACAGGGAACGCCGATCTTCAACTTATCGATTTTAGCATATTTAAAAATTTGCAAATCTTTGCTGTCCCCGATTTCACATTTTTAACTGCCGCTGAAGCCCTTGAGAAGCTTGATGGTCACTATGTTGCTTCTATCGCAGTTGCCTATGTTCCTGTTGCATTTGTTGTATTTGCAGAACATATTGCAGACCACAAAAATCTATGTTCCATCATTGAGCACGACTTGCTTGAAGACCCGGGTCTTTCAAGAACTTTGCTTGGCGATGGTGTTGGCTCTATCGTCGGTGCTATTTTTGGCGGTTGCCCAAACACCACCTATGGTGAATCTGTTGGTTGTGTAGCCATTACAAAAAATGCATCCGTTGTAACAATCACAACAACAGCAATTATTGCAATGCTTATTTCATTTATTTCTCCGTTTGTTGCATTCCTTGATTCCATACCCGGTTGCGTAATGGGTGGCGTTTGCATAACATTATATGGTTTCATTGCAATAAGTGGTCTTAAAATGCTTCAAAAGATTGACTTTGAGGATAGCGGAAATCTTTTCACAGCATCTGTTATTTTAATTTCCGGCGTTGGTGGAATGTCTTTAGTTATTGGCAAAGTAACCTTAACTGCAATCGCTTGTTCATTGTTGCTTGGAATTATTGTTAATCTCATTGTTAGCATCAAAAAGAAAGCTTAGTTAAAAATTAAATATAAATAAAAACCCCTTTAAAAAGGGGTTTTTTTATTGCCATGTATTTTATAATAATTTTTGCAGTTTACTTTCTCTGAATGATTATATATAATATAATTTTTAATGTAAATACATTTTGTCCATATTTTTGTGTGGGAAAGTTATATTTGTCTCCTAATTTATATTTGTAATAAGTTTTAGCCTGACAAAGCAAAAGGGGGATTTGCAAGGTGTAAATTCCCCCTTTTATTCTAATCAATTGCTTCTATTGTCTTATTTTTACGCGATTTTTCTGCTCTGAAAATAACTCTATGGCTCAGAGTTGAATCGTTTATATCTGTGCATGAAATTGATGGCTCTTCACCACTCATAACCGCAACAAAGTCGGCAATTAATCCAACATCACCGCCGCCATGTGCACCTGTTTGTCCTGTCATATCTCCTGTGATTTTTAAATCATAAGTTGTTGTTTCATAACCATCCTTGGTATATGGAGAAATTTTTCTGAGAACATATATAGAATCCTCAAATGTTCCTTTGATTTCGCCCTTAGTTCCAACAATATGTATGTTTCTTTCTGACTTTGAAGTTCCACCAACCATCGTAAATGCGCCCGTTGCACCATTCTTGAAATTCACTAAAACTGCCTGATGGTCAACATTTCCATCTCTTTCAAAATCCCAAACACACTTGCCATAAGGGTTAAACTCCTTCAATGACTTAATCTTATTTTCAACAGATTGGTCCAGGTCTCCCTCAATACACTTCCAGACATATTGGATCCATCTCGGCTCTGAAATATAGTTTGCTTCTGCAGAGAAAGGACACTCCTTATTTCTCGGACAGTCAACCATACAGCGCTCTCCCGCATCGCTCGGCTTCTTTTCCGGAATAAACTGCATATTATTACCAAAGCTTGCAACTGACACAGGTTCTGTTTCATTCATCATCCACATCATAATATCCATATCATGACAGGATTTTGCAAGAATCATCGGTGCAAAACAAAGCTTTTCTGAACGCCACTTTCCGCGCACAAACGCAACTGCCATATGATGATAATTAACATGCTCACATGTTTCTATCGTTAGAATATCCCCTATTTCTTTATTTATAAGATGTTGCTTAATAGCTTTAAAAAATGGTGCATATCTTAAAACATGACAAATATAAACTTTGCTATTATTCTTGTTTGCTACATCAACAAGCTTATCCATTTCTTCCTCATTGAGTGCAAACGGCTTTTCAAGAAGCATATCATAGCCTTTTTCAAGCATCGGGATTGATGTTGAAACATGAAGATGGTCCATTGTTCCGTTTATAACAGCATCGGCAAACTTATCAACCTTCACAAATTCTTCAACAGAATCAAAACATCTATCATCGTCTACATCATATTTTTTCTGCATAATTCCTCTGCGGATTTTATCCGGGTCAACTATGCCGACAACTTTCAGTTTATCGGGATGTGTCAATGAATATGACGCATAAATATCCGCTCTGTTTCCTGCACCAACAATTACTACTGTTACTTGTTTACTCATAAAAAACCTCTTGTTTTTATATATTAAATCGTTTTAAACTAATTTTATTTTCTTTCCAATCTGTTCCATTTCTTCATCGGTTGTTGCAATTATATCAGCGCAAGCCTTAAGTCTTGCCGCAATTTCAACTGCATTTTCAACATCTTTTTTATATTTAACATGATGTTCAAGGCTTGCCCAAAAATCCATCGCCATTGTCCTGATCTGGACTTCAACCTTCATATATTGTTTCCTGTCTGAAAAGAAAACAGGTATTTCAATAATCATATGATAGCTTCGATATCCGTTTGGTTTTGGATTTTTGATATAGTCCTTAACCTCCAGCAAACGAACATCATCCTGACGCACCAACATTTTTGCAATAGTATAGATATCATCAATAAATGAACAAATAACCCTCACTCCCGCAACATCGTTAAGATATTCCGTTACCGATTCTATGTTAATTGGATGCTCTTTTCGAGCAAGTTTTTCAACTATGCTTTGAGGCTTCTTAATACGATATTTAATTGTTTCAATGGGATTTCTGTTTCGGCGCACCGACATTTCACGGCTCAAAACCTCAAGCTTTGTATTAACCTCCTGAATCGCACATTGATACATAATCATTAATTCTTCAAATTTTTGTGAAGTTTCAGCAAAAAACTCTCCCGTATCCTCAGGAATGTTCATCTGACTAAGAATAGCTTTTTTTATTTCTTTTTCCATTTAATACTTTCCTTTCAAACGGATTATCGAGTTTGTCCATTTCCACGTATTATATATTTATTTGTCGTAAGCGCTTTAAGTCCCATAGGTCCTCTCGCATGAATTTTTTGTGTGCTTATGCCGATTTCTGCACCAAATCCAAATTCAAAACCGTCAGTAAAGCGGGTTGATGCATTAACATAAACTGCTGCTGCATCAACTTCATCTAAAAACTTCTGTGAATTCATATAGCTATCCGTAACAATCGCCTCTGAGTGTCCGCTGCCATATTTGTTTATATGTGAAATGGCATCATCAACGCTATCAACTATTTTAACGCCAATTTTTAAATCAAGATATTCAGTTCCCCAATCCTCATCTGTTGCAGGTGTTGCCTTTGGAAAAATTCTGCATGTTTCCTCATCACCAATAATTTCAACAGCTCTGTCTTCAAGAGCCTTAAGCATCGTTGGCAAGAATTTCTCTGCAACATTTCTGTGCACAAGCAGCTTTTCTTCTGCATTACACACCGATGTTCTGGAAGTTTTTGCGTTTATCACTATTTCCTTTGCCATATTTAAATCGGCATTCTCGTCAACATAAACATGACAATTTCCCGTTCCTGTTTCAATAACCGGTACGGTTGCATTTTCTACCGTGTTTTTAATAAGTGCCGCTCCGCCGCGGGGAATGAGTAAATCCACATAGCCGCGAAGGCGCATAAGCGCAGTCGCCGCGGCACGGTCGGTATCAGAAAGAAGCTGTACCGCATCGGCGGGCAGTCCCGCCGCCGTAAGGCCTTCCCGAAGGGCAGAGGCGATGGCAAT
>JAZNGL010000034.1:0-1816 GCA_045576435.1 Clostridia bacterium
TTAGGAGGAATTAAAATGAAAATATGTGTTTTTGGTGCAGCAAGCAACGAAATAAATGATAAATATATTAACTGTGTTGAAAATCTTGGAAAAGAAATGGCTAAACATGGTCATTCCTTGGTTTTTGGAGCAGGCGGTCACGGCTTGATGGGCGCTGCCGCAAGGGGTGTTAAAAGTGAAAATGGTGAAATTTTCGGTGTTATTCCTGAATTTTTCCGTGATGAAAATATAGAAAAAATTTATGAAGATTGCACTGAATTGATTTATACAAAAACAATGGCTCAACGCAAAACAAAAATGGAAGATTTAGCAGATGCTTTTATTATTGTTCCCGGTGGAATCGGCACTTTTGAAGAATTTTTTGAGGTTTTAACTCTCAAACAGCTAGGTAGGCACACAAAGCCTATCGTGCTTTTAGATATTGATAACTACTATAAAAAGCTTGAAGAATTTTTAATGATTTCTGTTGAAGAACGCTTTATTCGTGACGGTTGTAAAAATCTATATTTTTATGCAACATCAATATCTGAAATTTTAAATTATATTGAAAATTATACGCAAACCAATCAAGATGTTCACGAGTTAAAGCTTGGCTAAAATATAGCAAAAAGTGCACCATCAAACTCCAAGGGTGATTTATATGCAAAAATCCGAACACGTTATAACTTTAAAGCACTACTTATTTCTTATAACTCTGACTTTTGCTCTGGGTATTTTTGTTTTTGTTTTACTTGATAGTGCTAGTTCAATAGCTCTATGTCTTTTTCTCTTTGTTTTGATAGTTTCTGCACTTTTTATGTTTATTGTAGTGCGTATTATAAGAAGACGTCCCATCTTTTTGAAAAAATCGGTTATTCTGCCTATAACTCTTATTGCCTTTTTCATTCTTGGCATGCTCAGACCCATATGCAATGAATTTTTCGCATTCAAAACCCTTCGTGAATATGCTGGCAAAAACGTCAGGTTATATGGATATGTTGACTCTGTTCCAAAAGAAACTACAAATGGTTATTCCTATTCCTTTACTCTTGATGTAACTTCTGTTGAATATGATGGCAGAAACATTCCTGAAAAAGGCAAAATATTAATGTATATGAATAAAGATGCCGGGAAAAATCTCGAGTTTTCGCAATATATAGAGTGTTGGGCATCACTTTCTTCAACTGGTGAATTAACCCATCAAGATGATTTTTTAACATATCTTCGAAGCAAAAATATATTTATAACCGGGCAGACAAAATCATTTACTCCTTCTGTGCCACAAAACAAAGCCTTTTCTTTAATATTTTTTATAAAACGCATTGGCATTTATGCTCATAATCGTATCTGTGAGGCAATTGATGCTTTATTCTCTTATAGTGATACCGACAAAGCTTTGCTTAAAGGTATCCTTATTGGTGATAAATCCGATATGTCAGACAGTTTCCAACAAAAATTATCAAACGCAGGGATATCACATATTGCAGCTGTTTCAGGAATGCATATGTCCATACTTTTTGCTGCAGTTACTTATCTACTCTTACATTTGCGATTGAAACGAAAATATATTTTGTTATTCTCCTTACCCACTATATTATTGTTCGCCTCCACCGCAGCTTTCACACCTTCTGTTTGTCGTTCTGGAATAATGATAACAATAATGATTTTGACTTCTCTTTTATATGAACGTTATACCATTATTAATTCCTTATCTATTGCTGTTTTTATTATTCTTTTAGCATCTCCCTACACTCTCTTTTCAAAAGGATTTATTCTTTCATGTTGTGCCGTTCTTGGAATTTTTGTATTTTTTAATTATTTAAAATATCTTTTTTCA
>JAZNGL010000035.1:0-10335 GCA_045576435.1 Clostridia bacterium
AATAATAAATAGCAATAAGAAGTTTAGGGAAATTCTCCCCAAAAGAATAGAAAGAGAGGCACGGGGAGAAAGTCTCCCAGGGAAGATGCATAAAAATAAGAGTTTATAAAATAGAATAGCGGGGAATACCCCGCTAAAAAAATCTATTTTTTTCTTAAATTTTCAACCAATTTTTCATCAGGTGTAACATAAACTGTGTTGTTTGTTACATAAATCACAAAGCCGGGTTTTGAGCCATTTGGCTTTTTAACATTTTTAATTGCCGTATAGTCAACGGGAACACCTGATGAGTTTTGTGCTTTACTGAAATATGCCGCAATGGTCGCTGCCTCCAGAATAGTGTTATCAGGTACGGTGGTTTCACCATTTGTCCGAACAACCGTGTGAGAGCCAGGAATAACCTTGGTGTGAAACCAAAGGTCGGTTGAAAAAGCCATTTTTATAGTTAACTCGTCGTTTTGTTTATTATTTCTGCCAACCAGAATTGTGTAGCCATCGGAAGAGATGAATTCCATAGGCGTGATTTTTGACTTTATTGCTTTTTTGTTTCGTTTTTGCACTGTGATATAGCCTTGTTCAGAAAGCTCCTCACGGATTTCAGAAATTTCACCATAGCTTGTGGCACGAGATATTGAATCAAGCACAGTTTCGAGATATGTCTTTTCGTCGGTTGCATTTTTTAATTGTTCAAGTGAATGTTCTTCAGCGGTTTTTGCCTTTGTGTATAGCTTATAATATCTTTGCGCATTGCGGGATGGGGATAGTTCAGGATTTAGCGGTATTTCAATGCTTTCTGCATTTTCTGAATAATAATTTGGAACACTGATTTTTTCCATGCCCTGCTTTAGTTGATATATGTTTGCTGTGAGCAAATCACCATAAATTTTGTACTTATCACGATTTTGGGATTTTTTAATGCTTTCTGTGTGGATGTGAATTTTCTTTTCACATCGTTCAATGTTGTTATTAATGATTTTAACAGTGCTTGCTGCTCTTTGAGTGAGCCTGTCGTGGAGGTCACGTCCTGAGAAAAATTTTTCAACAGCTGCACTTATGCTTTCCTTTTTAATGATTTTTCCAAGTCCGCTATATTGCAAAAGTTCGATGCAGGAAAAAGCAATCGGTTTTTCGGTCTTGCTGTCCAAAACAATGGAGCTTTCGGATTTGGCATTGATGATATCATGAATAAGATTTATTATATTTTGTGAGAATTCTGCGGCATCAACATCACCAACCACCGAGGCGCTGGATTTTGAAATGCGGAAAACAATTTCTCTTGCCATAAGCGGACTCATGCCCGTGAAGGTTGAGAGGAGGAGTTTTTCCAAGGGTAAATCCAATGCGGATTCGTGGATTTTTGTTTCAAATAATGCGGCAGTTGTTTCAATGGGATTGAGCTTGCCTTGGTCGGGCGGAAGCTCGTATATGAGATTTGGCAAAATCTGTCGCACTGCACTAACGGTGAAATCAATATGCTTGATGCTGTCGATAATTTTATTGTCGCTTTGAACAAGAATGATATTGCTGTGCCGCCCCATAATTTCGATAATTAAAGACTTTTCGGTTAAATCACCCATTTCTGTGTAACATTCAATAACGATTTTTATTGCTCTGTCAAAGCTATGCTGAATTATCTCTTTAATTTTTCCGCCCGCGAGATGCTTTCTCAAAATCATGCAAAAAAGTGGTGCGGTTATCGGGTTTTCACGGCTTGCATCTGTCAGATTTATCCTTGGGTTTGAGGATGCGGCAGAAAGAAGCAGACGATAGTTCTTGCTTTGCGTGCGCACTGAAATTATCAGCTCGTCTTTTTCGGGCTGATATATTTTATCTATTTTTCCAAGTGTAAGTTTTTCATTCAACTCACTGACAATCCTGTGTGTTACAAATCCGTCAAAAGCCATGACTACCTCCTGAAACAATATTTATTTATATTATACAACAAATTTTAGATTTTTTCAAATATTTATTTGATTTTTTGGAAAATATATGTTATAATATATGAAATATTATGTATTTTACTAAAGGAGTGGTCACATATGCTCAAAAGCATGACCGGTTTTGGAAGAGCAGAAGGGCAAGTTGAAGACTTTAACATCAAAATCAGTTTGAAGTCTGTTAATCATAGATATATCGACACAACAGTTAAACTTCCAAGATACTATCAATTTGCTGAGGATAAAATCCGCCAGAGTGCAATGAAATATATTTCTCGTGGAAAGGTTGAAATATTCATTTCAATTGACCGCACAGAAGGAAGTGAAAAAACGGTTGTTCTTGACACCGAGATGGCTAAGAACTACATAAATGCATTGAAAACTCTCACAGCGTTTGGCTTGGAGGACGATGTTAAAATTTCAACGATTTCGCAATATCATGAGATTTTCAAAATTGAAAGTGATGAGGCGGATGAAGAAAGAATTGTTGCGCTTATTGAATCGGTTTTTGCCGAAGCTGCTGAGGATTTTGTGAGCATGCGTATTGATGAGGGCAAGAGAATGGAAAAGGATATTTGTGAGCATCTTGATGTCCTTGCCGAAAATCTTGAAATGGTTAAAGTGCGCTATCCTAAAGTTGTTGAGGAATATCGTGACAAACTCTATAAACGAATTTCAGAGGTTTTAGAGGGTGAAAATATTGAGGAATCGCGTCTTTTAACAGAGGCTGCAATATTTGCAGATAAATCGGATATTGGTGAAGAAACCGTTAGACTTGCGAGTCACATAAAAGAATTTAAAAATGCAATAAAAACGGACAAGCCAATTGGCAAAAAGCTCGATTTTATTGTTCAGGAAATGAACAGAGAAACAAACACCATGGGTTCGAAGTCGAGTGACATTGAAATTGCAAAGCTTATTGTTGAGATGAAATCTGAAATTGAAAAAATAAGAGAGCAAATTCAAAACATTGAATAATTGCTCGTTGCGGAGGTAATCTATTATGAAGCTTATAAATATTGGTTTTGGAAACATTGTTTCGGGTGACAGGGTTGTTGCAATAGTCAGTCCCGAATCTGCACCGATAAAACGAATTGTTCAGGATGCAAGAGATAAAGGCCTTTTAATCGATGCAAGCTGCGGAAGAAGAACACGCGCAGTTATAATCACCGATAGCGACCACATCATTCTTTCTGCAATACAAACTGAAACAATAGCAGGTCGTGCATCTGTTAAGGAAGAAGAGACTCGTGATGAAGGAGAGATAGAGAGTGAAGAATAAGGGTGTTCTTTATGTTATTTCGGGACCTTCAGGAGTTGGAAAGGGAACAATCTGCAAAAGACTTATGACGCAGGATGAGAGCCTTTCTTTATCGGTTTCTGCAACAACAAGAACTCCAAGAGCCGAAGATGTTGAAGGCGTCACTTATTTTTTCAAGACGAAAGATGAATTCAGGAGCATGATTGAAAAAGACAGTTTTTTTGAGTGGGCAATATATAACGATAATTATTACGGCACACCGATTGAACCTGTTAAAAATGCCTTGGAACGTGGCGAGAGCATAATACTTGAAATTGATGTTCAGGGTGCACTCAATGTTATGGAAAAGGAACCTGATGCTGTTTCAATCTTTATTGCGCCTCCCAACGAAGATGCGCTTTATGAACGTCTTAAAAATCGTGGTAGCGAAAGTGAAGATGAAATAAATAAGAGAATATATGCTGCAAAGTCCGAGATGCAATTTAAGGATAGATATAAATATATTGTGATCAACGATAATCTGGATTTTGCGGTTGAAGAAATAAAGAATATAATGAAAAAGGAGAAAGAATTATTATGATGATTTATCCACCAATTACCGAGCTTACAAAGAAAACAGGAAGCAGATATGCTTTGGTTATAGAAACTGCAAAAAGAGCCAGACAAATTGTTGAAGGTTCACCTGCGTTGTCGGATGTTAAAACATCAAAGGATGTCACAATTGCAGTTAATGAAATTTATGAGGGCAAAATTGAAATAGTTGATGAAGTGTTGGCGGCTGCAGAACAGATGGATGAAGTTGAGGCTAATGTTGTTGCAGAAACCGAAGCTGAGACTGATGTTGAGGCAGAGACGGAAGGCTGAGGCTGAATAATATTTTCTATAGCTTGGAGGCAGAATATGTCTGCAATAATAAACAACGTGAGCCGAGGCTCGCTTGCCGAAAAACATGGCTTAAAAAAAGGCGACGAAATAATCAGGATAAACGGTAGAGGGGTTTTTGATTATCTTGATTATATGTATCTTTGTGCAAATGAAGAAATTGAAATAGAACTTAAAAACAAAAGTATACACATTAAAAACGAGGACTTTGAGCCACTTGGGATTGAGTTTGAAACTCTTCTGATTGATGAGCCAAAGTCTTGTTTGAATAAGTGTATTTTTTGTTTTATTGATCAATTGCCAAAAAACATGAGAGAAAGCTGTTATTTCAAGGACGACGATTATCGTCTGTCATTTTTGCAGGGAAACTATGTTACGTTAACAAATATCAAAGATTCAGATATCGACAGAATTATTGAATATAATCTTCCAAGGATAAATGTTTCTGTTCATACAACAAATCCCGATTTGAGAGTGAAGATGCTTTCAAACAAGAATGCAGGAAAAATTATGGAACAGATAAAGCGTTTTGCAGATGGCGATATGACAATTAACTGTCAGGTTGTGCTTTGTCGGGGATATAATGACAAGGAGGAGCTTGACAGGACAATCAAAGACCTTTCAGGCTTTGGTGAGTGCATTAAAAGTCTTTCGATTGTTCCTGTTGGCTTATCGGATCATCGTGACGGTTTGACAATGCTCAGAGCATTTGATAAAGAAAGCTCAATTGAGGTGATTGAGCAGATTGAAAAATGGCAATCAGAATTCAAGCGTGAGCGTGGGATTAATTTTGTTTATCTTGCTGATGAATTTTATATCATGGCTGAACGTGAAATTCCGCCTCAGGAGGAATATGATGCCTTTCCGCAGATTGAAAACGGAGTTGGACTTTGTGCATCGCTGAAATGGGAGTTTGATGAGGCAAAAGAATTGGCAGAAAGCCTTGAGGTTAAAAATAAAAAGACGGTTGTGACGGGATATCTGGCATATGATTTTATTAAGGAGCTTATTGCCGACCTTGATGGTGAGTTAATAAATGTTTATCGGATAAAAAATAATTTTTTTGGTGAAAACATAACCGTTAGCGGACTTGTTACTGCGGGGGATATAATAGAGCAACTCAAAGGAAGGGAAATCGGGAAAACACTTGTGATTCCAAAATCAATGCTCAGACATGATGAGGATATATTTTTAGATAACCTCACGGTTAAGGACGTGGAAGAAGCTCTTGGCGTTAAGGTCGTTTCGGTGAATAACGATGGATTTGAACTTTTAGAGGAACTATTAAAATAAAAAAAGTGGCGTGAGCCACTTTTTTGTTTTTAAACATTTTTTGCTGCAAGAGCTGCACCAACAATTCCCGCATCGTTGCGTAAGGTTGCGGTGAGAATGTCAGTTCTTTTGAAATCTTTGTTGTAATCATATTTTTCAACATAAGCCTTAATCGGATTAAGCAAATAATCGCCCTCTTTGCTTATGCCGCCGCCGATAACAAGTTTGTCGGGCTGAAATATATTGACGATACCAACAATTCCATCTGCGACATATTCAATATATTTTTCAACAACCTTAAGACCAATAGCGTCGCCCATCTTTGCTGCATCAAAAGCTGTTCTGCCGCTCACAGCGCCGTGTTCCTCGGCTATTTTATGCATAATGCTTTCCGGATGATTTGCCATTGCTGCCTTTGTTTGACTGATAAGTGCAGTGACAGAGGCATATGACTCCCAACAACCCTTTTTGCCACAACTGCACGGAGCACCGTTGTGAACAAGAGTAATGTGACCAAGCTCTGCACCCGCTCCATTTGAACCACGGAAAATTTTATTGTTCAGAATAATTCCGCCGCCAACCCCTGTTCCAAGAGTAACGGCAACAAAAACATCGGAATTATCACCACTTGCCACATATTCGCCATATGCAGCTGCGTTTGCATCGTTTTCAAGCTCAACAGGGATATTATAATATTTTTGAAATTCTTCACGAAGAGGAACGTTATGAAAACCCAGATTATTTGCATATACAAGGGTGCCTTTTTCATAATCAACGGAGCCCGGACAACCAATTCCAACGGCTTTTATATCATTCATGGAAAGACCATTCTGCACGACAAGTTTTTCGGAAAGGATAACCATATCTTTAACAATTTCAACATAGCTTCTTCCTGCAAGTGTTGGAACAGAGTCCTGCGCGATAATTTTTCCATCGTTATTAACAATGCCAACAACGATATTTGTTCCGCCTAAATCAATACCTATGTACATAAAATCACCTCGTGTTAAAAAGTTCTGCGATATAGATATTATATAATATTTTTTCTGTTTTGTAAATATAAAACAAAAAATTTTTTGAAATTGATATAGTTAAATAAGCCTATTTGAATATATTGTTGCCTTTGGGAAAAAATAAAACAAATATATTTTTTGGAGGTAACAGTGTGTTTAAAGGTAAAATAAGCATTATTGGTGCAGGTGCGGTGGGTTCAACAACGGCATATACTCTTATGCTCAGCGGCTTGGTTTCGGAAATAGTTTTAATCGACATAAATAAGGACAAAGCAGAGGGTGATGCACTTGACATGAATCACGGCATAAGCTTTGTGAGTCCCGTTAAGATTATTGCGGGTGACTATACCGATATAAAAGGCTCAGACATGGTTATTATTACGGCGGGAGCAAATCAGGAACCTGGAGAAAAAAGAACTGATTTGCTTAAAAGGAATGCAAAGATTTTTGAAAGCATCATTGAAAATGTCCTCAAATATTGTCATGACGACACAATCTTGATGATTGTCACAAATCCTGTCGATATCTTAACTTATATAACCTATAAGATATCAGGATATTCTAAAAAGCATGTCATTGGTTCAGGAACGGTGCTCGACACCGCCAGATTGAAATATCTGCTTGGTGAATATACCAATGTTGATGTGAGAAATGTTCATACCTATATAATAGGGGAACATGGTGATTCTGAGGTTGCAACATGGAGCACAACCTCGGTTGCGGGCATGGAAATTGATGAATTCTGCAATTATAGCGGTGTTTGCGATTCAATTCCGATGCAAAAGGCAGAGTTTCATAAAATCGTTAAAAATTCTGCATATGAAATCATTCAAAAGAAGGGTGCAACCTACTATGCAATTGCACTTGCAGTCAAAAGGATTGTTGAATGTATAATCGGTAATGAAAAGTCAATTTTAACGGTTTCAAGCTTGCTTGAGGGTGAATATGGAATAAGTGATATGTGCCTTTCTGTGCCAACAATAGTATCGGGCGAGGGAGTTGAAACTCTGCTTGAAGTTAATTTCAACGATGAGGAAATAACTGCTCTAAGAAAATCTGCCGATACCCTTAAAAAGCTGGCAACTGAAATAGGATATTAGTTTTAAATAAATTTAAAAAATTATGGTTGACATATTTGATTTGTTGTGCTATAATCAAATAGTTGTAAACCTATTGCTTAGTTTGAGGGTTGATGATTCACCGCCTCATACCAAGCTTTATGGGGCTTAAAAATGATGGAGGTGAAAATAATGCTTAAGGAAAGAAAAGAAGAAATAATCAAGACTTATGCAATACACGAAGGTGACACAGGTTCTCCTGAAGTGCAGATTGCTCTTCTTACTGAGAGAATTAACCATCTTAACGAGCATCTTAAGGCTCATAAGAAGGACCATCACTCAAGACGTGGTCTTTTGAAGATGGTTGGTGTTAGACGTAATTTCCTGAACTATCTTATGAAGAACGATATCGAAAGATACCGTGCTATTGTTGAGAAATTAGGCTTGAGACACTAATATGCGAAATTTTTAAGTCTTTGCTCTTTTTAGGGCAAAGACTTAATTCGTATTTTAAACTTAACAGAATTTAAGGGAGTTTACGCTTTAGCAGTTAGAAATATGCTTTTACAATGCTGTGAGAGTTTACTTCTAAGTGCTAAAAAAGTAAACCTCTTGAAATATATTATAGGAGGACAAGTTTTATGAGTAAGATTTTTGAAACAGAAGTTGCCGGCAGAAAACTCAGTATTGAGGTCGGCAAAGTTGCAGAGCTTGCAAACGGCTCTGTTATTGTAAGATATGGCGATACTGTTGTTGTGACTGCAGCAACTGCATCGGCAAAACCGCGTGACGGTATTGATTTCTTCCCTCTTAGCATTGACTATGAGGAAAGAATGTATGCTGTGGGAAAAATTCCTGGCAGCTTTATGAAAAGAGAAGGTAGACCTTCTGAAAATGCTATTTTAACAGCAAGAGTTATCGACAGACCAATGCGTCCGCTTTTCCCAAAGGATTTGAGAAATGACGTTTCAATCGTTTCAACAGTTATGTCAGTTGAGCAGGATAACGCTCCTGAATTCTGTGCAATGATTGGTTCATCTGCGGCAGTTTCAATTTCGGATATTCCGTTCAACGGTCCGATTGCTGCGGTTTATGTTGGTCTTATTGATGGCGAATTTGTTATCAATCCAACAGAGGCTCAAAGAGCAGTGAGTGACCTCAATTTAACAGTTGCAGGTAGTCTCCAGAAGGTTGTTATGATTGAAGCAGGTGCAAATGAAGTGCCTGAGGATGTTATGTTTGATGCAATCATGTTTGCGCATGAGGAAATCAAGAGAATTTGCGAATTCATCAAGGGTATTCAGGATGAGGTTGGAAAGCCTAAGTTTGAATATGAGCATATTGTTGTTAACGAAGAAGTATTTAACGATATTGAAGCTTTTGCAACAGATATGGTTAAGGAAGCTCTTGATACCGATGATAAGGCAATAAGAGATGAAAACTTAAAAGAAGTTTACGCTAAGGTTTATGAAAACTTTGAAGAAAAATATCCTGCAGAGGAATATGCGCAGGATATTGAGGACGCTTTATATAAGCTCCAGAAGACAATTGTTAGACGTTGGCTTTTGGATGAGGGCAAGCGTGTTGATGGCCGTGCAATTCAGCAGATAAGACCGCTTTCATCTGAAGTTGGACTTCTCCCAAGAACACATGGTAGCGGTTTGTTCAAGAGAGGACAAACTCAGGTTTTAACTGTTGCAACACTTGGTGCTTTGGGTGATGCTCAAATTATCGATGGTCTGGATACTGAGGAATATAGAAGATATATCCATCATTATAACTTCCCATCATATAGCGTTGGCGAAACAAAGCCATCAAGAGGCCCAGGCAGACGTGAAATTGGTCACGGTGCTTTGGCTGAGCGTGCTTTGGTTCCTGTTATCCCAAGCGAAGAGGAATTCCCATATGCAATCCGTCTTGTTTCTGAAGTTCTCAGCTCAAACGGTTCAACATCACAGGGAAGTATCTGCGGTAGCACTTTGGCGCTTATGGATGCGGGTGTTCCGATTAAGGCTCCTGTTGCGGGTATTTCAGTTGGTCTTGTAACTGAAGGCGAAAGATTTTTAACAATACTTGATATTCAAGGACTTGAGGACTTCTTTGGCGATATGGACTTTAAGGTTGCGGGAACAAAGAAAGGTATCACAGCAATCCAGATGGACCTCAAGATTGACGGTTTAACACCTGAAATCATTAAAAATGCACTCACAGAAACAAGAGATGCAAGATATTATATTTTGGATGAGGTAATGCTCAAAGCAATTCCACAGCCACGTGAATCAATTTCACAGTATGCTCCAAAGATTATTCATATTGAAATTCCGGTTGATAAAATCCGTGACGTTATCGGCTCAGGCGGTAAGGTAATTCAGAAGATTATCGCAGACACAGGTGCGAAGATTGATATTGAAGATGACGGAAGAGTATTTATTGCTGCACCTGACACAACTTCAGGCGAGGCTGCAAAGAAGATAATCGAAGGTATTGTTAAAGAACCTGAGGTTGGAGAAATCTATGACGGTAAAGTTGTCAGAATAATGGATTTCGGTGCATTTGTTGAATTCTTACCGGGAAAAGATGGCCTTGTTCACATTTCAAAGCTTGATAAGGCTCGTGTTGAAAAGGTTGAAGATGTTGTTAAGATTGGTGATGAAATCAAGGTTCAGATAATTGAAATTGATAAGATGGGCAGAATTAATCTTAAGAGAATTGTAACAGAATAATTAAAAATCGGGGGTTTTCCCCGATTTTTTTATAGTGTTTTTTATGATGAGTTTTTGAATTTTTGAAAAAAGCATGTAAAAACACCAAAGCAATTATTTGTTCCTTTTGCTTTGGTGTTTTTAGATTTGCAATGCGAAAGATTTTCGCATTAATCAAATCGGCAAAGTTTTTCAAAAATGAAATTCTAC
>JAZNGL010000036.1:0-5928 GCA_045576435.1 Clostridia bacterium
TGTTAAAAACCTCCATGATATATTTTTTGTAATGCGGTCGCCAAACCATTTACTATTATATCATGGAGGTTTTCTCATGCTAAAGCTTTTTATTGCTCCCCCAGTAGAACTGGGGTTTATTTCCACGCCTAAAGGCACCAATCAAAACGGAGATGTGAAAAATCACATCTCCGTTTTCTTTATCTAAAATATTTTTAATCTTAGATTTCTGCGAAATATTTGATTGTTCTAAGCATTTGGCTTGTGTATGAATTTTCGTTATCATACCAAGAAACAACCTGAACCTCATAGAGGTCATCAGCGATTTTAGCAACCATTGTCTGTGTTGCATCGAACAATGAACCATATTTCATTCCAATAACGTCTGAAGAAACGATTGGATCTGTGTTATAGCCAAATGACTCAGAAGCTGCAGCTTTCATAGCAGCATTGATGCCATCAACTGTAACATCTGTGCCCTTAACAACAGCTGTAAGAATTGTTGTTGAACCTGTTACAACCGGAACTCTCTGTGCAGAACCGATGAGCTTGCCGTTAAGTTCAGGAATAACAAGGCCAATAGCTTTTGCTGCACCTGTTGAGTTAGGAACGATGTTTGCAGCACCTGCTCTTGCACGTCTCATATCGCCTTTTCTGTGAGGACCATCAAGAATCATCTGGTCGCCTGTGTATGCATGGATTGTTGACATGATACCTGACTGAATTGCAGCATATTTGTTAAGTGCATTTGCCATAGGAGCAAGACAGTTTGTTGTACATGAAGCAGCTGAAATGATTGTGTCATCTGCTGTTAAAGTATCTTCATTTACAGAGAAAACGATTGTCTTAAGGTCATTGCCTGCTGGAGCAGAAATAACAACCTTCTTTGCACCTGCATCAATATGAGCCTGTGACTTTTCTTTTGATGTGTAGAAGCCTGTGCACTCAAGAACAACATCAACACCGATTTCACCCCAAGGAAGATCAGCAGCCTTAGCTTCTGCATAAATCTTAAGAGTTTTTCCATCAACTGTGATTGTGCCTGCTTCATCATCAGCCTCAACTGTGTGAAGATTTTCACCGATTTTTCCGCAATATCCGCCCTGAGCTGTGTCATACTTTAAAAGATCTGCGAGCATTGAAGGCTTTGTTAAATCGTTGATTGCAACAATCTCATAACCCTCCGCACCAAACATCTGACGGAAAGCAAGACGTCCAATACGACCAAAACCATTAATAGCAACTTTTACTGACATAAATATTTACCTCCAAAATATATTAATATTATTAATAATTATTTTACACTATTTTTCCAAAATATACAATAGCTTTTTAAATTTTTGTTAAAAATTTAACCTAAATTTTTTATTTCCTATAAATTATAACATATTATTTTATTTTTTGCAACTATCAATATTTACAACTTATGAAAAATGTGTTATAAATAATATATACAATTTTACAGATTTAATGGAGAAAAACTATGAAAATAATTCTTGCAAGCAAAAACCGTCATAAAGCGGAAGAAATCCGCGCCATTTTAGGTGACGACTTTTCTCTTATAACTCAGGACGAAGCAGGTTTTGGCGATATTGACGTTGTTGAAGATGGCATAACCTTTGAGGAAAATGCAATAAAAAAGGCTATAACCATCATGGAAGCAACAGGTCATGCATCGATAGGCGACGATAGCGGTTTATGTGTTGACGCCCTTGATGGTCGTCCAGGCGTTTACACCGCCCGTTTTGCGGGTGAAAATGCCACAGATGACGAAAACATTTCTAAACTTTTGTCCGAAATGGTAAATGTTCCAAAAAGTGAACGAACTGCAAAATTTGTCTGCGTTATTGCAGTTGCAATACCAGGTAAAGATGTCATGTTGTTTCGTGGAGAATGTGAGGGCGAAATTGCTTTTGAAAAATCTGGTGAACATGGTTTTGGCTATGACCCGATTTTTTATATGCCTCAATTTGATAAATGCATGGCAGAACTTTCACCAGAGGTTAAAAATTCAATAAGTCATCGGAGTAATGCTCTGAAAAAAATGAGCAGTGATTTTAAAATATGAGAAAAATTTTAAGCTCTATGCGAAGAGCCATCCAGGATTATAATATGATTAATGCAGGTGACAAAATAGCCGTTGGTGTTTCAGGCGGCAAAGATAGTCTTGCTCTCTTATGTGCACTTGCAGAATTCCGAAGATTTTCCGAGGTTCCCTTTGAGGTAATCGGCATCACTCTCAATATGGGCTTTGATGGTGTTGACTATTCCTCTATTCAGGAGCTTTGTGGTAAAATAAATGTTGAATATATCATAAAAGAAACTAATATTGCAGAAATTTTGTTTGATATAAGAAAAGAGAAAAATCCATGCTCATTGTGTTCTAAAATGCGACGAGGCGCTATTAACGACCTGGCAAAAATTAATGGTTGTAACAAGGTTGCGCTTGGGCATCATAACGAAGATGTAATTGAGACCTTCTTCCTCTCTCTTTTCTATGAAGGCCGCCTCAACTGTTTTTCACCCGTTACATATCTCTCCCGAATTGACCTTAACGTCATCAGACCACTGATATATGTTGCCGAAGGTGATATTCGTGGCTATGCCAAGCGTGCTAATCTTCCCATTGTGCACAATCCTTGTCCGATGGACGGATTTACAAAAAGACAGGAAATTAAAGATTTTGTCAATAGCAAGAATGCGGTTGACCATTCATTCAAAACACGCATGATGCATGCAATCCAAACTGGTCTTCCAGATTGGAAATGTAATATTTAATATCAAAAGATAGGAGATACCCAAATGTTATTCTCATTAGCTAAGAATGATTTTAAATCCAAATATGCAGGCTCAGTCTTAGGAACAATATGGGCATTTATCAGCCCTATAATCACAATTCTGATTTATTGGTTTGTTTTTCAGGTTGCATTTCAAAATGGACCCGTTGGAAATGTCCCTTATGTTATCTGGCTTGTTTCGGGCATTGTTCCATGGTTTTTTATATCCGAAGCATGGGGCGGAGCAACTGGTGTCCTCATTGATTATTCCTATCTTGTGAAAAAGGTTGTTTTTAAAGTGGAAATACTCCCTGCAGTGCGAGTTGTTTCTGCAGCTTTTGTGCATATTTTCTTCGTTGCATTAACTTTTTTGATTGTTATTGCCTATCGTTTTCCTCTCGGTCTTATTCATTTGCAAATTATATATTATATGTTTGCCGCCTTCGTTCTTTCGTTGGCACTCGGCAGAATAACCTCAGTTCTCACTGCGTTTGCACGTGATATGGGAAATATTGTTGGTGTTCTTGTTCAGTTTGGCTTTTGGCTCACGCCAATTTTTTGGGATATAAACTCAATTCCCAAAAGCCTACATATACTTTTTAAATTAAACCCCATCTATTATATAACCGAGGGCTATCGCAACACTTTTGTTTATGGAATTTATTTTTGGGAAACTCCATGTCTTTCATTATATTTCTGGGCACTAACCAGCGTATTAATCTTATGCGGAAACCTTTTATTCAAAAGACTTCGCCCACATCTTGCGGACTTAATTTAAAATTTTTTAAAAATTTTTTCAAAAGTACTTGACAAATAAAATTTATTTGCTATAATAATAGTAACAATTACTATTATTGTTAGAGGTGCTGTGATGACTACTACAAAACACAGTAAACAACGAGATGCTATTTTAGAAGTGGTGAAAAAAACAAAAACTCATCCTTCTGCTGATTGGGTTTATTCAAAAGTGCGCGAAACCATTCCAAACATCAGTCTCGGCACAGTTTATCGAAATCTTTCTAAACTTGCAGAAGATAATCTAATTCAGAAATTGGCAATTGGTTTATCCAGCGAACATTTTGATGGAACTGTTGATTCACATTATCACGTTGTTTGCAAAAAATGCGGAAAAATAACCGATATTGAAGGCGAATCATTAGCCTCAATTAACAAATGGGCAGCCGATAAATTTGACGGCGATATTTATGAACATTCAATGGTGTTTTTCGGCAAATGTAAAACATGTAAGGATTTAGAAAAAAATATTTTATAGGAGGATTTTATTATGAAAAAATTTGTATGTTCAGTTTGCGGTTATGTTCACGAGGGAGATTCTGCTCCTGAAAAATGTCCACAGTGCGGTGTTCCTGCATCAAAGTTCACAGAGCAGGCAGCCGGAGAAAGAGAGTGGGCTGCAGAGCACGTTGTTGGTATTGCAAAGGGCGTTCCTGAAGATATAATCATGGATCTCAGAGCAAATTTTGAAGGTGAATGCTCAGAAGTTGGTATGTATCTTGCAATGGCAAGAGTTGCACATCGCGAAGGATATCCTGAAATCGGACTTTATTGGGAAAAGGCTGCTTATGAAGAAGCAGAGCATGCTGCAAAATTTGCAGAGCTTCTCGGCGAAGTTGTAATAGACTCAACAAAGAAAAACCTTGAGATGAGAGTTGATGCAGAAAATGGTGCAACTGCAGGTAAGTTTGACCTTGCAAAAAGAGCAAAGGCTGCAAACCTCGATGCTATACACGATACAGTTCATGAGATGGCTCGCGACGAAGCAAGACACGGCAAGGCATTCGAGGGACTTTTAAAGAGATATTTCTAATTTGAATAAAATATTAATATTCAGGGGTTGAGCATTGCTCAACCCCTTGTTTTATGCAGGTTTTAAGTTCATATGGGCTAATATTAAAATTGTAAATTATAATATTTTACTGAAATAATTGTTAACAAAAAACATTTTTTAGAATGTTCTCTCATAATATAATAAAATTCTGTGCAAAATATAAAGTTTATAATTTATAGTTTTAAAGCGGCTATATTTTTTATAAAATTGTGGACTTTTATAATATTTATGATATAATAAAGAAAAAACATTGGGAAGATAATATTATGAAAACGATTAAGATAACCGTGATGAAAATGGCACAGTATGATGATTTAATCAAAAAGTACGAAAACCCAATTGAGCATGCTTGCGATATGCGGATGGGACAAGTATTTATATCTGTTAATGGTGAAAAGCCAAATAATATGTGCGACTCCGCTTGGCATAGTATGGAATACTTTGTCAAAGAGCTTAGCATAGGTGGCGGAGATTTTTACGATGGTTGGATGAAGAATCCTGAATCCGCCATGATTTCTTGTAATGACGGATTTCGTCCTGTGAGTTTTTTAATTGAAGTAATAGAATAAAAGGTGAACTAAACTAAAATATTGAATCTTTTTACCAAATTATTTAATCTTTAAAAAACAGAACCCAGATGTTACATCTGAGTTCTGTTTTTTCGTGGTGCACCTGAGGAGATTTGAACTCCTAAGCCGTTACCGGCACACGGACCTGATGATAGCGTCCAATCGGTGAAAACTTAAAAACCGCATAAAACCAGAAGTTTTAGGCTGATACAAGTCTTAAAAACTACTGATTTTTATGCCAATTTCATTCTGTAGAATTACGGAATGGAATTAAGAATGAATTAAATAAAACTAATTAGTCGTATCGAAATGATGCGGCTTTTTTAATTACAAAACAGGAGGAATTATCATGCCGAAATTAAAAGGAAGTTATACAAATATACTAAACAAACTTATCACAGATAAAAACATCTCTACAGCAGAATACCGCATACTGTGTTATCTGCTTATGAGAGTCGGGAACCAAGATATTTGTTACCCATCTCTTAACACGATAGCAGCAGATACAGACATCGGTCTAAGCACAGTTAAAAGAGCAATACCGTCACTTGCGAAAAAGGGATATCTTAAAAAGATAAATCGCAAAAAGGCTAACGGCTCTGCAACATCAAATCTCTATCAGTTCACAGAAAAGATTTACGGAACAGACTAAATATATGGTGGCTCAAATTTGACTGAGGTGGTGTCAGGATGGACTGCAAATAATACTTAGATAATAATACAATAAGGGATATTGCAAAAGAATAATATAAGC
>JAZNGL010000037.1:0-7031 GCA_045576435.1 Clostridia bacterium
TGCTAATGAAAATACCAAGCAACTTTGCTTTGATTGCTTTTTTAAGCATTATCATTGACGGAATTGAAAGTGTTGTTACTCCCATCATAAACGAAAGAACAACGCCAAGTCCTGCACCTTTTGCAAGTAATGCTTCTGCAATCGGTATTGTTCCGAAAATGTCAGCATACATCGGCACACCTACAATGGTTGCAAAAATTACTGCAAAAGGGTTATTAGAGCCCAAGATATTAACAATAAAATCTTCTGGTATCCAATTATGAATGAATGCACCAATACCAACACCTATAAGCACATAAGGAAATACTTTTTTTGCAGTTTCCATAACCTGTTCCCAAGAATATTTTATACGGTCTTTGAATGTGAGTTCTTCTTGTGGTAGGTCAAGAGCATTTGCATTACGAATAAACTCGTGAACTTCATTTTCAAGATGAAGTTTTTCAATGACTGTACCACCAATAACAGCAATAACAAGACCGACAATTACATAAATTACGGCAACTTTCCAACCAAATATACTAGTTAGTAGAACAAGTGAACCTAAATCTACCATAGGCGAAGAAATAAGAAACGAAAATGTTACGCCCATTGGAAGCCCTGCACTTGTAAAGCCCATAAACAGCGGAATAGATGAACAGGAGCAAAATGGTGTTACTGTTCCAAGAAGTGCTGCGATGCAATTCGCACCAATTCCGTGAAATCTCCCTAATATTTTTTTCGTTCTTTCAGGCGGAAAAAACGACTGTATATAGGAAATAATAAGAATTAACACTCCCAAGAGCAACATAATTTTAATGGTATCATAGATAAAGAACTGTATGCTACCGCCAATTTTACTTGAAACATCAAGACCGCATAGAGATAATAAATTACCTATAACCACATTTAACCAGTTCATTCCCAGCAATTCGTTTTGAATAAAATTCCAAATCATTTGCATTCGCATTCACCAACCTTTTTGCAAGTGAATTTTTCAAAATACTTCTTGAAAGCACCCCAAGTATCACAGTTAAGTGAATAATGCGACCATTTACCCTCTTTACGAGATATTACCAAATTACATTCTGATAAAATTCTCATATGGTGTGAAAGAGTTGGTTGGGTAATTTCAAATGCTTCAAGCAACTTGCACCCACACTTTTCGCCTTCACGAAGCATATCAACAATTTTCAGACGATTACTATCACCTAACGCTTTGCAAATCAAAGCAATATCAATTTCGTTCATAAAAGCACCCCTTTATATTGATAACTGTCTATGTGTTTATTATATCATATACATAGATACTTGTCAATGTGTTATAGAAAAAAACAACACTTTTATTTCAATAGCATAAAAGTGTTGTCAAAGTGTTGTCAAAACAACATTCAAAAGTCTGAAAACCGCTTAAAATAAGGCTTTTCAAGGACTATGTTCTTATTCCCACTCTATCGTGCCAATAGGCTTTGGTGTGAGGTCAAGGAGAACACGGTTAATGCCGTCAACTTCGTTTGTGATTCTTGATGTAATCTTATGAAGCACATCATATGGAATTTCTTCAATTGTTGCGGTCATAGCATCAGTTGTGTTAACGGCACGGATTATTGCCGGCCATCCCTCATAACGTTTGTCATTCTTAACTCCAACGCTCTTCATATCGGGAACAGCAATAAAATATTGCCAAACCTTGCTTGCAAGCCCGCAAATGTCAAATTCCTCACGGAGAATTGCATCCGCTTCACGAAGTGCATGAAGTCTGTCACGTGTGATTGCGCCAAGACAACGAACACCAAGACCAGGGCCAGGGAACGGCTGACGGTCAACCATTGTTGCAGGAAGTCCAAGCGCCTTACCAACAACACGAACTTCATCCTTATAAAGAAGCTTTATTGGTTCAACAAGCTCAAATTTCATATCTTCAGGAAGTCCACCAACGTTATGATGAGCTTTAACCCCATCGCTTTCAAGGATGTCAGGATATATTGTTCCTTGTGCCAAGAAATCAACGTTTTCAAGCTTGCGAGCCTCTTCGTCAAACACAACAATAAATTCACTGCCAATAATTTTTCTTTTCTTTTCTGGTTCTGAAACTCCCTCAAGCTTACTTAAAAATCTATCCGTTGCATCAATATAAATAAGGTTAGCATCCAGCTCGTCACGAAAGACTTCAATAACCTGTTCGCTTTCGCCTTTTCTCATGAGTCCATGATTGACATGAACGCAAATAAGCTGTTTGCCTATTGCCTTAATTAAAAGCGCAGCAACAACTGAGGAATCAACACCACCTGAAAGTGCAAGCAACACTTTTTTATCACCAACTGTTTCGCGAATAAGCTTAACCTGTTCATCAATAAAAACGTTTGCTAACGCATCAGTTGTTATTCTTTTCATGCTTTCCGGTCTTTTATTATTATCCATATATTCATCCTCCGTTCTTTCATTATATATTATCATAAAATCACTTAAAATACAATAAATATTTAATATATTTTATTAATTTTCTCAACTGCGGCTCTATATTCATCATATTCAAACGCCTTATTTAAAATATCTAAAAGAGCATTTGTTGAAATTCGCACAGGTAGTCCAAGACTTTTGGCAAGTGCTTTGCGTTTTTCAAAACTATTCACAGCCCCGGTTAAACCATCTTCATAAAACATGCTTTTGGTTATTTTAATCTCACTTTTTGGCAGCAAAGAGACCTCTGTTACATTAGCTAATATATCAGCAAGAAGTTCTTCTGTCATACCTTCAACGCCAAGAAGACCTTCCTTGCCGGCTTGTTCTTTTCGCCGCTCTTTTCCCTCAACAGACGGAATATATGCATGCTTAACTGTGCCGCAATTACCCACACATTGTTTGATATAATTACGGATGCGAAAACCCGCACTATCCGAATCCGTCAGAATTATTATGCCTGTTTTTTCAGCCATTTTCCGAATTGTATTTATTATGTTCTTGTTTCTATACAAATCAAAGCCGCCGGTGCATATTATGGGCGCATCGGTAACGGCTTTAAGTTTTTCTTTATCAAACTTTCCTTCAACTATAATGGTTTCGGTGATATGCAACATTTTTATATACTCTCTTGGCTTGCTGTTTCGATATTATTATCTTCAAGAATTTTTAATGTTTTTTCATCGTCATCAGTTTTAATAACCATTAACGCCTTGCCCTCGGTTCTTCCAAGAAAAGCATATAAATATTCAACGCCAACACCGCCCGAGGAAATAACCGAAACAACATGTGCAAGTCCGCCTGTTTTATCGTCAATCAGAACTGCAATTACATCTGTGCTTTTTGAAATAACCTCTTTTTCTTTAAGAACAGTCTTTGCCTTATCAATATCATCAACTATTATTCGCAAAATACCAAAATCTGTTGTATCTGCAAGAGCCAATGCGCGAAGATTTATGTTGTTCTGACTAAGGCAATCCATTATTTCTTCGAGTCTTCCCGGTTTATTTTCGATAAAAATTGAAAGCTGTTTAATGAACATATTAATCACTAACCTTTCTGTCTGCACTGATTTTTCTCACATGCAGGCCAATGGATTTTTAATATTAATGTAATTTTCTGCGGTCAATAACTCTTTTAGCCTTGCCTTCGCTACGGTCAATAGATTTTGGATTTACAAGCTTAACCTTAACCCCAATACCGAGCGTGCTTCTGAGTTGTTCTGTGATGTTCTTTTCAATCTTTTCAATACCTCTGACTCCATCAGAAAATAGTGCCTCACTCATTTCAACATTAACCTCAAAGGTGTCTGTGTTATTTTCCCTGTCAACAATGATGAGATAGTTTGGAGTAATGCCACCTCCAACATTTAACAGAACTTCCTCGATTTGCGATGGGAACACATTCACTCCTCTGATTATCAGCATGTCATCCGTTCTTCCCTGAGGCTTGTTCATTCTGACATGCGTTCTGCCACATTTGCATTTTTCATAGTTAAGTGAGCAAATATCCCTTGTGCGATATCTTATCACCGGGAAACCCTCTTTTGTGATAGTTGTGAAAACCAATTCGCCAACTGCACCGTTTTCTTTTAAAACTTCACCCGTATCCGGATTGATAATTTCAGGAATGAAATTGTCTTCGCAAACATGCATTCCGCATTGATATTCGCATTCATAAGAAACACCCGGGCCTAATATTTCTGAAAGTCCATATATATCATAGGCTTTAAGTCCCAGCTTTTCTTCAATCTGGGCACGCATTTCCTCTGTCCATGGTTCTGCACCAAAAATGCCTGCCTTGAGTTTTAACTTATCTTTTATTCCCATTTCTTCAACAACTTCGCCAAGATAAAGAGCGTAAGATGGTGTACAACAAAGAACTGTTGCCCCAAAATCAACCATCGTCTGCACCTGGCGTTGAGTATTTCCTGAAGAAATAGGAATTGCTGTTGCACCAACCTTAACAGTTCCGTCATGTGCACCGAAGCCACCTGTAAAGAGACCTAAACCATATGCAATCTGAACAAAATCGTTTTCCCCCGCACCGCATGCAGATAAAATTCTTGCAAAGCAATCTGCCCACATATCAAGGTCCTTTTCGGTGTATCCCACAACAATTTGCTTGCCGGTTGTTCCTGAAGATGCGTGAACCCTTCGAATTTCGCTCATAGGCACAGCGAACAGGCCATAAGGATAATAATCCCTTAAATCCTGTTTATATGAAAATGGTAATTTTGAGAGGTCATCAACCGTTTTTATATCATCCGGTTTCAATCCTTTTTCGTCCATACGTCTTCTGAAAAGTTCAACCCTCTCATACATTCTAAAAACCTGTTCTTTAAGACGCTTGCCTTGCAATTCTCTTATTTGTTCGCGTGGCATTGTTTCAACTTCGGGTTTCCACATTGACATTTAAATCACCTTCATCCAGCTAAATATTATATCCCATCTCAAAAGCCTTAAGATTAACATCTAAAAACTTTGCAGGAACTGTTGCCTTAATAGTTTCAACCCATTTTTCGTATGAGATGTCTGTGTTTTTGGCAAGAACGCCGATAAGCACAACGTTAACTGCTTTTATATTTCCTGCCTCTTTTGCAAGTGAGAGTGCGTCAACTATATTTGTGTCCGCGCTTTCGCAAAGCTTTTTGTCAATATTTTCAGGATATGCTGCCGCACCTGTTATAACAGGCATAGGGTCAATTTTCTGTGCATTAACGATTATTTTACCGCCTTTTTTCAGATATGGAAGCGCTCTGTATGCCTCAAGCAATTCAAAAGCAAGAATCGTATCGGCCTCGCCCTCATCAATAATTGGAGAATATACTTTGTCGCCATATTTCACATATGTAACAACACTTCCGCCTCTCTGACTCATTCCGTGAACTTCGGAAACTTTAACATCATAACCTTCACTTATAACTGCATTACCCAAAATTCTGCTAGCAAGCAATGTACCCTGACCGCCAACACCAACAATCATAATATTTTTAGTCATATTAGTTTTCCTCCTTTGTTATTGCCTCAAAGGGGCAAACATTTATACAAAGTCCGCAACCATTACACTGTGTGGAGTCAATAACAACATTATCTCCCTTAACAGTAATTGCAGGACATCCAATTTTCATGCACATCTTACACTTTTTGCATTTATCTGTTATTTTGCAATGTCCACTATATTTAACAGTTTTCAAAAGCGCACATGGTCTTTGAGCAATAATCACAGATGGCTCTTCGCGTTCGACCTCTTCGCGAACAACTTTTTCAAAAGCTTTCACATCAAACGGGTCACAAACTTGAACATGCTCAATTCCAACAGCTTTGCAAAGTGCGATAAGATTTACCTGCTTTGTTTCTTCTCCACGGATTGTGTAGCCTGTGGTTGGATTGTCCTGATGTCCCGTCATACCCGTAATTGAGTTATCAAGGATTATCACTGTGTTATTTCCCTTATTATATACGATATCAACAAGACCTGTTATTCCTGAATGCATAAACGTTGAATCGCCAATAACCGAAACCAACTTTTTATTAAATTCAGCTCCACGAGCCTTTGCCATACCATGAGCTGCGCTGACAGACGCTCCCATACATATGGTTGTGTCAACTGATGCAAGAGGCATAGCGGCACCAAGGGTATAGCAACCTATGTCTCCAGAGACAACCAGCCCAAGCTTTTTCAAAACATGGAAGGTTCCTCTGTGAGGACATCCTGCACACATAACAGGAGGTCTGACAGGTATGTTTTCTGTTAGAATTATTTTTTCCGGTGCTTCTTCGCCAAGCACAGCTTTTCTTATCATATTTGGGGTGTATTCGCCAAGAAGAGTAAACACTTCTTTTCCAATTACGTTTATCCCCAACTTTTTACAATGGTCCTCAATAATCGGGTCAAGCTCTTCAATCACAAAAACCTTCTTATATTTTGATGCAAAATCCCTGATTTTCTTCTCCGGCAACGGATAAACCATACCAAGCTTGAGATATCCAACCTTATCTCCAAGAGCTTCTTTTGCATACATATGTGAAATACCCGCGGTTATTACACCGATTTCAGAATTATTTTCCTCAATGATATTCCATTCATCTGTTTCAGCAAGCGCCTCAAGAGCCTTTATACGTTCTTCAACAACAACATGACGTTTGATTGCATTCGCAGGCATCATAACATTTTTTGCTATGTTTTTTTCATAAGGTTTCAAATCAACATTCTCTCTTTCGCTAAGTTCAACCAAGCTCTGAGAATGTGATACTCTTGTTGAAAGTCTTATGAAAACAGGTGTGTCATATTTTTCTGAAAGCATGAAAGCTTTTCTTGTAAATTCTTTACACTCTGATGAATCTGATGGCTCAAACATAACTATTTTAGAAGCTTTTGCATAATGTCTTGAATCCTGTTCGTTCTGCGATGAATGCATTCCCGGATCATCTGCAACACAGAACACCAAGCCTCCATTTACTCCTGAATAGCTAACTGTGAAAACAGGGTCTGCCATAACATTAAGGCCAACATGCTTCATGCAGCTCATAGCTCTGGCTCCGCCAATTGCTGCACCTATTGCAACTTCAGCCGCAACCTTTTCATTAGGTGAC
>JAZNGL010000038.1:0-6371 GCA_045576435.1 Clostridia bacterium
GTATTACCTCTGAAAAGGGGTTTTATTTGTGTTGAAAAAAGATAAGTAAAAAAATTGACTTATTTTTATTCTTAAGAATAATGAAAGGGTGAAAAAATTGAGAGTAAAAATTACATTAGCATGCAGTGAATGCAAGCAAAGAAATTATGACACTATGAAAAACAAAAAGAATGATCCTGACAGACTCGAAATGAACAAGTATTGCAGATTTTGTAAAAAGCATACACTTCATAAGGAAACAAAGTAATTTAACGAAAGTAAGAGGTTTTTAAAATGGATAAAAAGCCAAATATGTTTACAAGAACAAAAGAATGGTTTGTAGATATGAAGGCAGAATTAAAGCGTGTTATATGGCCATCATTTAAAAAAGTTAAGCAAAACACAGTGATAGTTCTTGTTTTCGTTGTTGTTTTTGGTGCAGCTATATGGATTTTAGACTGGTTGTTTAGCAGTGGAATGTCTTTGTTGATTAAAAGATAACAGGAGGGAACAAAGATTATTATGTCTAATGAAGCTAAATGGTATGTTGCTCACACTTATTCTGGATATGAGAATAAAGTTAAAGCAGATATCGAAAAGACGATTGAAAATCGTAATATGCAAGACGTAATACAGGAAATCAGCGTTCCTCTCGAAGAGGTTGTCGAAGTTAAGGACGGGCAGAAAAAAACTGTTATGAGGAAAATTTTTCCGGGATATGTTATTATTAAAATGGTAATGACGGATGAAAGCTGGTATGTTGTGAGAAACTGTCGTGGCGTCACCGGTTTTGTTGGTCCTGGTTCAAAACCTGTTCCTTTAACAGAGGAAGAAATTGCAAATATCGGTCTGGAAAAAAAGACTATTACTGTTGGTTTTACTGTAGGCGAGAGTATCCGTATCAAATATGGTCCGCTTGAAGGTTTTGTTGGTGTTATAGATGAAATAGACGCAGAAAAACAAAAAATTAAAGCGAAAGTTTCCATGTTTGGAAGAGATACAGATGTTGAACTTGAATTTAATCAGGTTGAAGCATTAAGTTAGTTACCCACACGGCAAATGCCGTATTAATATATCTGCATATTTTGCAGGTAGGTGGGAGGAACGTCAAAATGGCGTATCCGATATTACCACGTTTGTGAAAGGGAGGTGTCATAGGAAATGGCGCAAAAAATTACAGGTTACATCAAATTACAAATTGAGGCAGGAAAAGCAACACCGGCTCCACCGGTTGGTCCTGCACTTGGTCAGCACGGTGTTAATATCATGGACTTTTGTAAACAGTTCAATGAGAAAACAAGTAAAGATGCAGGCTTGGTTATACCAGTTGTTATAACAGTATATCAAGACAGATCTTTCTCATTCATAACAAAAACACCACCGGCTGCTGTTTTAATTAAGAAAGCTTGTAAAATTCAGAGCGGTTCGGGTGTTCCGAACAAAACAAAGGTTGCAAAGCTTTCAAAAGCAGACCTTCAGGCAATTGCTGAACAGAAAATGCCTGACCTTAACGCAGCATCAGTTGAAGCTGCAATGTCGATGATTGCCGGTACGGCAAGATCTATGGGCGTTACCGTAGAAGACTGAGTTTAATTGAAAAAAGTGGGAGGAGTGTTTAAAACGCTCTGCATAACCACGATAGGAGGAAAAAAAATGACGAAGGGAAAAAAATATCAAGACAGTGTAAAGCTTATTGAAAAAGGCAAGCTTTATGATGCAGCAGAAGCTTTAGATTTGGTTTGCAAAACCGCAAAAGCTAAGTTTGACGAAACTGTTGAGATACACGTTAAATTGGGTGTTGACTCCAGACATGCTGACCAGCAGGTTAGAGGTGCTGTTGTTCTCCCAAATGGAACAGGTAAAGAAGTTAAGGTTCTTGTTTTTGCTCGTGAAGGTAAAGCTGATGAAGCAAAAGCTGCAGGTGCAGATTATGTTGGAGCAGAAGACCTTGTTCAAAAAATTCAAACAGAAAACTGGTTTGATTTTGATGTTGTTGTTGCAACACCAGACATGATGGGTGTTGTCGGAAGAATAGGTAAGACACTTGGTCCTAAGGGTCTTATGCCAAGTCCTAAAGCAGGAACAGTTACTCCTGATGTTGCAAAAGCAATTGCCGAAATTAAATCCGGTAAGATTGAATACAGACTTGACAAAACAAACATCATTCACTGTCCTTTAGGAAAGGCTTCTTTTGGAAAGGACAAATTAGTTGAAAACTTTAATGCTTTAATGGGAGCTATTGTAAAGGCTAAGCCTGCAGCAGCAAAAGGACAGTATCTTAAATCTGTTAATGTTGCTTCAACTATGGGCCCTGGTATTAAAGTTAATACACTTAAAATAGAAGGCTAATTTAAAATGGCGACGTTTTTAATAAAAGCGTCGCTTTTTAATTTTTCAAAATATTTTTTAAAAAAGGTTGACATTACAAAAAAAATGTGCTATCATATATAAGTAATTATTTATAGCTTCCGCAGACAGCAGGTGGCAATAGCCGTAAATCCTGCCGAGGATATTAACAAAAGCACGTTACAGTTTGTTGTTTATAATGCTTTATATCCCTCGCAGCCCCTGCGAGGGGTATTATTTTATTCAAGATAAAATAGTTTTGAAGGGGTTTAGGAGGCTTACATTTTGAAAGGAGGAAGTCAAAGTGCCGAGTGAAAAGATTTTAGAGAGTAAAAAAGTAGTTGTTGCGGAAATAACTGAAAGATTGAAAAATGCTCAGGCTGGTGTTCTTGCTGATTATAGAGGTCTTACTGTTGCTCAGGATACAGAGCTTCGTAAAAAACTCAGAGAAGCCGGTGTTGAATATTCAATTGTTAAAAACACTTTAACACGCTTTGCCGCAAATGAGGTTGGTCTTGGTGATCTTGATCCAATACTTCATGGTCCAACTGCTCTTGCAACAAGCACAAGTGATGTTGTTGCTCCTGCTAAGGTTCTTGTTGAATTTGCAAAGGCGAATGAACAACTTGAAATTAAAGCCGGATTTGTTGACGGAAAGGTTATTGACGCAAATGAAGTTAAGGTATATGCAAGTATACCAAGTAAGGAAGTTCTTATTTCTAAGATGATGGGAAGTCTTCAGGCTCCTATTGGAAACCTTGTTAGAACTTTGGATGCTATCGCTAAAAAAGACGAGAGCGCCGCTGAATAATTATTTAAATTAAAAATCAGGGAATAATCCCAATATTAAATTTTATGGAGGAAAATAAAATGGCTGATGTAGCAAAATTAGTTGAAGAAATTAAAACACTTACATTATTAGAAGTAAATGATTTGGTAAAGGCTTTGGAGGAAGAGTTTGGCGTATCTGCTGCTGCTCCTGTTATGGTTGCAGGCGGTGCTGCTGCAGGCGGTGCTGATGCTGCTGCTGAGAAATCAGAGTTTGATGTTGTTCTCACAGATGCAGGTGCTAACAAGATTAAGGTTATCAAAGTTGTTCGTGAAATAACAGGTCTTGGTCTTGCTGAAGCAAAAGCTGCTGTTGATGGTGCTCCTAAAACACTTAAAGAAGCAGTTTCAAAAGAAGATGCAGAGAAATTTAAGGCACAACTCGAAGAAGTTGGCGCAAGCGTTGAGCTTAAATAATTTAGCTAAGAAAGGTCGTCGTTATGGCGACCTTTTATTTTTTTGTATTGCCTTACTAAAAAAAGATTCCTTTTTGGGATAAATACACAAAAAATTTATTTTTTTTTGTGTATAAATATTAAAATAAATAACTTTTTTATTGTTGACAAATTTTCGAAAAAGGTATATAATTAATGTATGTTTATAATAGTGCATAGTAGCACTTGAAATAATACATCAAAGGGGATATGTTGTATTAATTCTATTTATAAACAACAAACAATACACATACAAGAAGTATGGATGAAAGGAGATTTTATATGAAAAGTAAACTTTTTTCACGTATTGCATCAATTGCACTTGGTGTAGTTATGTTGGGAACAGTAGCTTTTGCAAATGAAGAAGCCGTTTTGACAGATGGCGCTGATAGCATCACAGTAACTAGCCCAGAGTATGGCGAACTTGATAATCAAGTGACATTGCTTGCTTATGCTGTTGATGAAACAGTTTCAGATGTTGCTTCTATTCCAGCTTTTAATGGAACGCAGGCTATCGTTGCTGTTGAACAGGCAGACCCTGCAACAGGATTTACTACTGTTAAATTTAACAGAAACAACATTCTTGCTGACAAAAACGTTGCTGTTGTTTTAGGTGGTAATGAAGATGGAAGTCTTTTAAAATCTTTATTGCTTACAAATGATATTCATTTTACAACAGATATACTTACTAACCAGGCTCCTAAAAATTCTATTGTTATAGGTGAAGGTGAAGAGGCTATTGAGTATGTAGATGCTGTAGCTTATGTTGGACAATATACTCCAGCAGCAAATTCTTCAGTTGAGGAAATAACTGTAACATTTAAGTCTAGTAAGGAAGGCGCTACTCCAATTGATGTAAACACAGCTTTTAATCAGATTGAGGGCGGTGCAACAATAGAATTTAAGGCTGTTGTTCTTGGCATACCAGCAAGCTATTTTGCAGATGATGCAGAGTATACAATTACAGTTGACCGAGCTATTGATGTTGAAGGAAACATTAGATAGCATTAAAATTACTGAGAAAGGTGGTATTTTGATGAAAAAATTTTATGAATCACCATCACTCGAAGTTGCTAAATTTGAGTTTGAAGACATCATGACAGAAAGCACAGTGCCAGGTACAACAAAGAAGTCTCTTGCTAATTTCGCTACTATGGAAAAGGAAGAACAGAATGATATTATAGCAAGCCTTCAAAGTGGAACGTACACTGTTAAGACTTATGATGGTGACGATTGGTAAAAAAATTAGCAGGGCAAGAAATTGCCCTGTTTTTTTTATGCAAAAAATTATTAATAAAGAAAACAATATCTTTACATAGAAAGTTTTTTATGGTAAAATATGAATATACTTTTAAATAATATTACAATAGAGGAAGGAAAAAATATGAAAAATTTATTGGTTGCTCAATCAGGCGGCCCAACAGCTGTTATTAATTCATCACTTGCCGGTGTAATCAAAGGCGGATTTGATAATCCATCTGAGATTGGAAAAGTTTATGGTGGGCTTAACGGAATTGAGGGAATAGAGAATGAGAACATTATAGAGCTTGATATGTTTAAAGATTCTGAAAAATTGAATATTCTTAAACAAACACCATCTTCAAAGCTTGGTTCTTGCAGGAGAAAGTTGCCGGCTGTAGAGGATAGTCCTGAGGTTTATGAGAATATTTTCAGAGTTTTTGAAAAGTATAATATAGGATATTTTTGTTATATAGGCGGAAATGACTCCATGGATACTGTTAATAAGCTCAGTCAGTTTGCAGAGAAATGTGGCAGTGACATAAAGGTTGTTGGAGTGCCTAAAACAATTGATAACGATTTGGTTATGACGGACCACACACCGGGTTATGGCTCTGCATCAAAATTTGTAGCTAATTCAATGAGACAGCTTAGCCTTGACACAGGTGTTTATAAGATGCCATCGGTTATTGTTCTTGAAATAATGGGAAGAAATGCAGGTTGGTTAACAGCTGCAGCTGCACTTGGAAATGATTCAAATGTTTCTGCGGCAGATATTATTTGTTTACCTGAAATTCCGTTTGATGTTGATGATTTTCTTAAAAAGGTTGAAAGTGTGAGTAAGGAACAAAAAACGGTCATGATTGCCGTATCAGAAGGAATTAAAGATAAGGAAGGCAAATATATTGCAGAAAGCTCTGCGAAAAACAGAGATGATAAGTTTGCGCATGCGGCGCTTGGCGGAGTTGGAAGAACAATAGAGGCACACATTTCAACAGGGCTTGGTTTGAAAACAAGAACAATTGAATTGAGCACGCTTCAGCGTTGTTGGTCTGTTGGAACTTCTCTTTGTGATGTTAATGAAGCTTTTGCTGTGGGATATGAAGGTGTTAAGTTTGCACTTGAGGGAAAATCCGGAATTATGCCTGGATTTAAGAGAACATCAAACTCACCGTATGCAATGGAAATTGTTCCATTTCCGGTTAAGGAAATCGCAAATTTAGAGAAAAAAGTTCCTCAGAATATGATTACCGAGGATGGCTTTGGAGTTACCTCTGATTTTATTACATATGCTTCTCCGCTTATACAGGGCGAACCTAATATAGTATATGAAAATGGAATTATAAAATTCACAGAACAACTTCACAAATAAAAAAGAAGGGACTTTTAAAAGTCCCTTCTTTAATTGGTGCCTTTAGGCGTGGAAATAAACCCCCAGTTCTACTGGGGGAGCAATAAAAAGCTTTAGCATGAGAAAACCTCCATGATATAATAGTAAATGGTTTGGCGACCGCATTACAAAAAATATATCATGGAGGTTTTTAA
>JAZNGL010000039.1:0-6785 GCA_045576435.1 Clostridia bacterium
AAAAGTATTTAGTGTTCGCTCTTTGCCTCTTCTTGATGGATATATGAATATTGAAATTGATGTTTCTTTATATTATCCTTGTGCAGTTCAAAAATCCGCTAATGAAATAACGCAAATAATATCAACAGCAATTGATTATAGCACTGCCATTGTAGTTAAAAATGTATTTATATCAATAAAATCACTTACCCTTCTTAACGGAGATGAACTATGATAAAGTTATATAATATTGACCATTTTACATTAAACGACACCTTTTTATGCGGACAATGTTTCCGTTGGGAAAAGGATGAAAACGGTATTTTCTATGGTGTTGTTGGAAACGCTGCAGTTAAGATGTATTATCATGACGAAAAAACGATATATCTTGAAAGTTCCAATCCTGACTTAATTTATTGGAGTCGATATCTGAACTTTTCAAATGACTATAATATGGTTGAAGAGAAGCTTTGGAGCGATGAGCGTTTGCGCCCTTGCATTGAAAAAGGCAGGGGAATACGGATACTTCGTCAGGAATTATGGGAAACAATTATTTCCTTCATAATTTCTGCAAACAACAACATCCCAAGAATTAAGAAAATCATCAATAAATTATGCGAATTATACGGTGAAAAAATAGAATTTGATGGTAAGATTTTTTATGGTTTTCCAACTCCTGAAACGCTTTCTAAATTAGACCTTGAAGATTTAAAAGAAATTCGTGCAGGTTTTCGTGACAAATACATACTCGCTGCTGCAAAAGCTGTTGTAAGTGGCGAAATCAACCTTGTTGAAATAGAAAAAATGAACGACGAAAAAGCAAAGAAAGAGCTCATGAAAATTAAAGGTGTCGGCAGTAAGGTTGCTGATTGTGTTCTCCTTTTTTCGCTTGGAAGATATAAAACTTTCCCACAAGATGTTTGGATAAAAAGAATTTTAAATGATGTTTATGGAGTTGCTGAAAACGATATATCCGTCTTTGTTTCTGAGCATTTTGGAAACTATTGCGGTATTGCTCAGCAATATCTATATTATTACTATGCAGTTGAAAAAAACAACACAAACTAGCACAATAACAACAAAAACCTCAAAAGGATTAATCCTTTTGAGGTTTTTTATCTCTTATTGCATTTATGGTTTCTAAAATTCTTTTGTTTATAATTGGCTTTGTATCATACTCTGCCCCACAGACACATTTTATGTGAAACCAATAGTTAATCACTCGCTCCTCCATCATGTTAAACAAAGGCATTCCACACTCCTTGCAGAAAAACTTTCTGTCACGATATTCAGGAGCCTTGTTAACGGGAAGATATTCAATCTGTTTTTCTCTGGCAATTTCAATACTTTGCCGCATAGTTGATGCTGCATCACAATTACAAACAAAGTTCAGTTTCAAATGGGTATATCCTTTTGGATTAATACACCCAACAATCTGATTGCATTTCCCACAAAACGTAAGGTTACCATGTTTTTTAAGCAACCAAACGTTTTTGAGATTATATACTTCCTTCATAATTAACTATTTTGCAGGAATAACATTCTTTTCCTTGAGTACAACATCATGTGCCCCACCCTCAACAATACTCGTTGCAGAAACAAGTGTCATCTTTGCCTTTTGCTGCAATTCAGGAATTGAAAGAGCTCCACAGTTACACATTGTTGATTTAACCTTATTTAATGTTAGTGCAACATTATCCTTAAGGCTTCCTGCATATGGAACATAAGAATCTACACCCTCTTCAAAAGAAAGCTTCTGGGCGCCACCCATGTCATATCTCTGCCAGTTTCTTGCACGAGCTGAGCCTTCACCCCAATATTCCTTCATATAGTTGCCATTAACACTAACCTTGTTTGAAGGACTCTCATCAAATCTTGCAAAATATCTGCCAAGCATAACAAAATCCGAACCCATTGCGAGTGCCAGAGTAATGTGATAGTCATGAACAATTCCACCATCTGAGCAAATCGGGATATATATTCCTGTCTTTTCAAAATATTCATTTCTTGCCGCAGCAACCTCCTGAACAGCAGTTGCCTGACCTCTGCCTATACCTTTTTGTTCACGCGTGATACATATTGAACCGCCGCCTATACCAATTTTAATAAAGTCTGCACCAGCTTCTGCAAGGAACAAAAATCCTTCCTTATCAACAACATTTCCTGCACCAACTTTAACTGTATCACCATATTTTTCTCTGATAAATTTTATTGTTCTGAGTTGCCACTCCGAAAATCCCTCAGATGAATCAATACAGAGAACATCTGCACCAGCTTCTATTAAAGCAGGAACTCTTTCCTCATAGTCACGGGTATTGATTCCGGCACCAACTACATAGCGTTTAGAACCATCAAGCAATTCGCATGGATTTTCTTTATGTGAATCATAGTCCTTTCTGAAAACAAAGGAAACCAGTCGGCCTTTTTCATCAACAATAGGTAATGAATTAAGCTTATTGTCCCAAATTATATCGTTGGCAACCTTAAGACTCGTTCCCTCTGGTGCATAAATCAGCTTTGAAAGCGGAGTCATAAAATCTTTAACCAATGCACTCGTTTCCATACGGCTTACACGATAATCTCTTGAAGTAACTATCCCAAGCAAAACACCATTTGGTGTTCCGTCTTCTGTCACTGCAACAGTTGAATGTCCTGTTTTTTCCTTAAGTTCAAGAATATCAGCTAAAGTCTGGTCGGGCTTTATGTTTGAATCACTTGCAACAAATCCTGCCTTATGATTTTTAACTCGTCTGACCATGTCTGCCTCGTCCTGAATAGATTGTGAGCCATATATAAACGAAATACCGCCTTCTTTTGCAAGAGCAATTGCCAGATTTTCACCTGAAACAGATTGCATAATTGCAGAAACCATCGGTATGTTCATTGTTATTGCAGGTTTTTCACCTTTTTTAAATTTTACAAGTGGTGTTTTTAAGCTGACATTGCTTGTCATGCACTCGGATGAAGAATACCCAGGCACCAATAAGTACTCGCTGAAAGTGTGTGAAGGTTCGTTGAAATAATAAGCCATTTAATTTTCTCCTATCTTGAAAAATAATTTTATCTTTTAACTTTTTTAGTCCATTTTTTTATCATAAACATCACATTGATTAGGATTGATTATCTTAATCAAATATCCCAAAGCGGCAAAAAACAAAGTTCCAACCAGCAAAATTAACAAAATTGTTTTTATTGCATAATTCATATCAGGGAAAGCAATCATAGAAAGAATAACTGCATAAAATGCAACAGTTGCGAACTTCCCATACCAATTTGAATGAACAACCAATTTTTTTGCATAAAGATGAGTGCTCACAATAATCATGGTTATTTCTTTGATAATAACAACACATATAACCCAAATTGGAATTATTTCTTTTATGGCAAGACATATAACCACCGTCATCTGCATCATTTTATCGACCAACGGATCATAAACTTTTCCCACATCAGTAATCATATTAAAACGTCTTGCAATCCAACCATCAACAACATCTGTTATTCCTGAAAACAGAAACAACGCCATTGAAAGCCACATATTTTCTGCACCTAAAAAGGAATATGCAAAAAACGGAATAATAACTAATCTGAGCGTAGTCAACAAATTAGGTAACAAAATACCACACCATCCTATCTTTCACAGTTTCAACTGCAAAGCCTCATCTCAAAAATTAATAGACTAATTTTAAGTATATAGTACTAGTATAATATAAATTCTGTCAAAAAGCAAGCAAAATATTTACCTTTTGTAAAGGATTTTGCATTATTTTGAGCAATCTAAAAAAGCTGTAGCTCAAAACACTAATAAGTTTTCAAATGAACTTCAGCTTTTTATTCAATTATCATTTATATAGAGTATAAATGTAGCATTCTTAATATTAAAGTGTCACCAACATTGGTTGAAGTTGCTTGCTATCTAAAGCAAGCTCTGTTGTTGGTATAATTAAGTTCATATCGGAAATAAGTGAATTTTCCTTTTCGCAACTATCGTCCTGACCAAACGGAACAATATATATATTTTTCATATTTGATAACATTCCTATATTTTTGCAGTTGTTGCCTAATCCATCATTAGTTGATATTGCAATAACGACAGGTCGTTTGTTTCTTAAATGCGACTTAACTGCAAGGGTGACAGCCGAATCCGCAATGCCATTTGCAATTTTTGCAATACTATTTCCTGTGCATGGCGCAACAACCAAAACATCAAGTAATTTTTTAGGGCCTATTGGCTCTGCATCATTGATGCAACTTATAATCTTTTTGCCAGTTATTTTCTCAAGTCTTTCAATATGTTCCACCGCTTTGCCAAATCTTGTATCTGTTGAAAAACTATTTTCTGACATAATCGGAACAATCGTTGCATTTTTTTCATTAACAATTTTTTCAATTTGCGGAAAAACCTTATTGAATGTACAAAAGGAGCCTGTTATAGCAAAGCCAATTGTTAAATTCTCCAATTTCATTTTTCTACACCTCCATTTCCTCAAATATATTAAGCAATGTATTTTTTATAATATCTCCCGCCGTTTCGGGTGCCACTTTTCCCGGCAAGGAAAGTGCCCATATCACCTTAATTCCCATTAGTTTTGCTGTGTCAAAATCCACGCCCCCCGGTTTTGATGCCAAGTCAATAATTAAACATTTACGATTTACTTTAGACAGCAAATCTGCGTCCAAAACTAATGATGGCACTGTATTGAAAATCACATCAAATTCGCCTATATGCTTGCGCAAATCCCAAATCGAGATATTCTCATAACCAAAAGAACAAATCTGTGCTAAATCCCTGCATTTTCTTGCTGAAACAGTGACTCTTGCTCCAATTCCCCAGAGCATTTTTGCGAGAACCTTGCCGATTCTTCCATTACCAATTATAAGGCACCTGGAATTATGCAAAGTGTGAGGCGTTTCCTCCATTGCAATCTGTATTGCCCCTTCTGCTGTTGGAATTGCATTAAGTATTTGTAGCTCTTCTCGGCAAAAATAATCAACTAAACAAAGCCCATAAATTTCAGCCATAGTTTTCAGTCGTTCGTCACATCTTCCAACAAGGACAAGGCTCTTCTGAGGTAACCTTTTAATTATTTCAACCACTGATATTTTCTCTTTGGAAAATGGCATATTTATATTTTCACCATCTATTGTATATGGCAACGGCAAAACATATATATTATATTCTTCAAGCAATTCGTCCAAGGATTTGATTTTTTGAACAGAGCTTTTAAATTTTTCAAAAGTTTCTTCCCCAAATCCAAATGTTCCTGTTCTCTTACCACTTAAAGCCATTTGATTTATCACTCTTATTTGTCTTAAATCACCGCCGATAAATGCAACCTTAGCATTTTTCATTTCTTCCCACCCCCTGAGTACTGCTTAATAAAAAATCTTATGTTATATATTATGTATATTTTTATTTTTTGTGTTGAAGCATAACAAAGAAAGCAGATAAAGACATTCTGCCTCTATCTGCTTTCTTATCTGCTTTTTATTATTTTATTTCAGGTATTGAAGAAAAACGTCGGTTTGTTCCTGCCTTAGTTTCAGCATTTGTGTCATAAAGAACATCACACTCATATAAATTCTCTTTACTATTAAATAAATAGCTTTCAACCTTAAATCCTGTGCCTGTTGACATCATAACATTAATGCGCGGTTCCCCACCATCTTCCATATAGTAATCCAAAACCTCAAAATAAACACTTCCGATTTGGATGAACTCATCTAACAAAATAAATGTTTCGGTTCTATCTTCTACATAAAGTATCCATTCCTGACTATCACCCCAGAAAATTTCGCCCGTCTCATCCTTTTCAGCAGAAGTCTTTAAAATCACATTTTCATCTGCTCCGTCGGCGTCAACATCACCTGTATATCTGCTGATTTCCGTCCATTCAGCACTCTTCTCAGGAAGTTCTGATGCTTTAATTTCTGTTACATCGGCATTGTTAGAACTCATTCCCAATGAACAGCCTGAAAAAATTGCTACTATCAGAATTACTGTAAAAATAAGTTTAAATTTTTTCATGCCACAAAATCCTTTCCTCGCGTTAATCTTAGCAAGCAGGCTTGCTATCTTTAACTGTTTTCCTTGGTTGAGGTTTTTTTGCAACCTTCTTTTCGCCACGAATAAGCTGAGGTTCTTTCTTATCTGTAACACATTCTTTTGTTACTATAACCTTTTTAATTGTTGGGTCTGACGGTATTTCAAACATAATTTCCTGCATTATTTCTTCAATTATTGTTCTGAGTCCCCTTGCCCCCGTATTTTGCTTTATTGCCTTTTGGGCAATTGCCTCAATCGCTTCATCATCAAAAGAAAGTTCAACATTATCCATTTCAAACAACTTTTGATATTGCTTCACAAGAGCATTTTTAGGCTCGGTTAAAATCTTTTTGAGAGCCTCAATATTAAGAGAATCAAGCGTTGTTATAACCGGCAATCTACCAATAAACTCAGGTATTAAACCGAACTTCAGTAAATCATCAGGCACAAGTTGTTTTAATATATCGCCACGATTTTTATCCTGCTTACTTTCCACTTTTGCCCCAAAGCCCATCGACTTACTGTTAACACGGCTTTCGATAATTTTGTCTATTCCCTCAAAAGCACCGCCACAAATAAACAATATATTGGTTGTGTCAATCTGGATGAATTCCTGATGCGGATGCTTTCTTCCACCCGTTGGCGGAACAGATGCAACCGTGCCTTCAAGTATTTTAAGGAGTGTCTGTTGAACCCCCTCGCCACTTACATCTCTCGTAATTGATGGATTTTCAGATTTTCTGGAAATCTTGTCAATTTC
>JAZNGL010000040.1:0-3283 GCA_045576435.1 Clostridia bacterium
TTGTAGCACAAATGATGTTCTCGCATATCCATTATAACAGATATTTTGAATTCTGGCGAGTAGTTTCTGTTTTTTCTTCCTGTTTTACCCATAAAAATATGCACCTCCAAAAGTGTCTAACTTTTGGGGTGCATATCAGAATCGACGGGTTTTTTGTTTGGGAAAAACTTTTTGTTTTTTTCTGTCATAAACAAAAAAAAATTGGAAAGCAATGATGATAAATCTTGAAAACTCTCTCAAATATGCGGTTTTTGCATATGGAAAAATTTGTAAAAAATTAATCAATATGTTATAATAATAATCGAAGAAACGTGTATGCGTTTTAAAATCTGTATTTTGGGTTTGGAAATAGCGGGAAATTTAAAACAAAGGAAAGAAAGGGTGTAAATTATGTCAGGATTTATTATGGAAGAAAAAAATTTAAAGGCGGTTTGCTTGCCGATTGAGAGTGTTCGTGCAAATCCGTATCAGCCAAGACGTGAAATAGACGAGATGGCGTTGGAGGATTTATGTGCATCGATCAAACAATATGGATTAATGCAACCAATTGTTGTCAGGCAAATAAATAGCTATGACTATGAGCTTGTTGCGGGAGAACGAAGGTTGCGTGCTTGTAAAAAAGTTGGAATGATGCAAATTCCGGCAGTGGTTGTGAGGGCAAACGGAACAGATAGTGCGGTAATGGCACTGATCGAAAACATTCAACGTGAAAATTTGGGATATATTGAAGAGGCAGAAGCCTTTTGCACACTTTTATCCGAGCATGGCATAACTCAGGAGGACTTAGCAGAAAGGCTTGGGAAAAATCAATCAACAATTGCTAATAAAATAAGGATATTAAAATTATCACCCGAAATAAGAAGACTTCTTAAAGAAAATAGATTAAGTGAACGTCATGCAAGAGCGCTTTTAAGACTTCCTGATGAAAAAAGCAAACTCAAGGCGATAAAAGCAATAATAAACAGAGGGCTGAATGTTGTTAAATCAGAAGAACTTGTTGAGAATATGCTGGAACAAATTAATGCTCCTAAAAAGCAGGAAAAAACTCAAAACATACGGATTTTCAAAGATGTGCGAATATTTTCAAATACAATAAAACAAGCAGTCGAAATGATGAAAAAATCCGGTATTGCTGCACAGACTGTGAAAACAGAGAATGATGATTATATTGAATATAATATAAAAATACCCAAAAATTTGAAAAAAGCGGTATAAAACAAAAAGTTTTGTCAACAATTAAAGCATGGAGGTGTTGACAAAATGAAAAAGAAGCAAAAAGTATCAAAGAAAAAAATGCAGAATTTTTTCGAAAAGAAAGGGTTTTACATAGCCCTGTTTTCTTTACTTGTAATAGTTGGATTTTCGGTGTATCTGCAAAATATCAGGAGCATAGGCAAAAATGATGTTTCGTTTGATGATGACGCCTGGCAGGAGGCTATAAGCGAAAGTGATGTTGTGATAAGCGAAGAAACTCAAAAAAGCGATGATGCAAAAGTTGTAGAAAATACGAGTGATGACGAGAAGATTGAAGAAAAGGCAGGAAATGCTGAAATTAGCATAGAAGAAAAATTTGAAGTTGTTGATGCTGTGGAAGTATATGCCTCAACGCCAACAACTGCAAAAGCAGAGCCGTTTTCTATGAGTCTTCCATGTGATGGAGATATTATTGCGGAATGTTCGCTTGAAGAGTTGGTTTATTGCAAACAAATGGACGACTGGCGGACTCATAATGGAATTGACATAGCGGCAGTCGAAGGAACATCAATAAAGGCAGCGGCGGAAGGTGTTGTTTCTGAAGTATATGAGGATGATTTGCTGGGCATAGTTGTTGTTCTAGACCATAAAAATGATGTTTCCTCGTTATATGGAAATTTGCAGAGTCTTGATTTTATTAATGTAGGCACAGAGGTTAGTAAAGGAGATATTATTGGTGGCGTTGGAAAGCTTGGTGCACTTGAAACAGGAGAGATAGCTCATTTGCATTTTGAGGTGCATAAAAATGGAGCATATGAAAACCCATCTGCATATCTTGAGTAGAAACTGTCTATAAATAATAAAATTGCCCCCTATAATTTAATATATATAGAAAGACCTCACACTAAAATTTTATGTGGGGTCTTTCGCTTTTGCTTTAAGGATAAAAGTATTGACTTTTAACTAAAAAAGATATATAATCCAAGTGTAATAAAGCGAGGGGGTAAGAGTTATGGAAAATAATGAGATGTTTCATGGTTTTAAGATGACCGAGTTTGAATTTGAAGGTAAAAAGAGTTTTATTGTTTTTCCCGACGGAAAATCAAACGGTAAAATGGTGTTCAAAACGGAGTATTGGAATGCATTTCCTCACCTTGAAATTGAACTTTTAAAAAGAGGTTTTCATCTTGTTCACACAAATAACTTTAATAGATGGGCAAACAGAGAGGATTGCGATAGAAAAGCGAGATTTATAAAACTTGTTTCTGAAAAATATTCGCTTGATCCAAAATGCGTTTTAGTTGGAATGAGCTGCGGCGGTGCAGAAGCTGTTAATTTTGCGGGATATTATCCACAGTATGTATCTTGTGCAGTCCTTGATGCACCTGTACTTAATTTTTTAGATTGTCCCGCCAAACAAGGTGAAAGAATGGAACGTCTTTGGGAAGAAGAGTTCAAGGTTGCATATCCGAATATTAGAAGATGTGATATCTTCAAATTGGATGAAAATCCGATAAATCGTGCGCCTAAATTGATTGAAGAACGCATACCAATCATATTGCTTTATGGAGATCAGGATACAACTGTTGACTATTGGCAAAATGGCAATTTGCTCGTGGAGGCTTATTCAGAAAATATGGAGCTTATTACTGTTATACAACGAAAACATCAAGGACATCACCCGCATGGACTTTTGGATAAGTCAGACGAATTAGCAGATTTGGTTATGGAAAAATTGGGAATGTAATCTAGTACAAATAATTGAAATAATATTATATAAATTAAAAAAAGTATTGACAAACAAAAAACTTTGTGCTAGAATATTCAAGTAAAGTAGAAGGTCCGCTTCTCCCCTCAGTTTTTGACAAAAGGGTTATATCGAAAAAATGGTGCGGAAACTCTATCTTTCTGCACCTTTTTATTTTGCAAAAAAGTGCAAGGGTGCAAACTATTTTGGAGGTGTTTCAGTATAGCTAAGCAAGAATTGATGATTAACGAAGAAATCAAAGACAAAGAGGTGAGGCTCATAGGCCCTGATGGTGCGCAATTGGGAGTTGTTTCAGCCAAAGAAGCGCAGGCTACGCCAGAT
>JAZNGL010000041.1:0-4531 GCA_045576435.1 Clostridia bacterium
GGATATGAAAACTTTGGAATTGCGGAAACTAATTAAGGGCAAAACACAATTAATCCTCATACCAGCAAGCATTGAGGAAGTTTTCAATGTATGGTTAAAAAAAAGACAGGAAAAAGAACAGAACATTGCAAAAATAAATATGCTTGAAATCTTTTATGCTGGTTACATTCTTTCAAATCCCATAGTCAGGGAGCAATATAAACAGTTAGTTGAACATGAGCAAATGATAAAAATGAAGTTTAATTGATATAAATAAAAAAACACCTGTTAAAAAATAACAGGTGTTTTTTTATTTACTAAACCATTGAAAATAAATTATAATTAGCGTATGGATGGAAATGAATATTATTTCAATGATGAGATTCTTAAAGCATTGATTGAAAATCCTCATTTGCTTGGTCATCTAATGGGGAAGGACAAATTAACACCCCTTCACAGTGAATGGATAAAATATTGCTGGGACAGTAATGAGCCGAGAGCGTTGCAAGCGTTTCGCGGTGGTTACAAGTCAACTGCCATTGATGTGGTGGGAATTGTTCGTTGGTTTTTGATTCAGCCGGATGATAGAATAGCGTTGATTCGAAAAATTTTTAACGATGCTTGCACCATTGTTTCAGCAGTGAAACAGGCAATGGAACTTCCGCAGATAAAAGAATTATTTAAATTTGCTCATGGTTTTTACCCAAAGGCAACTATGGCAAAGGAAGGAAGATTAAGATACAATTTCAAAACGACGATTACTCCGGAAGTTAATTTAACGGCGTATGGTATAGACGGCTCTTTGACAGGTATGCACTACGACAAAATTATTTGTGATGACATTATTACCTTGAAGGATAGGATTTCCAGAGCTGAAAGAGAAAGGACAAAGGAAATGGTAAATGAAATAGCAACAAACATCATTGACCCGAATAAGGGGAGCTTATGGATTGGGACACCGTGGCACAAAGATGACGCATGGAATGAAATAAATCGGTTTGCCGACATAGCAATGTACCCCATCAGCAAATATAATTTTCTAGGTGAAAAAGCGATTGAAGCTAAAAGAAAAACGACAACACCATTTTTATTTTCAGCAAACTACGAACTTGAAATAAAAAAGGATGAAACAAGTTTATTCAGTGAGCCTAACATAGCCAGTGGCTGGGATTATACAAAAAGAAGCTATGCTCATATAGATTGTGCTTACGACGGAGATCACTATTGCGCATTAACAATTATTTCACCATTGGACAGCAAAGACCCGACACTGGCAAAGAAATTTCAAGGAATTGGTTTTGCATATCCCGGAAACTGTAAGGCATGGGCAAATGAAGTCGTAAGGTTGCTGAACAAATATAAAGCGCTATACCTGTTTAATGAAACAAATCCCGACAAGGGATATTTCGCCAATCAAATGCAGAAATTGGGAGCAAGGGTTAAAACATACGCTGAAAATGAAAACAAGCATATAAAAATTAGCACGAATCTCTATGAATATTGGGACAAGATTTATTGGTCACCCGACACTGACCCTGAATATCTAAACCAAATAATCGACTATAGGGAAGGAAGCGAACCTGATGATGCCCCCGACTCATGCGCTTCATTGTTTCGTGAAATATGCAAGCCGAGCAAGGCAAGAACAAGAAGTCTTTATGAGTGGTAAAAATAACACTTTTATTTTTTTTGTTTATGCAATAAAATAAACACAAGAGGATGAATATGATTAGAATTCTGCTCATAGCGGTTCTTGTGTTAATTGCGGTTTGCTTGGTGTTGCTGGTCATCGTTAAACTACAGAAGGACAAGAACAAAGCGATGCAAGCAACGGTTGATGATTACAAAAACACTTGTTTTGAACTAAATTGCAAAATTGAAAAATTAATGAAGGAGATGGAAATTGAAAAGAAGCATAATGAAAAGCTGGCAAAAAAACTTTCTGAAATTTCTTGTATGCCTATTGGTGATGTTCTTCACCAGTTGCAAAACAACCGAAAGGACTAAAACCGTTTATTACATACCCGAAATAAATTCACCAGCGTTTCCTGAGCTTGGTGAATATGAAATACTTGCTGACGGAAGGGTGGCAACGGATGAGCGGTTTTTCAGGGAACTATTAATATTTAGAACATTGTACCTTGAGGAAATTGAAAAGTACAATGAAAAGAAAATGGAACTGGAGGCAAAGTAATGGATGATTTGAGAATAAAAAACATGATAAAAAATGACGGCTGGAAAAACCTATTCACAGGTCTTGGGGGACAAGCTGACAAGAAGTCGCATACAAAGGCACGTCCGGACGGATTTTTACTTGACGTTGAGCTTGAAACAATTTACTCAGATGACGGCTTGGGTGCAAATATCATTGACTACCTTCCAGAAGACATGATGAAAAGGGGCTGGACATACAAGTTTGAAAAGCAAAAGGAAGGAATGGAAAAACTTTCAAAAGAATACGATGAATTTTTTAATCACATTGAAGCGTATGAGAAGCTGGCAGAAGCTCTTAAATGGTCAAGATTATATGGTGGCGGTGTTTTGTTGCTTGGTGCATACGATGGAAATGATTTGAGTGAACCGCTGAACATAAGGGCAATTAAAGATTTTGAAAATTTAAAAATGATTCCTAGAAACAACATCATGTATGGAAGTATTGAATGGCAGTTAGACCCATCGCTCCCCAGATATGGCTTACCCGAATACTATCCATTAACATTTAGAGTCGGTCAGGACTTCATTGTTAAGAAAGTACATTATTCAAGGGCAATTGAACTTCACGGAATAAAAATACCCACTTCACAGGCAAGTATGATTTCACCGGAATACCGTTATTGGGGCATATCCGAACTTCAAAGGATTCAGGACAAGTTGAAGGATGTTGCTGGTGCTTTTGGTTCACTTTCGCAAATGTTACATGAGCTTTCAATTGGAAAATTCAAGTTCATGGATTTAGCTGAAATATTAAGTGCTCCCGATGGGGACAAGCTAATTCAAAAAAGGTTGCAGAGCATGGACTTAATGAAGTCAACGTTCCATAGTTTGATAATGGACACTGGTGAAGACTATATAAGGGAAAATGCAACGTTTGCCGGCATTCCGGAAGTGATGTATCAATTTTTCATGCTCATTTGTTCAGCAAGTAGCTACCCAATGACAAGGTTGTTTGGCGTTTCTCCAGCCGGATTAAATTCAACAGGTGATGGTGATACATACCGTTATTATGACAAAGTTGAATCGGAACAAAAAAGAAAATTGCTTCCAATTCTCGACAGACTTACCGGCATTTATTCGGAATGGAAAAACATTGAAAAACCTATGATTGAATTTAATCCGCTTGAACAAATGACGGAAAAGGAACAGGCTGAACTTGCTGAAAAAAAGGCATTGACAGAAAAAACAAAAGCAGATACGTATCAAATGTATATTGACATGGGCATTATGACACCTGAAATTGTTGAGGAGCTTGAGTTTGGCAACACGTTGAAAGAAATTAATAGTAAGCTAGGAAATTCAAATGAACTCCCACCAGTAGGAGAGGGGAAATAAAATATGGATAAATGGCTATCTTTTGTTTCTGTAATAGCAAGTTTTTTAACGTTGCTTGGATTCATTGGAATATTTATAAAGCTGGGAAGGGAAAGAGGTGAATCGGATGCTGTCATAAGGGAAGTTAGAAAAGACGTTGACACAAATGCGAATGACATCAACAGCCTTGGACAAAAGGTAAACCAGATGCAACTTGAAAACACAAGGTTAATTTCAACTTTGAGTTCCGATTTGGGGTGGATAAAATCAAGTTTAGCTGACATTAAAAGTGAAATATCAAAAGGCAAGGAGAAATAAAAATGGAACAAGCAAAAGAAAACAAAAAGGAATTAAAGGCTAAGAAGGTTTCTTTATTTGGAAAGATTATTGCCGGTATAATTCTTTTAGTGGGATTTGTTTTGAAGTGCCTTAACATTTTTAATTGTGAGGTTGATGAACTAATTAAAATAGCGTTTGCAATTCTTGCAATTTGCGCTCCAATTGACATTAACATTTCACTGGACAAGTTTTTGAAGGGAGGAAATGAAAATGACGCTTGAAGAATTTGTTAAAAAGTACAACGGAAAAAAAGTTGACTTTGATGGTGTGTATGGTCCGCAATGCGTTGACTTGTTTAGGCAGTATACAAAAGAGGTGTTGAATATTCCTGTTCATACTGGTCTTTGCAAAACAACAGGCGGAGCAAAAGACCTGTTTCTTGATTATGAAAAAATGCCAAACGAAAAAAAATATTTTGTCCGCTTGCCTAAGAAAAATCCAATCACTGGCGACGTTTTGATTTGGGATTCTTCAATTTCAAATATGTATGGTCATGTCGCTATTTGCTTGGGAACTTTGGGAAGCTCGTTTATTGTGTTTGAACAGGATGGATTCAAACGGGACGGAGCAAAAATAAACATAAGAAGCAATCAGAATTTTCTGGGGTTTTTGCGCAAAAAATGAATGATGTTCTTTTGTTTGTGATGTTTGGAATATTTTGTTTTACGTGGGGATTTTATTGGGG
>JAZNGL010000042.1:0-3854 GCA_045576435.1 Clostridia bacterium
GTCTTCCTTTTGTCAAGCTTTTTTTCTAAACTTTTTTCATTTTTTTTCAAAAAGTTTTTTACTCCTCTCGACTTCTGCCACTCTTTTTCTGCCCCCAAACGACAACTTTTTTATTCTATCACACTATTTTTCCTTTGTCAAGTGTTTTTTCGATTTTATTCGTTTGAATTCCATTGATATTTACTCAAATCAATCGTATTGTTTTCATCGACCTCAACGCCTTCACATTCAAGCAAAAATCTCTGAGCATCAACACCGCCAAAAGCAAATTTCTCTGCTAAATTACCAAAGCGGTTTACGACCCTATGACACGGTATTACTCCCGGCTTTGGATTAAAATGCAATGCATATCCTACTGCCCGAGATGCCCTTGGTGAACCACACAAGAACGCAATCTGACCATATGTTGCAACCTTCCCTTCGGGAATTTTCAAAACACAGTCATAAACCGTATCATAAAAGCTCATAAACCGCTCCTTAAAAAATAATCTTATTAAATAACTTTGTTGTCAACTTCTTCGGCAAGCATTGAGATAAATTCATCAATTGCCATTGAACCTTTGTCGCCTTCTTTTCTAGAACGCACAGAAACTGCACCATCTGTCATTTCTTTTTCGCCGACAATCAACATATAAGGAATCTTTTCGAGTTGAGCCTCACGAATTTTATATCCGATTTTCTCACTTCTTTCATCTATCTCTACTCTGAATCCCTTCTTCTTTAGTTTGTCATAAACATTGTCTGCATATTCCATAAAATTATCTGAAATCGGCAGAATTTTAACCTGTGTTGGTGCAAGCCAAGCAGGGAATGCTCCTGCATATTTTTCAATAAGCAAAGCAAGTGTTCTCTCATAGCAGCCAATTGATGTTCTGTGAATTATATAAGGATTCTTTTTTGAGCCATCCTTATCGATATATTCCATGCCAAATTTCTCAGCAAGCATCTGGTCGATTTGGATTGTAATGAGGGTGTCTTCCTTGCCAAATACATTCTTAATCTGAATATCAAGCTTTGGTCCATAGAAAGCAGCCTCGCCAACACCGATTTTATATGCAATTTCAAGATGGTCAAGAATTTTTTTCATTGTATCCTGAGCCTCATCCCATTGTTCAACAGTTCCGATATATTTTTCCTTATCATTGGGATCCCATTGTGAAAATCTATATGATACATCTTCATAAAGGCCAAGTGTCTTAAGCATATAAATTGCCATTTCAAGACAATCCTTAAATTCTGACTCAAGCTGGTCAGGACGACACATCAAATGTCCTTCTGAGATTGTGAACTGTCTAACACGAATAAGACCGTGCATTTCACCTGAGGCTTCATTTCTGAACAGAGTTGAAGTTTCGCCATATCTGATAGGAAGGTCTCTATAGCTTCTCATTCTATTAAGATATGCCTGATATTGGAAAGGACATGTCATTGGGCGAAGTGCAAAAACCTCTTTGTCCTTCTCTTCATCACCCATAACAAACATACCATCCTGATAATGATCCCAGTGCCCTGATATTTTATACAAATCACTTTTTGCCATATATGGAGTTTTAGTTCTTACCCAACCATGACTATCCTCGTGGTCCTCAACAAATCTCTGAAGTATTTGCATAACCTTTGCACCTTTAGGAAGCATTATTGGAAGTCCCTGGCCAATGCTATCAACCGTTGTGAAAAACTCAAGTTCGCGACCAAGCTTGTTATGGTCTCTCTTTTTTGCTTCTTCAAGCATTGCAAGATGTTCATCAAGCTCAGATTTCTTTGGAAACGCCGTTCCATAAACTCTTGTGAGCATTTTGTTGTTCTCGTTCCCTCTCCAATATGCGCCTGCTGTATATTGAAGCTTAATTGCCTTGAGCTTTCCTGTTGACAAAAGATGCGGGCCTGCACAAAGGTCGGTGAAATCGCCTTGTTTATAAAATGAAATAATTGCATCATCAGGGAGGTCATTGATAAGTTCAACCTTATAATCCTCTCCCATATCTTGCATTAACTTAATCGCCTCTGCTCTGGGAAGTTCAAAACGTTCAAGAGGATTGTCCTCTTTAATTATTTTTCTCATCTCATCCTCAAGCTTTCCTAAATCGGCATTGGCGATTGGTGTTTCAAAATCGAAATCATAATAAAATCCATCATCAATCGCAGGACCGATTGCAAGCTTAGTATTGGGAAAAAGACGTTTAACAGCCTGAGCTAAAACGTGTGAGGCTGTGTGTCTATAAGTTTTTTTACCTTCCTCATCATTGAATGTGAGAAAATTAACAGTGCAATCTGCAGTTGGAGCATAGTCAAGTCCAAAAACCTTTCCGTCAACCTCACCGCAAAGAGCAGCACGCGCAAGACCTTCGCTTATTGAAAGTGCCATATCAATAAGTTTTGTTCCGCATTCAAAACACTTTACGTCTCCTCCTTTAAATGTTACATTAATCATGTTTATCCTTCCTTCTCTCATGTAAAAATGAATATATAACAGGCATATACCTGTGTTTTCTATTACTTATTTTGCTAATGTTGCAATAACTATGCCAATCAACGCCCCTGCCAAAACCTCAATCGGCCTATGCCCTAAAGATTCGTTTAATTTGAGCTCATTACTTTCTTTCTCTAAAAGTTTTTCTTCTATATAATTTATATGCTTTGCATGAACTCCGGCAGCTCTTCTTATTCCCATTGCATCATACATAACAATGAGAGCAAATGCAAAACTTATCGCAAATAAATCATTATCAAAGCCTCTTTCAAAGCCTATTATAGTTGCAAGTGCTGCAGTTGTTGCCGAATGACTTGATGGCATTCCACCTGTTCCAAAAATATTTTTCATAGCAAGCTTTCTTTTTACGATAAAATATATTACACCTTTAATCAGGCACGAAACAGTCCAGGCAATCACTGTGACAATTAGTATTTTATTTTGCATAAGCTGTGTTGCAATCATTAAAACACTCCTTATATATCAAAACTTAAATCATGTTTTAATTATATGCAAAACAAAATTTTTTCATTATATAAACTGCTTATTTTTCACGCATCAAAAGATAATTTGCAAAATCCACTAAGAAGTTTGCCTTTTCAGCAAAAATAGATAGCCTTTCTAGGGCATCATTAGTTAGCTCATTAAGTTTTTTTTGTGCACCTTCTAAGCCAACAAATGTTACATATGTTGTTTTACCATTATTTTCATCGCTTCCGATTGGTTTTCCTAAAGTTTCTTCATCTCCAACACAATCTAAAATATCGTCCTTTATTTGGAAAGCTAACCCTATATCTTTTGCAAAATCAACAATTGCTTTTGTTTGTTCGCAATTCGCATTTCCGCATATTGCACCAGCCATAGCCGCCGCCTTGATAAGTTCACCAGTTTTTCTTTCATGCATATAGGTCAGATGATTTTCATTCTTAATTCCATTTTGTTCACTTTCAATATCAACAACCTGACCGCCTATCATCCCGTTACAACCTGCAGCTTTTGCCAGAAAAGCAATCATTTTTAGTACCTGCTCCGCTGAAAGTGTTTTATATGCTTCAAAATCTGATATATATTCAAATGCAAAGGTCAAAAGTCCATCACCTGCAAGCAAAGCATTTGTTTCTCCAAACACTTTGTGGCAAGTTGGCTTTCCCCTACGCAAATCGTCATTATCCATACAGGGTAAATCATCATGAATAAGTGAATATGTATGAATACATTCAATCGCCAATCCAAATCTAAGGGCATCCTCTTTGTTTCCCTCAAGCATATCGCATATTGCAAGCGAAAGGATTGGTCTTATTCTTTTTCCACCTATTGTTATGCTATATTTCATAGCTTCATAAACACTTTTTTGAAGGTTATCAGGTATTAAAAAAGTCTCCTC
>JAZNGL010000043.1:0-10874 GCA_045576435.1 Clostridia bacterium
CCCTTGCTTCCTACCGCAATGAATTTATTAAGTGCGCTGGAGAAAATAATGCTTTCATAACTTTGATTCGTTCCGCTCGCACTTTCATCCCATGTCTTTCCATTCACACTGGTAGCAATAATTCCATTGTTACCAACTGCAACAAATTGAGAAAAATATTCGGAATAACATACGGAATTCAAGTTTACGTTAATTCCGGAATTAAACTGCCTCCAGTTCTTGCCATTAGCTGAAGTTAGGACTGTTCCATTATTGCCAACGGCAAGGAATTTTATTTTTGAGACCATGCTTGAACAGACACCATTTAAATTTTCATTTGCCGGTGAACTAGCTACAATCCAATTTATTCCATCCGTACTGTAAACAATGGTTCCATTATTGCCAACGGCAACTATAATTCCATCCCTTTCAATTACATCATTCAAAGATTCGGCTGTTCCGCTTACCCTTTCACTCCAGTTGCTTCCATCCCTACTGGTAATAATTTTTCCGTTATAACCGACGGCAACATAAATATTTTGAGTTTCACAATAACAAACATTATATAAAGAACCTGTTTCATCATTTTGTGCAATTATGAGTTTGCTGTCATCATCAATTAGCAAATATTCATAATCACCAGTTAGAAGAAAGTATTTATAAGGGGCAACACCATCGACAACAATTTCCCAACTATGCCCATCAAAACTTCTGACTATTGTTCCACCGGTTCCAACTCCAATCAAAGTTTTGCTGTTTGGATTATATGTTAAACTAAATAAATTAACATTGATTCCAATGTCTATAACTTGCCAGACATCCCCATCCTCGCTAGTAATTATTTTTCCGCTTGAACTTGTGGCTATGTAAAGTTCAAAATCATTGATGTAAACAACATCATGTAATTGAGAATCAATAAGGTTAAGAATATTCAGCCAGTCTTCAGTATTGCTTGAACTGTAAAGAACACCAGCTCCACCAATAAACATTGAACTGTATTCCTTAACAAATCCAACAAACATTATTTCTTTTTCATCGTCATCGAATGTAATTCTACCGAATTCATCAAGCCCTGTCAAAATAGTTCCGTAATCACCAGCAATAACAAAAGAATTAAGACTGTCATTGTAAATTACACTGTTTAATGTAAGATACGCTATAGGAGTCAATGCGGTCCAATCTTGAAGATTTGTGCTTTTAATCATTAAACCTTCATTTCCTACTGCCAAAAATTCATTCGTATTGTCATTATACGCTATTGAATGAATTGAATATGTTGTTCCGCTTGTCTGTGATGTCCAAGTCAGTCCGTCAGTGCTTGTCAAAATAGTTCCGTTTGCACCTGTTGCAACAAAAGTGACATCATTATAAATAACGTCATAAAGATTTCTGGAAGTGGGGCTTTCCATGGCAGCAAAACTCATTCCGTCAGTGCTCGTTAAAATAGTTCCGTTATCCCCAACGGCAATAATTCTCGTATTGGAATGAGCCATTGCGTTAATATTTTCATTCGATGTGTTTGTTCCATTATGCCATTCTTTTCCATCTTCCGAATAAAGAACAGTTCCATCAGCACCACCAGCAACAAACATATTGAAAACAAAAGAAAAGTCAACGCAATTTAAATTTTCAACGGTGTTGCTGATTTGGCTGAACCAATTCATTCCATCTTCGCTTCTTAATATCGCACCGTCAGAACCAACAATAACCGCAACTTCACCAGCGTTCGCGATGTCTTTAAGCTCACCGCCAAAAACATTTCTCCAGTTCATAACGGAGCCTTTTACGCTCTTCTTTCCGAATTCAGTTGATATTTTCACAGGTTGACTTATAAAGCCAGCTAAACCAATTTGTGAACCTGTTGTGACGTTTTTTATTCTGACGTTTGTGCTTTGACCTTCAACGTCAATTCTTACCTGTGAAGCTACGTCACCATCGTTTGTTATTACTGGCTGTTCGGTTAATGAAAGTGAAGCGATAGTGTCTTCAAGGTCTTCCCAATATGGCTGACAAGCTGTAAATGTTATGCTTGCTTTCACCGTTCCGGTGTCATTGCTGTTATGGTTCTCAAACACGGGTAAATCAGCAATACAGTGAATTTGCTTTTCAAGATGATTGTTTTTGTATCTAAGTATACCTTCACCGAACTTTGGATTAAGTATTCTTATAAGTTCACGTCTTAGCTCATACCTTTTTTTCAAGTTGCCGTTATCTTCAATGGCAACCATGACAGTCATTTGCCTGTCACTTAACAGGTTGTCAATATAAATGCTTCCGTCAACGAATGGAACAGTTTGCGATTGAACTTCCATTTCAACATTTGAAAATCCTTCCCACTCAACTATTCCAAATGGGGCTAAGGTCAAGTCTATTGATTTATTTTTGCTGTTTGTAAAAATCAGTTTCTGCATTATAGAACTCCATTGAAGGCTAACTGCCTACTGTATTTCTTAACTTCCCTCATCATTTCAAATGCCGTTGTTTTTGGGGTATTGTTAAACACCATGCTGAATGTATTGGAAGTATTGTTCCCACCAGCAAGCATCTTTCTTGTATTTTCAGCGTTTACAACCTGTTCGCCGCCACGGAAATTGACAAGTTCCGGTCCACGTTCACCAACAACCGAAAGTCCAGCTGGAGCGGACGGTGTGCCTGTTGCCCAGAACTTTAGTTTTTTAACTGCACTTTTCACACCGCTTCCAATTTTGCTTCCAATGCTTTTTACCTTTCCGCCAATACTTTCAACAATACTTTTAATTCCACCGCCAATATTTCCAAGCACGTCACCAATCTTTCCAACCCATTCCCGAACCTTGTCAAAGGCTGCGCTCATTGCGTTTCCAATGGCATCCTTTATGCTTGAAAACACGTCCTTTATTTTTGAAACAAAACCGCTGAAAATACTGCCAACTTTTCCCCATATATTTTTCAAGCCGTTAAACAAACCAGCAATCATGTCCTTTCCGAATGACTGGAAAAGCGTTGACGGTGAATGTATGCCAAACAATTTTTTAATTCCGTTGATAAATGCCTTGAATATTTGCTTAACGAGCGAACCCCAATTAACGTGAAGGAATGCGTTCACAAGACCTTTTACCAACTGCCAAACAATTTTTGGAAGTTCCGGAAGAAGTTCAGTCAATACGGCTTCAATCAATGCAATGAACGCTTCGAGGGCTGACTGAATAACTTCTTCATTTGTGATAATTGTGATAATTGCCTTTATAATCGCAACAATTAATTTCATAATTGGCTTCATTATTTTTTTGGAGGACTTGTTTATGTCAACAATTATCTCAATTATTGCGTCAACCAAATCTGGAAGCATGGCTATAATTGCGTCAACTATGGCTGGGATGTTGTCTGTGATTGCCTTGTTTACTGCCTTAATGATGTTGACGATAGCATCAAGCAAAGTTTTCCATCCGCCTGTCGTTATGAAATCAATTAATGCTTGAACTATGCCAGTAACCAAACCAACCAAATCTTGAACAATCTGGTCAGCGTTTGCGTTTATATATTCACCAATGTTTTTGATGAATGAAAGTATTGCAGTGACAAACATTCTTAATATAGTTGGCAAGTTGTCAAGAATTGCCATAAATATTTTTCCGAATGCGTCAACGATAGCGTCCATATTGTCAACGATTGTTTTAACTGCCGTTTGAATTATCTGTGAAAATATTTGCGCTATTTGAACCGCAATTTTCGGGGCGTACTTTACAAATGATTCAATGGCACTTTGTATAACGTTTCCTATTTGTTCCACGTCAATGTTTTCAAACAGCTTGTCCATCAACACTGAAATTGAGCTCAATGCCTGTTCAACAAAATTGGGAATCTTTTGGACACCTGAAACAAAGAATGTTAAAACTTTGTCTTCATATTCAAGCATTTTAGTCAGCGTTTCAGTTGGGTCTAGGTTAAACAAAGTGTCCATAAAATTCTTTATGTTCTTAAATGAACTAACCAGACCTTTTGCAACGTTTACGGCAAGCGACTTTATCCCGCTCCATATTTTTTTGAACGTGTCACCAATGCTTTTGAATACCTGCATTGCATTCTTTGCGAATTTTCCAATGTCCTTAACCATGTCTTTCATGGTCTTTTCGTTGGATATTTTTCTTTTCTCGTTTTCTTCCTTAGTAACTTTTGTTATTTCATTCTGATGGTACAAGTTTACTTTTGCAATCTCTTCGGGGTCATTCACACCTTCAAGGTCAGCTTGCCTTTGCGCTTCAATTTGTTCTTTTTTAAGCGCAATTATTTTTTCGCCGTATTGTTTTCTCATTGCAAAAATCTGGGCTTCGCTTTTTCCTTCGTTTTCAGCTCTTTTTACACTTTCATTTTCTTCAGCTTCAAGTAGAGCTATGTTTTGGGCAAGCAACTTTGAATCCCATTGTGAACGGCTCTTTGCTGACGCTTCTGTTTTTTCAGCGACATCCTCATATAGTTTTGCAATTTCATTGAGATAGTATGTTTGTATTTTTGCTGATTCCTCAGAATTTTTTGCATTCTTCAATTCAGCATTCATTTCATCACGAATTGCTTCTTCCTTCAACGCTCTTATTTTTTCATTGTACTGTTCCTTAATGGCAAATATTTCTTCCTCGCTTTTCTTTTCGTTTTTGGCACGTGCTACGGCATTATTTCTATCCCTTTCAAGCTGTTCAATTTGCTGTTGCCTTAGCTTGTCATTCCATTTTGAAATTGAATCCGTTGCGCTTTTCGCGGTGTTTTCAATTCCGTTTGCAACTTCAGTTGAAACATTTTTCACTTCGCCTAAAGTTCCAATCATTTGCTTTTTTGCTTTTCCGCTCAGCTGGTTTATTTTTTTATTGCTGTCTTCAAGAGCCTTTGTTAGTCCCGAACTTGTTCCCAAATCAAAAGAATCATCAATCAGGGTGAATTTTTTTGCCTTTGTGTTTCCCAGCTTTTCCTGAATCCAGTTCCAAATATCAACAAACTTGTTAAAGCCTTCCAATATTTTATTCAGCATGGGCGACATGAGCTTAATTAATTGTGTCATGGCGTAAAGTATTGAATCTGCAAACCTTAGGAATGTGTTCTTTGCATATTCCCAAGCAAGCGCCCATTCCTTGTCAAGCAATGTAAAAATAAATCCGAACAAGTTAGAAAATGTTTTTTGAACATTCACCAAAATTCTATGAATTATTTGATATGCTGTTTGCATAACTTTGCAAACAGCGTCCCAGACACCAACAAACCTTTTTCTAAATTCAGCAAGGGCTTGAACAAAAGTTCTAATCATGCTACCGATTGTGGAAAGAATTTCACCTATGACTTCAGCAACTGGCTGAACAACAGGTGTTAATCCCCTTACAATGTCGGTTATGGTGTCAATTAAATCACGGAATAATTTTTCAAGACCCTGCCCGACACCGCCAATCATTGATTTAACGGAGTCACCAAATTCCTTCAACGCTTCCTTGCTTGTTCTTGTATTGGCTTCAGTTTCTTCAAGCACACCACCAGCATTTTTCAACGCTTCTTCAAACTGTTCAACACTCATTGCACCGTTTCGGAAAACGTTTATCATTTCCGGTCCGGCTCTGTCACCAAAAGTTTCCAAGGCAATTGAAAGGGCTTCGGAATCTGAAGTTGCGTTCTTAATTGCGTTTCCTATTTCAGCAAATGCTGTTTGAGCGTTCTTTCCTTCTTTTGTAAACTTTGCAAGCGCAACACGCATTCCCATCATTGCGGTTTCGGTATTAACACCAGCTTTCGCCATGCTTTCAAGAAACGCAATTGACTTTGTAGTGCTCATTCCGAATTGGGAAAAAATTGTTTTTCCTTGCTTTAGTGTTGCTGTTAATGTCTTAACTGATATTCCAGAATCCTGACCTGCCTTTGTAAGCTGGTCTAATAATTTCCCAGTGTCCTCATTTGAAATGCCCCATTTTTTCATAACGTCCGCAACGTCATCTATAGCTTCCTTTCCGTTGACCCCTGTGGCGGTCGCAAACATATCGAATTTATCAGTAAGTGTTTCAAGTTCCTTGCCGGTGGAGCCGAACCTTGTATTTATTTCAGCAACCATCGTTCCAACTTCTTGCATACTGGAGCGGACACCGCCTGTTAGAACGTTCTTGAAACTTTGCTCAAGTCCTTTAAGGGCTTCACCTGTTGCGCCTGTTCCCTTTGCAATTTCGCCAACGGCTTCATTCATTTGCCGTCCAAGTTTTCCTATCGCAACGCCAAGACCAGTCAACGCAACAACAAGCTGACCTTTTGGTCCGAGTTTAGATGCTAACTTGCTTATGTCTAATCCAAAATTACCAAGGATGGAACTTGCTTGACTTCCGAATTGACTTAGGTTTATTCCCCACGACTTCAATCCAGAAGATACTTTTTTTCCTGCCCCACCCAAAGTTTTTTCGAAGTTGCCTAGAGATTTATTACAGTCATTTATTCCCTTTGAAAAATTATTGGAATTTAATTTTATTTCAGCGTTAATGGAATATTCATCTGCCATTAAAACAAACCTCTCAACATACCTTCGTCTATTGGCTTATCACGTCCAGCAACTTCCTTTTCTTCTTCTTCCTCTTCATCAGGCTCGTGACCCCAAACATAAGACGCAATGTAAATGGCTTGATTTTTCATGCGTATTTCGTCAAGCCTTCTTCTTTCCATAATGAGATTCCAAACGATACGAAGTTCGGAATCCCAAAACCATTCTTCACTTTTGCCAAGTGTTGTTATAGCTTCAGTCAGCAAGTAAGTCCAAGGAATTAAGTCGTTTCCTTCTCCTCCGTCCCCTTGCTTACTTTTTTTTTGCTTTCGTTTAGGTTGCTCATTGCGCTGTTCATTGCGCTTGAAAGAATTTCTGAAACGTCAGTAATAAGAATATTGCTGTCGTCAAGCGCATTAAGCATATCGTCAACACTTTCACCAATGTCCTTCTTGTCCTTGATACAGATTGAAAGTAACCATGGAAGGGTATCCATTGGCTTGCTTTCCATGTCCTTCTGAAGTGACTTGAAATTTGTCACGCTTCCGTACTTGCGTTCAATTTTTGCAAGCGCAAGGTTTCCGAACTTAATTTCTCTTTTAATTCCCTTGAGCTCAATTTCGAACTTGTTGGGAATTACCTTTTCTAATTCTTCATTTACCTTTTCATTTGTTTCTTCGCTCATACAATTACCATCCTTCTTGTATAATGTTTATAAAACACCACCCATGAAAATGAGTGGTGTTAATTGAAAAAGAATTTTTACACGCTCACTTTCAATGAAAGAGGTGTTACACTGACTCCAAACGTGTCCTTTACTCCTGCTGTTACCGTAACGGTTTCAATTGCATTTTCACCGTCTTCAGGTGTGAATGTTATTGTCGGTGAAACACCAGCGGAACCAATAACAAGAGAACCTTTGATTGGAGCTCCGTCTTCATCAGCAACGATAACAGTTTCATTGAGCTTGACACTACTTGAAGCAAAGTTGAATGAACTTCCACCAGCTTTAGAACCTGTGATAACGATGTCATTATATGGTGTGTCACGCAATTCAGCCGTTAAAGTTACCGCTCCAGTATCAACCGCAAGTGAAACTATTGGCTGGTTGAACCAGTTTGTAACGGTTGTTTCGCTTACATCAGCATCATCCGTTCTACAGTGCATACAGATAGTTCCGGTGTCTTCTTCGTCCGGGACGAACTGGGTTGCGACAAACTGTCCACTCATGTTCAAATGACGGAAGTCAAGTGAATCACGCTTTGTTTCACCGCCTGTTTCCGGAACGCTGAACTTACCCTTTGCGTACCAGACAAGCTGATAGCGGTTTTTGCCTTCAGCGTCAGTGCCTGCAATCCATACACGGAAACCGAATGCGAAATATGGTGACTGATCCATACCTGTTTCACGTGTAATTCCGTTTGCACGCTTCATTCCAAGCATCTTTGCAAGAACAGCTGGGTCAACGTCAATCATTTCAAGTGAAAGTTCTGAGTTGCCACGGTTGTTCGAAGCAAAGAATGCACCGTTGTCAGCGAAGTCTGTTGCAACGTCCGAATTCGGATTAACGGTTGCATTAACAGCACCTTTAAGGGGTATGACTTCACCATAGACAATTCCATTGCTATCATCGGAAAGAACTTCTGCGATAACAACGTTGTCAAGACCAATTTTAGGGGCTTCATTTGACATAATCTTTTCCTCCAAAAATATTTATATCAATATAAAATTGATTTGTTAAAATTCAAAACCCTATGCTCAATATCCTGCTGGGGGTCTGAAACCTCACCGTTTGAAGAACAATCCCAAAAGTCATTATTCATAACTTCAGCTATAGCTTCAGCTATTTCTGAAGTCGTCGGATAACCATTAATTTTCTTTGAGAATACGTGCATTGAAACAGAACAATTTGTCCCAAGTGATTTGTTGTCCGCATACTCAATATCATTTTGGTTTTCATCCAAAAATATTATACACGGAAATTGAGAAATTAAACTAGGGTATGAATTGAAAATATTTTCCTCGGGAACTATTTCCAAAATCCGTGCATTGCTTAGGAGTTGTGAATATATTTTTTTAGCGTTTATCATCATTCAACTCCTTCAAGAATTTTTTTCACAGTAGAAGAAACATTCTTTTTTATAAAATTTTCATTGTTCCTCATTGCTGGTCTCAACCACGGTCTAGGGGCAATAACGCTAGTTCCAAATTCAAGATAGGCTCCGTATGGTGGTTCTTTTTGTGTGCTTCCAACCTTACCGGTAACAATTTCTTTCTCACTGCTAACTTCCCATCTAATACTATTTCTTAAATTACCAGTGTCGGGAGCTGGGGGATTTCCCGGAAGTGATGGGTGATGTGCAATATTTTTGTTGTTTGTATAATATGAGCGTTCCATATTGCGTGAAGTTTTTGCCATGCTTTCCTGAATGTCGCTTGCAATTTTTTTACAACAAAGACCAGTTGTTTTTTCCAACGCTGGTATTAATGCCTTTTTTTTGTCTTCGAGAATTTTTGCAAACTGTTCAGGAGTAACGTTCTTAGGCACTTTCATTCTCCACTGGTATCAAAAGAAATTCCTTGTGAAATCTCCATTTATTAACAGGCTGAATGCTGTAATATTCAACACTACCATCGTCATATTCAACTTTAGCTCTGTTCCCCAAAACCATGGAACTTCCACTTTCCATGTTGGTAAAACATTTCTTTGTATTTGCTGTCTTAGCGTCTAACCCATATAATTCAACCTGTGAAGAAGTTAGTGTATTGGGCTGAACGTCACACCTGAAACTTTCAAGCGCATTTTCAAAATCAAAAGTTTTTATTTTTGTTCCTTCATCATTTTTAACTGTTTTGAGGTCTGAAACATAAATTGTGGCGTTTGGAAAAAACAACATTTCAAAACCTCCTTCAATTAAAGTATGACAGGGAACGAAGGAACGCAATTTTTATTCACGTTCATTCTAGGTATTTTTTTCATAAGATTTAAAAGCATCCTGCCATATTGTGTAGTAGCAAGCTCACTGTCACTTTGACTGGCAGAAAAACCAATGTTAATTCCACCTTCCTGATAAGATGTGACGCTTCCACCACTACCAATTGAATGAATACCTGTTTTGTCACCTATTGTGATGGTGAACAAGTGGCAAGCCTTGTAAGCAACCGCCTGATTGTAAAGTTTGCCGAAAAAACTGTCGGACAAACTTTCCACCGCCATCTGAATAAATTGAGATAGGGATGGACTATCCGCAAGTTCAGGGCAGATAGTTTGGATTGTTTGCTCGACAGTCATCATACATTTACTCCTTGTTTGAATTTTCAAGGGCTTCAACAAGCTCTTCCTTTTTCAAACCGTCCGTCTTAATGCCAATTTTTTCACATTCCCCCCTAAGCTCCTTAACGCTCATTTTTGAAAAATCCTTTTCATCAGCACCAGATTCAAAATCATCGCCAAACAAATCTTCGTCGTTTTCACTGTCATTGTCAAATTCATCAAGGGACATTGGGGAAGCGTTTGGGGCATCCGGAATTTCGTCTTCGGGCGTTTCAACCTCAAGAGCCTTCATGCGTTTTGTTATTGCAAGGCGAACTTCTTCCTTTGTGATTTCCTTGTACCACTTTTTAAGCGTTTCCGGATTGTTGCATTCCGAAACATACTTAACGGCAATATTCACAGGCATGTCAGCGAGGTTCTTTGCTCTACGTCCACCAACGTTTCCACGACCATCGCTAACTTTCTGAGCAAGAATTACAATTTCACCAGAATCAAGCTCGGGAACGATGTTACCTCTCATCGCCTTCCATTCATCATCAGTAATTTCATTTGTTCCCGGGAGCAAATGAACCATGTTTCTTTCAAGGGTAAGACCTTCTGACGGTGTCAGCACTACACACTTCAAATGTTCAATCTTTGGGCTATACTTAATTAACATAATCTTTCCATCCTTCTTATGTTTAATTTTTTTATAAAAATTGCTTCCGGCTTGTAACATAGCCGGAAGCAATTTGACTACATCAACAAATTAAATGCCATCAGCAAAAGCAAAAGCAAGCGGATAATAAATAATTGTACCAGCACACTCTGAATGACAAGGAATGGTGTATTCCATGCCCTCCTGCTGTGGCTCAAACTGCTCAAACGGCTGAGGAATTTCAAGCGTAATATGCTCTTCGTCAAAACGTCCAATTAATGCACGGTTTGTTCCACCAGCACCAAAATTCTTGAGTTCATTCAGCCAGTCAATTTTCTTGATGTACGGTGAATTTTCAAGAATGTACTTGAGCAATGTTTTTTCACCAGCTTCGCCAATGCGCCTTGTTGCCAAGTCGTTGTATTGGGCAATGGGAAGAAGAAGTGTGTCAGGAACTTCACGAGCGTATGTTGGCTCCATAACGGCATTAAGTCGGAGGCCAAGCGGTC
>JAZNGL010000044.1:0-5315 GCA_045576435.1 Clostridia bacterium
TGTAGCACAAATGATGTTCTCGCATATCCATTATAACAGATATTTTGAATTCTGGCGAGTAGTTTCTGTTTTTTCTTCCTGTTTTACCCATAAAAATATGCACCTCCAAAAGTGTCTAACTTTTGGGGTGCATATCAAATCGGCTTTGTTTGATTTTATTTAGATTTATATGTGCCTCGCTCAATACATGCTGCCTTAATGCTCACCCCAATTAGTGAAACAATCAAATAAACGATTAAAAGAACAATAAGTCCCCAGGAAACCCACCAACGTGAATCCAATGAATATAATCCCGGGAATAAAGAGACCAGGACGTTGCGGATTTGTGGATAAAATGCAATCCAAGCTGAAACAATTGCTAAAACAGCGGAAAAAATACTGTAATTATATAACCGAGATTTATATTTAGACAACCAGAGCTTGCCGCATAAGAACAAGGCAACTGAAATCAAAGCGAAAACTAATAAAAATGATTTTAATAAAACGGGCATAACAAGAATTGTTTCGGGAGAACTATAGCCTGATTCAATGAAACGCAAAATAACAATTGCGAGAATTCCCCACGCCAGATTAATCATATACCAGTTTGTGAGTTTATCTATAGATGCCCTTTTAGCACGTTTTTTTTCTTTTTTAATTTTTTGATTAGTTGCAACCATTAAGATTCATATCCTTTCTATTTTAAAAGTAATGATAGTTTCAAATTAGTTAAAGTTCATTTTTCCAAAACATAATAATTGGAATTAAAGCACTCGAAACAGTTTCTGTGCGTAAAATTCTTTTTCCAAGACCTATCGGGATAATGCCGTTGGTTTGTGCGTGATTTGCTTCGTCATCTGAAAAGCCACCCTCAGGACCGATTAAAAGCCCGAAAGAATTTGCATTCGCATGTGCCGACAGCGCAGCGTTCAAGCTTTTTTCGCCTGCATGTCCGAGCAATTCATATGGCATCAAAGGAAGTTCAAGAGCCTGCATAAGCTTAACCGCTACCTCGAATGTGATTGGTTCGTGAACTTTTGGAATAATTCCTCTGCCGCATTGCTTGACAGCTTCCACCGAAACCTTGTTCCATCGTTTGACTTTTTCTGAAACGGAATTCTGACCGATTTTAACAACACATCTTTCCATTTCAACCGGGAAAATTTCATATACACCAAGCTCCACAGCTTTTTGTATAATAGACTCCATTTTTCCGGATTTGGGAATTCCCTGAAATAAAGAAATTTTTATTTCAGGTTCCGAAAGAGCTTGCATTTTGTTTAAGATTTCCACACAACATTTGTTTTTTTCTATAGAAACAAGCCGACCAACATATTCACAGCCTGTTCCATCAAAGATTAAAACATCATCGCCACACTTCATTCTGAGAACTTTCTCAATGTGTTTGGAATCCTCAAAAACATATGCGGTGTTGCCAATAATGTTTTCGGGTTCTGTAAAAAATCTGCGCATAAACAATACCTTTCCTTCTGGCAAGACATAAAATCCAAACCACTTTCATCATTTTAACACAAATAAAGAAAAAATTCAACCCTAATTTGAAAAAAGACTATATTTAATGTAGAAAAAAATAATTTAAAAAATTTTAAAAACTTTGCAACCTTTTGACGTGTTAGATGGTATTATGTATGTAAGTGATAAATAACAAAACAAAAAACAAGTGAAAGGAAGAAAAAATGAAAAATTTATTTAAAAACACAAAAAGAATAATTGCGGGGGTTATGGCGTGTGCAATAATGATTATTGGCATGACGGCTTTTGCTGAAAATAGCAAGCTTGCAATAAACGATGTTCCTGTTGAGAATGCAGAAGTATTTAAAACAGATAGTGGTGTGATTTATGTGCCGGTTCGTAAAATTTGTGAAGCGTTAAACATGGAAGTTTTATGGGATGGAGAGAACGAAATCATAACTTTGGTAAAACTTCCGGTTTATATAACATTTTCGCCTAATGGTGATGGATATACTTTTGCAAAAACTGCACCAATGTTGTTAGGAAATGCACCAATATTGAAAAATGATACAACATATGTTCCGGTTAATTTTATTGATGAAATTTTACAGGCAGAATATGAAATTTCAGAGGATGGCAAAATCAACATTAAATATGACGTTGATAATAGCGTTATAGTTGAAGTTGTTGTAGGAGAAGACTTAGACGAAAATCAGATTATGGTTTTTGATGCTGAAAAGAACAGTGAGGTTGTTCTTAATATAACCGAAGAAACTGTGATAGTTGATGAGAATGGCGCAAAAGTTGAGGCTGATAAAATTGTAGAAGGCATGTTTGTTCGTGTTGAATATTCTGAAGCAATGACAATGAGCATACCGCCAATGACAAATGCAATAAGCATTGAATTTGTAAAGGGTGAAGAAGCTAAAGGTGCTGAAATGACAGTTGTTGAAGCTATTGATGAAAATGGAAGAATTATTGTTGTGAATGCTGACAAAATGGAAATTGCGTTAAATATAACAGAAACAACAGAAATTCTTGACAAAGACGGCAACAAAATAACTGCAGATAAGCTCGTTAAAGATACTTTGGTTGAAGTTGAGCATGAAGAAAGAATGACAAGAAGTATCCCTCCGATGACAAATGCAATCAGCATAAAAGTTAAATAAAATTTAGTTAAATGAGTGAAAACACTCTCCTAATGGAGAGTGTTTTCTTTATATGAAACATATAAGTTTATTCCCAACAACGTTAAAATCGGGGCAACGACAATTCCCCAAAAACCGAAATATTTCAAGCCGATATAAACGCTGATTAAGGTTAAAATAGGATGCATGCCAATTTGTTTACTGACTATTCGAGGCTCGGTTATTTGCCTGAAAATAAAAACTATGATCTGGATGATGCAAAGGGCAACAAAGGTATAGATATCGTTATATAAAAGTGCTATAAGAGCTAAAGGAATAAGAACTATTGCGGTGCCTAAAAAAGGCAAGAGGTCCACAAGCCCGCAGACGAAACCCCAAACGAGAGGATATCCGATTCCAACAATCCAGAAACAAACAGTAACCAAAAAAGCGGTTAAAAACATCAGAATTAATTGAGCCTTTACATATGAAGAAAAAGCCTGAACGAGGATGAGCTTTATTTCAGAAAGCTTTTTCAAAAGTTTTTGTGAAAAAATTTCCCGAAAAAAATTGATTATAAGAAGATAATCTTTTGTGAAGAAAAATGTAGCCAAAAGAAACATGGTTAAAAAAAGAATAATTCCGGGGAGAGCTGATGCAAAATTTTTTGCAATGTTAAAGGCGCGGTTTGTAATTGAAGCAGAAAGATTTTGCGAATAGATAATTAACTGAGAATATATTGCATCAAAAACAGCAACAACCTCATCGGGCAAGCTTAATTTATAAAGAGTGAATTTTTCTGATATCTTAGTAAATTGCTGATTTATTGAATCTATTAAATTTGGGAAATCAGAAATTAAATTTTTAGCTTGACTGAAAACTTGAAAGGCTAGAAAAAAGATAAGACCCGTGAATATTGCGACAATACTTGTAACAATGATTGCAGAACTGATGCCTCGGCTAATATTTGCTTTTTTGTCTAAAAACCGGACTAACCGTTGACAAAGTGCTGCAATTATGAAAGCCAAAACAAAAGGTGCAAGTAAATTAAGCAGAAAAGGAAACAGGAATAGTGCTATGGCTATTCCTGCTAATATAATTATATATTTTAGAATTTTTTCAACAGACACCGCAAACTCTCCTTTAAGCGGTGCATAAAACTTGACTATTTTTCAAACAGTTTGTTGATGAGAGTGTAACCATCTTTCACAACAAAACCGCTCTTTTTAGCTTCGGCTTCAGTATACGAACGTTTTGAAGCCTTGTTTTCATTACCGCTTTTATATATTATATACGGCACGGGGTCGGAAGTATGCGTTTTGATTGCAAGCGGAGTCGGATGGTCGGGCATAATGAGCATTGCAAAATCTTCGTTATCTTCGTTGAGAGCCTTAAGAATAGGCGCAACGATTTTTTCGTCAATAAGCTCAATTGCTTTCACTTTGTTTTCTATTTCATGTCTGTGACCGGCTTCGTCGGGTGCTTCAAGATGAACATAAACAAAATCTGCACCATTTCGAAGTGCATCTATTGCCGCCTTTGCCTTGCCGTCAAAGTTAGTATGCACATTTCCTGTTGCTCCTATAACATCAACAACATCAAGACCTGCACAAACACCAATTCCTTTAATCAGGTCAACGGCAGAAACGACAGTGCCTTTGATTTTAAATTTTTCTGAGTATGTATTTAGATTTGGCTTTGTACCATTCCCCCATATCCAGATTGAGTTTGCGGGGTTCAGACCTCTTTCAACTCTTTTCAGATTAACGGGGTGGTTTTTTAATATTTCGTGACTTTTTTTCATTAAATCAAGAAGAGTTTCATCTTTTGGCAGATATTCCTTGATTTTTTTGTCCGATATGTCGTGAGGCGGAGTTAAACTAAACTCGTTCTTCTTGTTGTGCCAAACCATAAGATGACGATAGCTGATGCCGCTGAAGAATTCATATTCATTGGTTTTGAGAGCATCGTTAACAGCTGCAATCAGTTGGGATGATTCCTCGGTTGTGATTTCGTCGGAACTATAGTCAACCATGGTTTTATCTTCATAGTTTTCCTCGTCTGATAAAGTAACTACATTTGTTCTGAATGTTGTATCTGTAAGTTCCAGATGCACCCCCATAGACATTGCTTCAAGCGGAGAACGACCGGTGTAATATTTTTGAGGGTCATATCCAAAAACGGCAAGATTTGCCACATCGCTACCCGGGGGAAGATTAGCGGGAACTGTTGTAACAATACCCATTTCGCCCATTGATGCCAAATTGTCGATATTAGGTTTTTTTGCTACCTCAAGAGGTGTTTTTCCTCCAAGCTCTGCCACGGGAGTATCCGCAGCACCATCACATAAAACTACAATATATTTCAAAATTAAATCCTCCCTATAAATTATTTATTTTATTATATAGTGTATATATGAGTTTTGTCAAATGTTTTGGTGAGAAAGATGAGAAATAATTGTTTAAGGATGTGCATTAACTATCTTCAGGCTCAAAAGCAAAGGTTGCTTCTTCCAAAAGTTCCTCAACTAAAACTTTAATCTCGGTTAGTTCTTTTGTGATTCTGGCGCAATTAGTTTTGTGCGAAGAAAAATATAAATTCAACTTAGCACACATTCGATATAATTTATAGATTTTATTTTTCATTTTTTCACTCCTATATAGGCGACGCGTTGCCTATATAGTATCATGTATTGCCTATAAAGTCAAGCACTATTGGATATAATTATCGTGGGTG
>JAZNGL010000045.1:0-14087 GCA_045576435.1 Clostridia bacterium
TTGTAGCACAAATGATGTTCTCGCATATCCATTATAACAGATATTTTGAATTCTGGCGAGTAGTTTCTGTTTTTTCTTCCTGTTTTACCCATAAAAATATGCACCTCCAAAAGTGTCTAACTTTTGGGGTGCATATCAGAAAGAGAACGGAATTTTTATTATCTTTTATTGCCGTTAATTATTCCTCAAAAATCCAATTTCCTGAAAGACCTGTTGTATCAAAGCCTGTTATTCTGCTATTTTCAACAACAATGTTTCTAATAGTGCAGTTGTCAAGCTCTGCAGTTGCGCCGTCATAAACACAAACACCGCTCTTGCCTCTATAAGGAAGGTCAAAGTCCTTAACCGTTGGGTGCATTGTTGTTCCGCCCTTATGACGAACAATAATGTTTTCAATAACGGAGTCTTTAAGCCCTTTGCAGAGAACAACGCCACAACGTCCCTCTGTGATGACGTTACGGATTGATACGTGATGTGTGTCACCAAGCTTAGAGTGTTCTTTTGCATAGCTGTTGTCGCCAATCCTGATTGCAAGACCGACACCAGGAGTTGTGCCATATTCACCACGGAGATAGTGAACGCCGTTAATATCGATGTTATATAGCTTGTTGCCTTCGTCATTCAAAAGACGAACAGCGGCACAATATGCTTCAACAGAGACGTGACGAATTTTAACATCATGGATATCGGTTGATTTATCTTCAACAAAGTAGCCAACTATTTTTTCACTGATGCCTAAAGCAGTCAAAGCAACGGCATCGTCCTCAATGAAGCCTGTGATGTTTTCAATCACGAAGTCATGACAACCAATTCGAAGGTCAATACCATCGGAGTTCTTTGTGAGAACTTCTTCATAATGCTGAGGAATCTCATTTGGATAGCAAACACCGTCCTCATCAATGCGAGTGAAGTCTGAGCGAAAACGGATGTTGCTATAATTTGCATGGTCAACAAAAATATTTGTGAATGCCCACCAACGTTGACGGATTACGTTCAGGTTTTTAATCGTTAGGTTACTAACATTACAGAAAATTGCTAATGAATTGTTATAAATAGACGGGCGGCCATCCTTCCCAGATGTTCTCTCGGTGAGCCCGTTGCTGTTTCCGCCATCAAGGGTTGCAGCACCGCGACCACGGATGGTGATGTCATGTTGCTCACCCTCTTTTTTTTGACCGAGCGCTGTTCCAGCGTTTTCATTTCTGAACATGTTGGCAAAAACATTATCTGCCATGATGAGATGTGCATCATCAATAAAAATTTCAATATTATTTGGGAGATAGATGGTATCTTCTATAATCCATAGATTTCTATCTGTGCGGTCGTTATGCTTTGGAATAACAACCTTGTTTGTGCCTGTTTCTTTTGCTTTTGCGATTGCGAGACTAATGCTCTCGTTATCTGTTTTGCCAAGGGTTGAGTTAGCTGAAATATAGTTCTCCATAATGAGACCTCCTATAAATATATGAACTATTTGAATTATAGCATGAAACGAAAGAAAAAGCAAGCTAAAATAAAAAAAAAGTAAAAAATAAATAAAAGCTCGTGTAAACAAATTACACGAGCTTTTAAAGACATGAAGTATATTACTTTTTCTTAGCTTTAACAGCTGAATCCTTCCATGTTGCCCAAAGAGGACCCACAATACAAACAGATGAGAATGTTCCGATGAGAATACCGATGATAATCGGAAGAGCAAACACACGAATTGAAAGAACACCCAGAATATAAACCATACCAATTGTTAAAAGAGTTGTTATGGTTGTGTTTATCGAACGAGTGAGTGTTTGATTGATACTTGTGTTTGCAATCTCAGCATACGTTTGCTTTTTCGCATGACGGGTATTTTCACGGATTCTGTCAAACACAACGATTGTTGCGTTGATTGAATAACCAAGAACTGTGAGAATTGCTGCGATGAAGTTTGTGTCGATTGCAATTCTGCAAACAGAATAAATACCGCAAAGAATGAGAACGTCATGGAAAAGTGCAAAAACTGCAACAACACCTGAGGTAAACTCAAATCTGAATGTTACATAAATGAGAATTGCAAGTGCTGCAAAGATAGACATCCAAACTGCACTTCTTGCAAGCTCTTTACCTGTTGAAGGAGAAACAACGTCTTTGTTTTTGAGAGATACTTCGCCATATTTCTCGGTTAAAGCAGTTGTGATTGCATTTATCTTTTCGTTACTGAAAGCAGTTCTTTCATCGTCTGTTTTAAGTGCATTGTCAAAACCAAACTTGATTACAACTTCGTTGTTTTCAGATTTCTGGATTGAAGATGCCTTTTGGTTTGCTCCAAGAGCCTCAGAAACGATATTTTCCATATCTTTCACTTCAAAATCACCGTTGATTTCATAGGTAACAGCCATGCCACCTGCGAAGTCTGTGTCGAGATTGAAACCTTGAAAAATGAGAGAAACAGCACTGATAATCATCAAAATGAGAGAAATTGCAAAAAATATTTTTCTTTTTCCAATAATATTAAGCATTGTTTGCACCCTCCTCTTTTTTGGATTTGTTTATACCATATAGCCACAAGCCTTTAACATTCATACCAACCATCTGCTTGAGCAAGAATTTGGTGATGAAGATTGCAGAAATCATGCTGACAACAACACCGATAAGAAGGGTAATACCAAAACCTTTGATTGTTCCGGTTCCCAGGAAAATCAGGATTATTGCTGAAAAAATTGTGGTTATGTTAGAGTCGATAACTGCTGAAAGGGCACGATTGAAGCCGGCATCAACAGAAGAACGAACTGTTTTTCCAAGCTTTAATTCTTCTTTGATTCTTTCAAATATAATAACGTTTGCATCAACCGCCATACCTATTGAAAGGATTATACCTGCAATACCCGGAAGGGTGAGATTGATATGCATTGTTGCAAGAATAATACCAACAATTCCCATATATGCAGCAAGAGCGATGCTTGCCAAGAAACCAGGGAGACGATAGAAGAGGAGCATGAAGAGCATAACAAGGATAATACCGATGAGACCTGCATATAAAGAAGTTTTAAGTGCGGTGTCACCAAGTGTTGCACTGATTGCTCTGAGCTCAACCTGTGAAAGTGAGAATGGAAGCTGACCTGATCTGATGTTTGCTGCAAGAACCTTTGCACTTTCTGCATCAAAGTCACCTGAAATAATACACTGTTCACTATCGATTTTTTCGCTTACTCTTGGAATTGAAATAGGAGTTTCGTCCATCATGATTGCGATGAAGTTCTGTCCGTCAGGCAGACCTGCAACTCTTCCTGTTGCCTCTGCAAACTTTTTAGCACCCTCTGATGTCAGAGTTAGGCTAACATAGTGCTCTGCAGCACCCATCTGGTTTGTTTGACCATATTCTGCACTGGCTGTTTTAACATCACTGCCTGTGATAACTTCGTTTCCTTCATAATCAACAAACTTAAGTTGAGCAGTTGCGCCGAGAGCCTCTGATGCTCTCTCAGGGTCGGAAACTGAAGGGATTTCAATTCTAACCTTTTTCAATCCTTGACGGGTTACGGTTGCTTCCGGATAACCAAGACCGTCAAGACGGGTTCTCATCATGCTTGTAACTGTGTTCATCTGTTCGTCAGAAGGCTCGTCCTCCTGAGCTTCAAAAACTATCACTGAACCGCCTTTTAAATCAAGACCCTGAACAACGCCATCGGGATCTAAAATGCCCGGAAATCTGACGGTGTCGGTGAAGTCAAGACCATATAATGCAACAAATAAAAGTGCTGCGATTACAGCAATAATGGCTGTAAACTTAATAATACTTCTTGCCACTGTTTTTTCCTCCTTGTGTTTTATCCGTTGTGGGATAAAGTATATAATGTAAATTAATTATTTTTCATGAGTGATGCACCAAACGGGAGCTTGTCCTTTTTGGTGACTGTGGTTGCAGCGATTAAATTAAAATCGCTGCAAGATTTTTGTAAAAAAACCACTTCTACCATTATAGCTTTTTTTGTAAAAATAGTCAATACTTTGATGTGAAGTTTTTGATTTTAAAACATTTATTCTCATCGGCGGTGATGACTGCGCATATTTATTCCGACAATACCGCCAACGGCACCGCAAATTAAACCAATGACCAGTGCTGTGATTGAATTGGAGCCAAAAACAAAGGTTTTAGATATGAGATTTCCGATGAGACAAAGGAGGGAGGTGTAAATAATACCTGCGGTGGCACCCGAAAAAATTCCGCCACGGGATGAGTTGCGTCCTGATAAAAAACCGCATATTAAAACACCAATTGCAGTTATGATGTTGACTAAAACGCTGATGCCTTTGTCAGACAGGCATTGATAGGTTGCAAAAAGTGCAGAAAAAAATAATAATACCACAGAAATTGCATATGAAATGACAACTGATTTTAAAATATAAAGCAGGTCGAAAGATTTATTCACATCAACCTGATTGCGGTTTGCAGCAGAAACTGATTTTAACAAAAGAAAACCCCCTCATTCTTTATTGCAAATTATTTTTAGTAAATAATATGCAACAGATGAGGGGGTATATTACTGAAAAATATAAATTATTCTTCGGTAGTTGTTTCTTCGGTTTCTGCGCCTGGGATTGGTGTGATAACTTTTGTCTCGTCACCTTTCTTCAAAAAACGGCTAACTGCACCGCGGTCAACTGTGATGAAAGACTTATTTGTGCCAATTCCTGATTCAAGAACAAACAAATCGTCTTTAATGCGGATGATTTTGCCATGAATACCACCGATTGTTGCCACCTCGTCGCCAACTTTGAGTGCGGCAAGCATGTTTTTAAGCTCTTTTTCTTTTTTCTTCTGAGGTCTGATCAGTATGAAATAGAAAACAGCAAACATCACAACTAACATGAAAATTGGCGGCATCATTGGTGCTGCGCCAGCGGTAGTGCCGGTTGTAGCTGCTGCGCCATCTGCATAAGCAATAATTGAAAACATTTAAAAAAACCTCCTTTATGTTATGTATGGTATTATAACCCAAATTCACTTAAAATGCAAGAGAAAAATGAATATTTTATATGCGTTGCGATAAAATCTCAAGATTTTTTTGCCTGAAATCTGCAAAACAATCATTATCAAGCGCAAGACGGATATCTTCTGCGAGCTTATTATAAAAACTTAGGTTGTGTATAACCGCAAGCCTTAAGGCGAGGATTTCGTTTGCCTTAAACAGATGTCTTAAATAGCTTTTTGAAAAGTTCCGGCAGGTGTGACACAAACAATTTTTATCGAGTGGAGTGTCATCAGTTTCGTATTTTGCATTATTGATGTTCACAATGCCCTCAGATGTGAAAAGTGTGCCGTGACGGGCATTTCTGCTTGGCATAACACAATCGAAAAAGTCGACACCACGCCAAACCGCTTCAATTATGTTTGCAGGTGTTCCAACACCCATCAAATATCTTGGCTTATCCTGAGGAGCAAATGGTTCAACATCCTCAATAATCTGATACATCACCTCTGCAGGCTCGCCGACTGCAAGTCCGCCGATTGCATAGCCGTCTGCATTAAGCTCTGCAATCTGTTTCATGTTTTCAATTCTGAGGTCGGAATAGGTTGCACCCTGATTTATTGCAAAGAGCATCTGGTTTTTGTTGATTGTATCGTCAAGCTTATTAAGGCGTTCCAGCTCTGCTTTACATCTTTTGAACCAACGCACGGTCATCTCGGAAGATGCTTTTGCATAACCCTTTTCGCAAGGATTTTCAACACATTCGTCAAATGCCATAGCAATTGTTGAGGCAAGATTTGATTGAATTTGCATACTTTCCTCGGGCCCCATGAAAATTCGTCTGCCATCAATATGCGACGAAAAATAAACGCCTTCCTCTTTGATTTTTCTGAGCTTTGCCAGGGAAAAAACCTGAAAGCCACCGCTATCTGTGAGGATTGGTCTGTCCCAGTTCATAAATTTGTGAAGCCCGCCCAGCTCTTTAACAATCTTGTCGCCAGGACGGAGATGGAGGTGGTAGGTGTTTGAAAGCTCAACCTGACACCCGATAGATTTCAAATCAAAGGAATCAAGCCCGCCTTTTATTGCTGCGGCAGTTCCAACATTCATAAAAACGGGAGTTTGTATTGTGCCGTGTACGGTTTTGAATTCACCTCGACGTGCTCTACCTTCTTTTTTTATAATTTTAAACATAGTTGCATTCTCTTTTCTCTTTTATTTACATGAAGTAATATCATTTATATTATGAACATCGCATCTCCAAAACTAAAAAATCTATATTTTTCGGCTTTGGCAATTTCATATGCATTCATGATTGCATCGCGGTCATAGAATGCAGAAATCAGCATCAGCAGAGTTGATTCGGGAAGATGGAAGTTTGTTATGAGTGAATCAACTGCCTTGAATTTATAGCCCGGATATATGAAAATCTGCGTGTTCCCCGATTGTGGAGCAATCATTCTGTTGTCATCTGCAATGGACTCAAGAGTTCTGACCGAGGTTGTGCCAACTGCTATGACTTTTCCGCCGTTTTTTCGGGTTTCGTTTATTATGTTTGCGGTTTCCTCTGAGACCTCATAATATTCAGAGTGCATTTTGTGGTCCTCAATTTTATCGGTGGAAACAGGACGGAATGTTCCAAGACCAACATGGAGAGTTACAAAAGCTGTTTTAACTCCTTTTGCACGGATTTTATCAAGAAGCTCGTCTGTGAAATGGAGCCCTGCTGTTGGTGCTGCTGCGGAACCTTCAATCTTTGAATAAACCGTTTGATAGCGGTTTTTATCGGTGAGCTTTTCCTTTATATATGGCGGGAGTGGCATTTCACCCAAGGTGTCTAAAATTTCCTCCCAGACTCCGTCAAATTCAAAGCGGACAATACGATTGCCGTCATCGAGAACTTTTAAAATTTCTGCCTTTAAAAGTCCGTCACCAAAAATAAAGCGACTTCCGGGACGTGCTTTTTTGCCCGGTCTTAATATGATTTCCCAAGTGTCAATGGATATGCGCTTGAGCAACAAAAATTCGATTTTTCCGCCACTGCCTTCCTTTGTGCCGTAAAGACGTGCGGGAATAACCCTTGTGTTATTCATAACAAGGCAATCGCCAGCGTTTAAATAGTCGATTATATCATAAAAATGTTTGTGTTCAATTTCAGAAGTTTTTCTGTTTAAGACCATCAGCTGAGATGCCGTTCTGTCCTCGAGCGGATGTTGGGCAATAAATTCTTGTGGTAGGTCATAATAAAAGTTCTTGATATCCAAAAGTCAATTCCGCCTTTCTAATATGCTTTTTCAAGATATGTTCCTTTATAATAATGAATGAGAATTTCGTCATAAGTGAAGCCTGCATCTGCCATGCCTTTTGCACCATATTGGCTCATGCCGACACCATGCCCCCAACCCTCGCCAACAAAGGTGAAGGTGTTTGGGTCACCGCCACTGCTTGACGGAGAATATTGCTTGGTCTGTTTGCCGTTTGTAACAAAGCAATCATCAATCGACGAAATTGAGCCATTTGATGAAATAACCGAAACAGTTGAGATGTTTTTCTGATTGGCAGAGCCGCCGTTTGAAACATAAACTGTTGGATAGGTTATTATTCCGCCTTTTGAAACGGTGTATTTTTGGCTATAGGTTACCTCGCTGAAAATACTGCGACAAGCCTCTCTCTCAAAAATTTTGCTGCCGCTTGTGCCTTTGACCTCAAGCTTTAAAACTCGTCCTGCGGGAGTGTATTCGAGGGCAATAATATCTGTGACTTCACCAATATTATAGCCACGATTTTCCATTATCTCACTTGCTCTGCTTTTTGTGAGCGTTTTTGTCCACTTGCCATTATATATGTTCTCGGTGTCTTCATAAGGATTTTCGACGCTGACAAGATATGGAAAGGGAGTGCCCCAAACATTTTCGACGCTCTCGGTGGTTTCGCCCATAGAGGAGGAATAAACCGCCTGGATAGGTTTTCCATCATATAATAAAAGCTCACCACGGGTTTGATTAACGGCATTGTGAACATTTTCATTTTCTGAAGAAGTTCCTGCATATGCCTGACAACAAACCGTGCGACAAACATCGAAACCATATTTGCTATGATAGTTTTTTCTGCCAAGTGCAAAGTTTCTCGCGCAAACAGCCTGAGCCTTTAATGCTTCAATATTCCACGAGGGTGACATTTCACGGGAGACAACACTATAAAGATAGTCCTCGGCGGGTAACACATTAACAACGGTTAAGCCACCATCACGATAGGTGATTTCAAAGCCACCGCGATATAAACCGCCTGCCGCACCTGAAATATCAAGCGTTTGGTCAGAATATATCCCGAATGAGAAGTTTTTGCTGTCAAAAACAAAGGCAGGAGTGTTTTTGGATGTATCAATGAGATGGATTGCTGTTGCAGAAAGCTGAACGGGAGTGCCTTGCAGTGATAGGTTCTGAGCTACCCATTCGGCATTGTTCAGGTTTTCATATTTTTCGCCCAAAACACAAATTGAGGAACCATAAAACGCAAATGAACAAGTGATGTTATTTGAATTAAGCTCGTCATATTTTGCCTTTGCGGAATCAAAGTCGGAAAATTCACCATAGTTCACATAAAATGCTGAAGCGGAGCTTTTTGCCGTATATTTACCGCTTGGAAGAGTCGAAACATGGAAAAATTCCCGTTCTTTGTAATAACCGACGGAAAATTCGTCGCTACTTTCAATGGTCAGGGAGTTAACGACCCCTGAGCCATAATATATGCCAACACGAAGATTTTCTTCATAGTCAGATGCCGTAGCCGAGATGCATGAAAAAACAAGTGAAAAACATAATATTATAAAAACAAACTTTGTTAATTTCATAGCGATATCCTTTGCTTTTAGTCATAAAAAAATTTAAAACTGCTTTATATTAGAATTTCGACAAAAAACGAGGATTTCCTTTTAATATTTTATTAAAAATGTGTTACAAAAAAACATTGACAATTAAGGTGTTATATCATATAATATATAAAGAAATTTATGTTACATTAGGAGGCGCTTTAATTGAAGAAATATAATGTTGGTATAATCGGAGCAACGGGAATGGTTGGTCAGAGATTTATAACACTTCTTGCTGGACACCCGTGGTTTGATATAAAGGTGCTTGCGGCATCCTCAAGAAGTGCAGGTAAAAAATATGGTGAGATTGTTGAAAAACGTTGGGCCATGAAAACCGATATCCCTGAAAAAGTGAAGGATATGGTTGTTTGTGATGCAGTTCTTGATGTTGAAAAGATTGCGGCACAGGTTGATTTTGTTTTCTGTGCGGTTGATATGAAAAAGGACGAAATCAGAGCTCTTGAAGAAACATATGCAAAGGCAGAGTGCCCTGTTATATCAAATAACTCAGCACATAGACACACAGATGATGTTCCAATGATTGTGCCTGAAATAAATCCTGAGCATGCAGAGATTATCAATGCTCAGAGAAAACGTCTCGGAACAAAGAAAGGCTTTATTGCAGTTAAATCTAACTGTTCACTCCAAAGCTATGTTCCGGCACTTCATCCGCTTAAGAAGTTTGGAATTAAGAATGTTCTTGCTTGCACATATCAGGCAATTTCAGGAGCGGGTAAAACTTTTGAAACATGGCCTGAAATGGTTGATAATGTTATTCCATATATCGGTGGAGAAGAAGAGAAGAGTGAGGTTGAGCCACTCAAAATCTGGGGCGAGATTTGCGGAGATAAAATTGTTGATGCAACTGTTCCGGCAATAACAACTCAATGCTTGCGTGTTCCTGTGTCTGACGGACATATGGCGGCGGTTTTTGTTAGCTTTGATAAAAAGCCAAGCATCGATGAGATAAAGAACGAATGGAAAAACTTCAAAGGTGAGCCTCAGGAGCTTGAACTTCCGTCTGCGCCAAAGCAGTTCCTCAATTATTTTGAAGAGGATAATCGTCCGCAGAGTAAACTTGACAGAGATTTAGAGGGCGGAATGGCGGTTTCAATGGGACGCTTGCGCGAAGATAGTCAATATGATTATAAGTTTGTGTGTCTTTCACACAATACATTAAGAGGTGCGGCAGGCGGTGCTGTTCTTATGGCAGAGCTTCTTGCGGCAAAGGGTTATTTTGATTAATTTTGAGAGGAGAATTTTTTGATGAAAGATCCTATTTTTGTTGGTTCAGGCGTTGCTTTGATTACGCCGTTTACAAATGATGGTGTTGATTATGAAAGTCTTGAAAAACTGATTGAGTTTCATGTTGAAAACAAAACAGATGCACTCATAATCTGCGGAACAACGGGCGAATGCTCTACTATGTCGATGGATGAGCATTGTAGCGTTATGAAGTTCTGTGCTGAAAAAGCGAACAAGAGAATAAAAATGATTGCGGGAACGGGTAGCAACGATACGGAAAGTGCCATTTATCTCAGCAAGTTTGCAGAAGATTGTGGCTATGACGGACTTCTCCTTGTTACGCCTTATTATAACAAGGCAACTCAAAAGGGCTTGAAATTGCATTTTGGTGCAATTGCAGAGAGCGTTAACATCCCGATAATTCTCTATCACATACCAGGAAGAACGGGAATGTCGATTTCGTTTGATACTTTTAAATATCTTGATGAGAAATATCCTAATATTGTTGCGGTTAAAGAAGCAACGGGAGATGTTGCTTTTGCCGCAAAGCTGGCAAATGGAACAAATCTTGGAATTTATGCGGGTAATGACGACATAATTGTTCCAATCATGTCTATTGGCGGTTTGGGAGTTATTTCAGTTGTTGCAAACATTCTTCCTGAGGAAACACATAATATTTGTTGGGACTTCGTGAATGGTGACGTTAAAAAGTCACGCGAGGAACACATGAAAATGCTTAACCTCATTGATGCATTATTTATTGAGGTTAACCCGATTCCGATTAAAACAGCAATGAATCTTATGGGCTTTAATGTAGGAAAATTAAGACTTCCTCTTTGCGATATGGAAGACGCAACCTTGGAGAAGTTGAAAAAAGCCATGAAGGAATACGGAATTAAGTTTTAGTGTATATACGAAAAATCGGGTGCAGGTAACACAAGATATCTGCACCTCTTTTTAAGAGGAAGTGAACAAAATGACAAACATACTTTTATGCGGAGCAAACGGAAAAATGGGACATGCTGTGAGAAGAATTGCGCAGCAGAGCGATGGTGTTAAAATTGTTGCAGGCTATGACATAAACACCCAATCGGATGACTTTCCTGTTTATGATAGCTTTGATAAAATAACCGAGTCGGTGGACTGTATTATTGATTTTTCAAATTCTCTGGCAACAGACAGCGTTCTGGATTATGCCTTGAAATCAAACACGCCTGCGGTTATCTGCACAACGGGACTTTCGAAGGAGCAGATATCTAAGCTTGAGTTTTATTCGAGGAGTTTGCCGATATTTTTCTCTGCAAACATGTCAATAGGTGTTAATCTGATTATGGATTTGGTGAGCAAGGCGGCACAGGTGCTTGATGGGAATTTTGATATTGAGATTGTTGAAAAGCATCACAATCAAAAGGTTGATGCACCAAGCGGAACGGCTCTTGCCATTGCGGATGCAATCACGGAGGCGGTGAGCTTTGAGCCACAATATACCTATGACCGTCATTCCGTGAGAAAAAAACGCGATAAAGCAGAGATTGGAATTCATGCGGTGAGAGGCGGAAATATTGTTGGTGAACACACAGTTATTTTTGCGGGGCAGGATGAGGTTATTGAAATTAAACACTCTGCAACCTCTAAGGAAGTTTTTGCCGTTGGAGCTGTTCGTGCAGCTATGTTTTTGGCAAGGCAAGATAGCGGACTATACACAATGAAGGATTTAATAAAAGAAGGATAAACAGCGGCTCGGGCGGGAAAAATACGCCTGAGCTTTTTAACATTTTTCAAAACATTTAAATTCACTGTGCTTTGCAGGAGGTTGATATGGATAAATATAAGGTTATGGGAATGAGTTGTGCGGCTTGCAGTGCTCGTGTTGAGAAAGTTGTTTCTGAGCTTGACGGTGTTGAGAGTTGTGCGGTTAACTTGTTGACAAATTCGATGAATGTTGAGGGCTCGGTTGAGGAAAATATAGTCGTTGAGGCGGTCAGAAAAGCGGGATATACTGCAGAAAAAGTTACAGATAACAAGCCAGCTTCAAAAACTCAGACGGATTTCGATGCGCCTGATAACGAGATTAAAAAAATGAAAACAAGGCTCATCTCATCAGGCATATTTTTGATTGTGCTGATGTATATTTCTATGGGACATGCAATGTGGAATTTTCCACTTCCCGAAGCTTTGGCGAATAACCATGTTATGCTTGGTATGTTGCAAATGCTTCTTACCATTGTGATTATGGTGATTAATCAGAGGTTTTTCATCAGTGGATTCAAGGCAACAATCCGCAAATCTCCCAATATGGATACGCTCGTGTCCCTCGGTTCGGGTGCAGCGTTTATATATAGCGTATATGCGCTCTTTGTTATGACGGATGCACAAATGAAAGCCGATATGGTGATGGTTGAAAAATATATGCATGAGCTTTATTTTGAATCTTCAGCCATGATTTTAACACTAATCACGCTTGGAAAACTGCTTGAAGGTGTTTCCAAGGGAAAAGCAACCGATGCGATATGCAAACTGATTAAGCTTTCACCCAAAACGGCGACTGTTATAGCAGATGGAAAAGAACGGGTTGTGCCGATAGAGAACATTAAAAAGGGTGATATATTTATTGTTAAACCTGGTGAGAGCATACCAACAGACGGTGTTATAATTGAGGGAGAGAGTGCGGTTGACGAATCTGCTCTGACGGGGGAAAGCATTCCTGTTGATAAAAAGGTTGGAGATTGGGTGTCTGCCGCAACAATAAACAGATTTGGGTTTATCAGATGTGAGGCAACGAATGTCGGTGAGGAAACAACGCTTGCAAAAATAATCAGGATGGTTAGCGATGCAACATCAACAAAAGCGCCGATTGCAAAGGTTGCAGATAGGGTTTCGGCAGTTTTTGTTCCGTGCGTTTTGATTATTGCCGCAATTTCAACTGCTATATGGTTGATTTTTGGACAAAGCTTGGGTTTTGCATTGGCAAGAGGAATATCGGTTTTGGTTATAAGCTGTCCGTGCGCTTTGGGACTTGCAACGCCTGTGGCAATTATGGTTGGGAGCGGTGTTGGTGCAAAGAACGGAGTTTTATTTAAAACTGCGGCGGTGCTCGAGGAAACAGGGCGGGTTAAAATTGCGGTTTTGGATAAAACGGGCACAATCACTGAGGGAAAGCCTGAGGTTGTGGATATCATTGCGTTTGATGGCTTTGATGGAGAAAAGCTGATGAATATTGCAGCGGCACTCGAAAAAAAGAGTGAGCATCCTTTGGCAGAGGCGGTTATGAAAAAAGCAGATGAGCTTGGAATATCCGGCTTTGAAACGAAAGGCTTTAAGGCGTTTCCCGGTAATGGTCTGATGGCAGATACGGATGATGGTGGAAAAATAATTGGTGGAAATGTTGGGTTCATCAATCAATACGCTCCACTTGACGAGAAAAAGCTTGAAATTGTGAAAAATATTGCAGTTCTTGGAAAAACACCATTGATATTTGCAAAAAACAGTGTTGCGATTGGCGTTGTTGCAGTTGCCGACAAGATAAAAGAGGATAGCAACATAGCAATCAAACAGCTTAAAGATATGGGAATCAGAACTGTTATGATTACGGGTGATAACCAAGAGACGGCAAAGGCAATAGCCAATCAGGCGGGAATTGATGATATCCGTGCGGGAGTGATGCCCGATGGAAAAGCTATGGCTGTTTATGAATTGAAAAAAAGCGGCAAGGTGGCAATGGTTGGTGACGGAATTAACGATGCACCTGCACTCTCAGCGGCGAATGTTGGAATTGCAATCGGCAGAGGTGCAGATATTGCAATTGATGCGGCAGATGTTGTTTTGATGAAAAGTCGGTTAACGGATGTTGTTGCGGCAATAAAAATAAGTCGGGCGGTGCTCAGGAATATTCATGAAAATTTGTTTTGGGCGTTCTTTTACAATGTGATTGGAATTCCGATTGCCGCAGGGGTTTTGATTCCGTTTAACAAAATGGGGTTAAGCCCGATGTTTGCGGCAGCGGCAATGAGTCTTTCAAGCTTTTGCGT
>JAZNGL010000046.1:0-4966 GCA_045576435.1 Clostridia bacterium
AGTCTCCCCGAGAAAAATCAATCATTAATTTTAGAAACATATATTTCCTCAGTTTCAATTTGAGCCTTTTTTAAAATTTCAATTGCAAACATTATTTCATTACTTAAAATTGTACTTTTTTCAAGAATTTCAAGTGCATCTGTAACTCTGTTAAAAAGTCTGAAATACATCTTTTTGTAATAAAAAAACTTAAACACAAATTTTCCTCCTAAAATAAAAAAGTGCGTAGCCGAAGCCACGCACTTGAAAAACGCAGTGACTTCGATGTTAAGGTTGCTACACACTTATAATCATATTTCAACACAAGGGTTGTTATGAAATCGAAGTGTACGCTCTTCATAAAAGAGTGTACCCCAAGGTTGAAAAATAATTACAAAAATCCAATTATTGATTATAAGTTTGTAGCATAATTATTGTATCATATCAAATATACAAAGTCAAGAAAAATACATTTTTCCACAGAAATTCTACTCCCCGTTGGCGAATATATCTTGCAGAAAGAGGGGCGTTGAGGAAATCCCCCAAAAATAAAAAAACTATTGACAAATAAAAAAGCCCATGCTATACTAAGTGTATGAATACAGATAATACAGTTAACGGGAGGTGAAAAAATGATAAAACTTGACTATAAGGATGGGAGAAGTCTTCATGAACAGATTGAAGCAGAGATTAAAGGTCTTATTGTGAATGGAATTATGGTCGCAAACGAGCAACTGCCATCGGTTCGGGAACTGTCGGTTAGCCTTACTGTTAATCCTAACACAGTTCAAAGAGCATATAAAATGCTCGAAAATGAAGGTTTTATCTATAGCATAAAAGGTAAAGGAAGCTTTGTGGCAGAGGCGGTTGAAGCGCAAAATGAGCAAAAAATTATGGAGCTATATAACAACCTAACAGAAACGCTCAAGGAGCTGATGTATCTTGGTGAAGAAAAGCATAGCGTTGAAAATATTATCAGGAATATTTATTCCGAAAAGGAGGATTAAAACATATGATTAAGGTGTCAGGTGTGACAAAACACTTCGATGATTTTAAAGTTCTCGATAACTTTCATCTTGAAGTTCCAAAGGGAACGATATATGGTCTGGTTGGACCAAATGGTGCAGGAAAAACAACAATTCTCAATCATATTGTTGGAGTTTTGAAACCTGAATCAGGTGAAATTCTGATAAACGGTGAGGCGATTTATGAAAATGAAGTCATAAAACAAACTGTTTTAAATATATCTGATGAGTGGTTTTATTTTGGAACATATACAATAAAAGAAATGGCAAAATTCTATGAAAAGGTTTATCCAACATTCAGCAAAAGCAGATATGAGGCAATAAAGAAAGTGTTTAAAATTGACGAAAAACGTCAGATTCGTAAGCTTTCAAAAGGAATGAAAAAACAGGTTGCGTTCTGGCTTTCACTCTCTGCAATGCCCGACGTTCTGATACTTGACGAGCCTCTTGACGGACTTGACCCTGTTATGAGAAAGCAAACGCTTAACATGGTTATCGCTGATGTTTTGGACAGAAAAATGACGGTTTTAGTATCTTCGCATAATCTTCGGGAGCTTGAAGATATTTGCGATTGGGTTGGAATAATCCATCAAGGAAGAATGATTATTGAAAAACCGCTTGACGACCTCAAAGGGAATGTGCATAAATATCAGGTGGTGTTCAAAGATGACAAAACGGCAGAACTTGAAAAAATTGACGGTGTTCTCCATGTTTCAAAGGTGGGCGTTGTGCATAATGTTATCATAAAAGGTGCAACAGAGATGACCGACAAAGTAATTGAGGCGTTAAATCCGTTGGTTTGCGAAAGAATAAGCTTGACACTTGAAGAAGTGTTTATCTATGAGTTAGGAGGTTTGGGTTATGACTTCAAAAACATCATTGTTTAACAAAGGGATATATTGTGCATCGTTAAGACGTTTTTTCTGGGGAGCTGTTCTTTATTTTGCACTTCTTTTCATATCAACATCGCTTGTGATACTCCTTTCAATCAACAAGGACATGACTAGCTATTATCTTAACAATGGACGATGGGCACTCATTTTCAGGCAGGATTTCACGATGTTACCAATGCTTCTTGCGACGGTTGTTCCAAGCGTGACAGCCTTGATTTCGTTCAGGTTTCTTCACTCAAAACGTCAAGCTATTTTTGTTCATAGCCTGCCCGTTTCAAGAACTGCAAACTACATATCAACTGTTCTTGCAGGCTTAACACTGATGGCGGCTCCTGTTGTGCTTAACGGCGTTATTCTTGCAATCATATCGCTTTCGGGATATTCACAGTTTTTCACAGTTACGTCATGTGTTATGTGGGTTTTGGTTAACTTTTTGTTCCTGTTTATTTTGTTCGCATATGCAATATTTTCAACGGTTATAACGGGAAATAGCTTTGCGGCGCTTGGACTCAATGTGGTTGTGCATATATTCTTGCTTGTTATTGCAGGCGGTTTCAGCACGATGTCAGAAGAGTTCCTTTATGGCTATGCGGGAGAAAATACGATTTTTAACTTTTTAAGTGAAAATCTGCCTGTACCGTGGCTATATCTGAGCTTTTTGCAGGGTAATTTGAAAATATTTCTTAAAAACTTCAGTCTGCTCGCAATGTTTGCGCATCTTGCCCTTACTATAATATTTTATGCACTTGCACTTTTGCTATATAAGCTTCGCAGAATGGAAACGGCGGAGGATGTTGCAGGATTTAAGTGTCTTAACCCGATTTTCAAATATTTGTTCACATTCCTTGCCGCACTTTTAGGTTTTACGTTGTTCAAGGATAGGATTGCTGAAAATTGGCTGCTTGTTACGTTAATTGTGGCACTTTTAAGCGGGATTATTTATTTTGCATGTGAAATGATGCTTAAAAAAACCTTCAAGGTCTGGCGATCATATAAGGGCTATCTGGGCTTTACAATAGTTGCTGCGGTTGTTGTTTATGTGTTCTTGTTCACATCTTTCTTTGGCTATGAAAAGGTTGTGCCGAACGATAATGAGGTTGAAAGCGTTGCGGCATATGAATACTATTATCGTGAGAATATGCCATGGTCTGATGATGCCGATGTTATTGAGTATGTGACCCAAATTCACGATTATTTCATTTCTCAAACACACACGCTCAATGATTGGATGTCAAACGAGAACTATCTTGACATGAGCTACATCACTTTGAATTATAAAATGAAAAACGGGGATGTTATCAAGCGTCGTTACCCCGTTGAATATGAGAGAAAAATGGAGATAATGAACGAGCTTTATGGCTTTGAAAGCTATCGAAAAGCTGTTGATGAATTCCTGACAGGTGATTTTTCGGAAATTCATGCAATAAGAGTTTATGAAAACAATGCAACTGTTTCAATTACCGATGGTGATGAGGCGTTGTCATTGATTGAGTGCATCAAAAAAGATAGAAGTACGCTTAGATATGATGAGATGCACATAAATTTTGGACCAATATGGAGCTTTAATCTCGAAATTGAATACATAGAAAAGAAAAATCAGGATATGACAGATAATGATGACGTTGATTTAAGTGTGAATTATAATGATGAGAACAGAATGAGATATACCAATTGTCAGATTAACTCCAATTATAAAAACACAATTCAGTGGTTTAAGGATAACGGATACTGGAATAATGTTAAGATTAATCCTGAACATGATTTTTTCCTATATAAAGAGTCAAACTCAAGAACGAAAAACAGAGAGGCTCAGGATAAAGCAAGACGGCTTGTGGCAGACACAAAGTCGGGGCGGAATTTTAACAGTGAACATTATGCGAAGCTGAGCGAAGAAGATAAGCTTTTGCTTATTGAATATATCTATTCCGCAAATGTCCGTGACCTTGGGAGTGAAGAATTCTATGAGATTTACTATCTGCCGATGGGCATGAATGGAAGGGTTGAGGGTTATAGAGGACTTGCATCAATACCTGTGAATGAAATGCCTGAATTCTTAAAAAAATATACTAAATAAAGTGTTAAAAGCCTGAACTTTATTCCTAAAGTTCAGGCTTTTTAAAGAGTTATTCGTCATCATCTGTGCATATTCCATTTTTGAGTTTTTCAACTGCTTTTTTTTCTATTCTTGAAACATAGGAACGCGAAATTCCGAGCATTGCGGCAATCTCACGTTGTGTATATTCATTGCCGTCATAAAGACCATATCTAAGCTTTATTATTTCATGTTCACGTTCGTCGAGCAAGGATTCAATGTTCTCATAAAGCTTTTTTGTCTGCATTTTAAAATCAATTTCTTTTATAACGTCTTCGTCATCGGTGCTGATGATATCCATTAAAAGAATTTGATTTCCCTCTTTATCGATGCCGATGGGGTCGTTAAGAGATATGTCACTTTGACTTTTTTTGTTGTTTCGCATCAGCATGAGTATTTCGTTTTCGATGCAACGCGCAACATATGTAGCAAGACGAGTTCCTTTTGAATTATCAAAACTGCTCACGCCTTTTATTAAACCGATTGTGCCAATGGAAATCAAATCCTCGCTGTCGTTGACGTTGGCGGCATATTTTTTTGCAATATGTGCAACAAGCCTGAGATTATGTTCAATCAATTTGTTTCGAGCCTCAATGTCACCTTTTTTCATCGCCTCAATATATTTTTCTTCATCTTTGTCACTGAGCGGCTTGGGAAAAGAATTGTTGTTTGATATGAAGGAAATAAGAAAGATTAGTGATTGGAAAAGAGAATTAAATATTCCGAGCATTTGCATCAAACCTCCGTATTATATCTATAAACTATTTTATGCAGAGGTAAGGGCGTTTGTGCAAGTACACATAAAAAATCCGTCGTTAAGCGTGAAGTGAACCCAAAAGTTTAGACAAAATTTATTATTAACTTGCTAAGGAGTGAGTTCTGTATTGCACAGGACTCATTCCTCTTAGTTTTAATGAAATTCTTTCGTTATTGTAGTAATCAATATATTTCTTTAATTCATCAATGAAAGCGTTAAC
>JAZNGL010000047.1:0-8976 GCA_045576435.1 Clostridia bacterium
AAAAGGCCGATATCACTTATATACAAATCAACATAGAAAAATATTCACAGCAGTTGAGCCCGTTGAAGAATGTTTATTTTGATACTTTTATTAAAAATCTTGGCAAAAAAGAATATTTCATTGAAAAAACAAAAGAAGAGCTCCATAATATTTTTTTGTCAATAGAAAATGAATTCAAAAAACAAAAAGAAAGCTATGAATCATATATTAAAGCATATATTTTCATGCTTATTGCTTTTATGCATAGAAATAAATTATTAGCGGATGTTTCAACAAATTGCGATAGAAATAAATTAAAGGATATTGCTCCGATTATTTCATTTATTGAAAAAAACTATATGTATAAAATTTCCTTGGATAAAATTGCGCAAACCATCAACAGCGATAGATTCCGAATTTGCAAGATGTTTAAAGCGGCAACAAATTCAACAATCATCAGCTATGTTAATTTTGTTAGGCTTCATCATGCTGCACAAGCACTCCTGACCACGCAAAAAAGCATTGGTGAAATATCATTCGACTCGGGATTTGCTTCCATACAGTATTTTAACAGAGAATTTAAAAGTTATTATGGGTGCACCCCATCGGTATATCAAAAGCAATTTGCTGAAAATTTTGTCTGATTTTTAAAGATTGACAATATAAATGTCAAAAGCGTTGATAGTATTTATTTTTTGTGTTATCATATACCAAAGAGGTGACAAAAATGGATAGATTTAAGCTTTTAAAAGAACTCACAACAAAATATGGTATAACAGGCTTTGAAGGGGAAATGGCAGAGTATCTCAAAGATAAGCTTGCCGTGTTTTGTGATGAGGTTAGCATTGGCAAAAATAATTGCGTAACAGGAATAATTCGTTCTAATAAGGAAAATGCAAAAAAGGTAATGCTTGAGGCTCATTTGGACCGAATCGGTCTTATGGTATCAAAAATAGATGATAATGGTTTTGTCACATTTTCTGCTTTAGGTGGCATTGATGAACGAATTTTACCGGCCTCTGAGGTTGTGATTCTTGGCAAAACGGAGGTCTTTGGAATAATTGGTGCGAAGCCGCCACATCTAAAAACAAAAAGCGATGCGCAAACGGTTGCAATTTCCGATATGTTAATCGACACAGGAATTTGCGGTGATGAGCTCCGCAAAAAAATCAGCATAGGCGACCCCATTTTATTAAAATCACCATTTTGCCAGCTTATTGGGAATAGAGTATCATCTCCTGCGCTGGATAACAGAGCGGGAATTGCTGCCATTTTAACATGTCTTGAGAAAATTAAAAAAACAGATTTGACATGTGATATATTAGTAGCTTTTACATCAGGAGAAGAAAGCGGTTTTGTTGGTGCACGAACAGTTTTTAATGACATCATACCTGACCTTGCGGTTATTGTTGATGTTACACACGGCAGAACTCCTGATGAAAAGAGCGAAAAAACTTTTGAACTTGGCAGTGGTGTAATCATATGCCGTGGTCCTAATCTTCATTATGATATAACGAAAGAAATAATACGTCTTGCAAAAGAGAAGAATATTCCGCATGATATTGAGGTTGCATCAGCAAGCTCAGGGACAAATGCATGGGCAATTCAGACTCAAAGGGGTGGCATTCCTTGTGCACTGTTATCCATACCTTTGAGATATATGCACACAACTGTTGAGACCGTTGATATGAGTGATGTTGAGGAGACCGCAAGACTTCTTGAAAAAATTGTTTGCGGAGGTGTTGAGCTTGCTTAAAAAACTAACCGAAGCTGCAGGAGTTTCTGGATATGAAAACGAAGTGCGGAAGATAATTATTGATGAAATAAAAGATTTTTGCACTGCTATGAGAATAGATAGCATGGGAAATCTGATTGTTTATAAATCGGCAAAAAATAATTCTGACGAAGCTAAGACGATTTTGTTATCGGCACATATGGACGAAGTTGGTTTCATAATTACTGAAATTACTGATGAAGGATATTTGAAATTTGAAACAGTTGGCGGAATAGAAGCGAAAATTCTCGTTTCAAAGCGGGTCAAAATAAACGGACTCTGCGGTGTTATATCATTTAAAGCGGTTCATCTTTGCACGAAAGAGGAACGTGAAAAAAAGATTGAAGAGAACATGCTTTATATTGACATTGGTGCAAAAAACCGCAAAGATGCAGAAAAATATGTCAGCAAGGGAGATTATTGCACCTTTGACAGTGAATATGTTGAATTTGGCAACATGATAAAGGCTAAGGCTCTTGATGATAGGCTTGGGTGTGCAATAATGGCTGAGATAATTAAAAAGGATTTACCGGTTAATCTTTTTTGCACATTTACCGTTCAGGAAGAAGTTGGCCTACGCGGAGCAAAGTCGGCAATTTATGGGATTAATCCCGATTATGCAATAGTAATTGAGGGGACAACTTGTAATGATATGACGGGTGTTCCTGAAAATCTACGAGTAACTAAGAGTGGTGATGGTGTGGCAATATCAATTCTTGATTCTGCAAGTAAGGCAGATGAAGAACTAAGGAATTTACTCATTGAATCGGCAAAAAAACATAATATAAAATATCAGTTTAAAGCATCAACAAGCGGAGGAAATGATGCAGGTGCAATACACCTTGCAAATGGCGGGATTAAAACCTGTTCTGTTTCTGTTCCTTGCCGATATATACACTCGCCAATATCAACAATGCATAAAAACGATTTTGAAGCATGTCGTGATATTGTGATGGCATTTATTGAAGATTGTGCAGAATATGGAGGGAATGAAAATGTTAGATAAAATATTTAATACTATTTCACCATGTGGTTTTGAGGATAAATTGCGTGAGTTGATAAAATCAGAGTTTGGCAATAAATTTGATGAAGTTAATATTGATAATATTGGAAATCTTATTCTGCATAAAAAAGGTAACAATAAAAAAATCTGTCTGGAATGCGGCATGGATAGTTTTGGAGTTATGGTGGTTTCATGCGAAAATGAAAAGATATGCTTTTCGGCTGTTGGAGGAATTGAACCATATTTGCTCGAAAATAAGATAATTTCTTTTGTTAATGGGGCATCGGGGGTTGTTCGTTATGATGGCAATGACATTAAGGAAGCAAAGCTTTCGGATTTATATATCGAACTTGATGCGGGAACTGTTAATATTGGTGACTTTGGTGCAGTTGCTTCGGATTTTCGTGAAACAGAGGACAAGATATTTAAAAGTGAATTAAGCCAAAAACTTGCGCTTTCTGTCGTGCTTGAAATAATCAGAAAAATAGACAAATTCAAATGCGATTTAACAATTCTTTTAAGCGCCCAAAAACGGCTTGGCGCTCGTGGGTTATTTGCTTTCTTAAGTGAAAATAAATTTGATATTTTAATAACTGTTGATGCAGTGGGAGACAATATAAATAAGGGATGTCAGATTATCGCTAAGGATAAGAGAGGACTACCTTCTTCAGATTTGCGTCGTTATGCAGAAAGCGTTGCAAATAAAAATAAAATTCCGTTCATAACGGTGGTTTGTAACGAAAATATATATCTTGAAAATATTGCGGCATCGGGAAGTGAAGCAAACTGTGTTGCCTTGGGCGTTGGAGTTAAGCATAAAGGGAAAAATCTTGAATATGCACTCAAATCTGACGTTGCCGCAACAGCGCAACTCATAGAGGCAATTTGCCTTGATGCAGAGAGGGAAGGTGCTTAAAATGGAAAATGCTAAAAAGTGTTTGCTTTATGATAAAAATTGCACCAATTGCGGTGAGTGCAATATGTGCGACCTTGAACCATCAAAAATATGTGACAATTGCAGCAAGTGTATCGATTCAGGCGATGACTATAACACAGTTGATGTTGATTTGATAAACGATGAAAATGGAATGCCTCTGAACTATACCTATGATGATGAAACAGATGAGGCAGAGGATGAATATGATGACTTCTTTGAAGACGAGAACGACGAATATGATGATTTGCCTGAGTTAGATGATGAAGATTTTGATGATGATGTGGATGATTCAGAAATGAAAAATTTTTGGGAACAGTTTTTGGGAGATTTTTAAAAATTTAAAGAAGAAAATGCAACAACTTTCTAAGTTGTTGCATTTTCTTTAGGTTCATATCCGGGTTTATAATAAAGAATACGAGCAGGGCATCCCGCAACAACTGCTCCGGCAGGAACATCTTTAGTGACAACAGAGCCGGCTCCAACGCTTGCGTTAGCGCCGATTTCAATTCCGGGAAGCAAAACAGCTCTGGCTCCAACATAAGCATTGCGACGAATTATAAGCATTTTATCGGAAAAAATATTATAACAAAAATTGCAATAATAACACGTTGAACAGGGGTATGTTGAGCCGAAACCTGAAATTTTTCATTATCAAAATGTGGATTTTCTTCGTTAAACCATGGGGGTTTCATGTTGTTCACCTTGTTAAAAATTATTTATCTATTTTACATAAAACAATAAGTTTGTCAAGCATTTGTCAGCTTATGATAATACTTGCAAGTTAAAAATCTCATATGTTGGATACTTTTCGATATTCCCTTGGAGACATGCCAAATTTTTCTTTAAATCTTCTTGAAAAATAAAATTGGTCGGAAAAACAAAATTTCTCACTCACAGAAAGCACACTTGCAGTGGTTTGTGTCAGCATTTGACCGGCTTCAAACATAATTGTATCATATATGTAGTTTGCAACAGAAACAGAAAGCTCTTGCCTGAATTTTTTTGTTAATGTGCTTTTTGAAACAAAGGCTATTGAGGCGACCTCATCCACTGTTAACTGTGCCGATAAATTTTGACGGATATATTTTATTGCTCGTTCAACACATGGAGAAAGCTCCTTGTTCTTAATCACTATTTGTTCGTTATTTATTATTTTAAGCAACACAGAGTATATATCATTATATACCTTTAAGCTATCATAGATTTCGTTACTTCCAATAGAATGAACTAAAAAATCCGATATATCTGAAGTGTCATTTAAAGAAACAGGTGAATTGAATTTTCTGAGCAAATCTATTCCGTCAACATCATGAAGCTTTAAATGAAAATAGATGTGCTCCATTTTGTTTTCACATTCATAATAAAAAGAACATCCGGACGGAATGAGATACCAATTTCCTTTCAGAAGATGTACAACCCTGCCTGACATCGTGGTTATCGTTGAATTACCATTCATCACATAGTATAATCGTGAATGAACGGGATTATATATTTTGCCTTGCCACTTATTATCAACCATGGCGTGACCAAAGCACAAAAGGCTCAGGCGTATGTGATTTGTGTTTTTGCAGAGTTGTGTGTTTATTTTTTTAAAAGTGTTCATTACTCAAAACTCCATATTCAATATCTATATTTACCTTGTTTTCCCTATGTGGTTATGATACTATAAAAGCAGAAAGTATATATTAATAATAACACTGTTAGTACATAAAATCAAGAAAAAATAAAAGGATGGTTGATAATGAGTTTAAACTGTGTTTGCGGAAAGGTTAATCGTGAAGAATTGGGAATAGTTACCCCTCATGAGCATGTTTTTATTGACATCAGTGCTTTTTTTGAGGAAAGACCGTTGAGGGATATTGAAAAACCTGCAGAAGAAAAGGTTAAAATGGAGCATTTAGGGCAACTCAATCGTGACCCATATGCACTTAAAGATAATCTTAAGTTGGATGATTATGAAACACAAAAAAAGGAAATTTTAAGATTTAAAAGAGCAGGCGGTTCGACCATTGTTGATGCGACTATGCCCGGCATTGGCAGAGACCCCAAAACCCTTAAAAGAATTTCTGAAGAAACGGGAATAAATATCGTTATGGGCACGGGCTATTATGTAACATCAACACATCCTGAAAAACTCAAGTCAATGACGGAGGAAGAGATTGCCGATGAAATGGTAAGAGAGCTAACAGAAGGTGTTGATGGCGTGAAAGCAGGAGTTATCGGCGAAATTGGTATAAGCGAAATCTTTAACGAGGATGAAAGAAGAGTTCTTCGTGCATCTGCTATAGCACATAAAAAAACAGGTGCAGGAGTGTTGGTGCACATCAATCCGTGGACGGTTAACGGCAAAGAAGCAACAGATATTTTGCTAGATAAAGGCGTGGCACCCGATAGAATAGCAATATCTCACATCGATGTTGAAAATCGTGAAGATTATGTTATGTATATGCTTGAAAAAGGGGTATATGTGGAATTTGATAATTTTGGCAAGGAATATTATGTTGAGGCTGAGGCTCGTCACGATGGTTATGGATGTTTCGTATCCGATGTTCAGCGTATTGAATTTATGAAAAAGCTTATTGAAAAAGGCTATGCAAATCAAATTCTCTTGAGCTGTGATGTTTGTCTTAAAACTTGTCTTCGCACATATGGAGCATGGGGATATGACCATGTGCTTGTGAATATTGTGCCCATGATGAAAGAGACAGGAATTAAAGAAGAAGATATAGATATTATGTTGAAAGAAAATCCAATTAACTTTTTATGCGGGAGGAAAAAATAATGATACCAAACAGTGAATTTAAAGAAAGAGTTGTAAAATTGCAAGAATTAATGACAAAGAATGGATATGATTTTATTTTAGCTTATGGAAACGAGGCTGAACCACAGTATGTTCGTTATTTAAGCGATTACTGGCCGTCCTTTGAAACGGCAGGTGTGTTGGTTGCTAAAAGTGGAGATGCCTTCCTTTTAATCGGTCCTGAAAGCTATACCTATGCAGGCGACCGTTCAAGACTTGAAAATATCAGACTTTTAAAGGCGTTCCGCGAATCATCCGAGCCTGAATATCCGGGCAAAAAGCTCGATACATTTGAATCAGTTTTTGCTGAAATGGGTGGCGGAGAGATAAAAAAATTTGGTGTTGCAGGCTATCCATTAATGACAATAGGCGTGTATTCTGCACTTTGTGAGAGTCTGAAGCCATATGGAATTATGCCTGAAAAAGCAGATGCGCTTATGAATAAATTGCGCATGAATAAGTCTGAAAATGAGCTTGCTTGCATGAGAAAAGCAGCAGAAATCACTCATAAAACTATGGATTATGTTCTTGAAAATATTAAAGTCGGCATGACCGAAAGACAAGTTGTTGGTCTTGCTCTTGGCAAAATGCACGAGCTTGGTGCAGAAAGAGAAAGCTATCCTTTGTGGGTGCTCACGGGATATGGTTCCGACCAGGCAATCAGCCGTCCAAGAGATAAAAAGATTGAAAAAGGAGACCTCACGTTTTTGCAGATTGGTGCAAGATATGAGGGATATGCATCCACAATCGGCAGACCTGTAGTATTTGGAAAGGCAACAGATGAGCAAAAGGCGCTTATTGAAGCGGGATATAAGGTTCAGGAAACTGTAATTGGTGCATTAAAAGCGGGCGTGCCTGCAAAAGATGTTGCTCTTTTGCATAAGAAAATAGTTGATGAATTGGGTTATAGTGACTATTATTTATATGGACCTTTCCACGGCAACGGCCTTATGGAAGGCGAAGCACCTTGGGTCGAAACAGATTCTGATTATCTTTTGGAAGAAAACATGAGTTTTTGTGCAGATATTTTCTTGGGTAACCACGATAAAAAATGCGGACTCAGAATAGAGGATGTTGTTGTTGTCACGAAAGACGGTGCAGAAAATCTTACAAGCTATCCGAGAAAATTATTTGAAATTGACAGATAAATGAAGTACGGATTATTTTTAATGATAAAGGAGAAAATATAATGGTATTAAGGGATAAATTTTGGTTATGGGGACATCCGGAGGGCTGTTATAATGCGGCTTACGGAAATACAGGTGTTTCCCGTATGACACCTATGGAGGCATGCTTATATCTGGGAGTAAAAAACACTTTCATGGTTCCCGATGGTGAACATGTAGGCGCAACGGTAAATCGCAGACAATATAACAAATCATTTAAAACATTAAATGAAGTTGGCTGGGAATGCTTTGATGCCGGAAGAAATCCTGAAAAAATTGAAAAATATATTGAGGAAGCTCGTGAATTTCCAAACATAGGACGAGTTGTTTTCGATGATTTTCAGCTTCAAACAAAAGAAAACGGAATGCCTATTGAAAATTTAATGAAAATCAATAAACGCTTGCATGAAAACGATGTTCGTCCGCTTGATATGTGGATGGTGCTTTATACTCACGAATTTGGGGTTGAAGGTGTTGATGATAGCGTTCTTGAAAAATTTATAGTGCCTTTTGACGGCATAATTATGTGGACTTGGTGCGAAAAAGATGTGCCGCTTATTCCTCAAAAATTTGAAATATTCAAAAAGCTCACCGAAAACAAACATCGCATGGCGGGGTGTTATTTATATAATTTCGGCGAAGAAAAACAAGCGACCAAAGAGGCAGTAAAATGGCAACTTGATTGGTATCGTGAAAAATTGTTCGCCGGTGAAATTGAAGGCGTTGTTTTGCACACTAACACAATGGCTGACCTTGATTATGAAGCTTATGACGCTGCATGTGAGTGGATGGATGCTCACGGTGATGAAGTTTTACCTGATTAATAATTAGTATTTTTAAAACACCCAATTATTCCTATAAAATAATTGGGTGTTTTTTGTTAAATATATGTATTTACTGTTCGAGAAAATTAGTGTATAATTAAGATTGTTTGAAATTAATGAAAACATATCCATCAATTGAAACTTTTCAGAAAATATGTGCTGTTTTTAATATTACTTTAGATAGCTTTGTGCCTCCTGAGTGTATTGAAAAAGAATCAAAAGATATGTCAAAGAACTATAGGGAAACAAGCGTGGGTGGACTTGCAAAACTTTATGAAATGAATTAAGAAAGAGGACTTTAGCTTTGCTAAAGTCCTCTTTTAATAATATTTTCTTAACATTCTTCTTGCTTCTGCTGCTTTCCATTCCTGTTTTTCTTCATTGGACAGGAGTTTTAAACGCGGAACAGGTGTTGGCTTTTCGTTATCATCAATTGCAACCGGGACAACAAACGCTTCGTTGATAAGTCGGAGGCCAAGCGGTCTTAGGAAGA
>JAZNGL010000048.1:0-8519 GCA_045576435.1 Clostridia bacterium
CCTGTAATAGCCCCTTCTAGGGGCAGTGCATACCACTAGTTTACTAGTGGTTATGATTTGCATAAAAATCAGTCATACGCTCCGTCATTCCTCCTTTTTCGCAAAAGGTCACATTCGCGTCGGCTATTTGCTTGTAAACGCGCTCATATACGCCTTTAGCTCATTACCAACCTTTTGCGATTTTATCCGATGTATGATGAGCACCTGCACTGCATTAGAATGGACTCTGCCCATTCCGATTTTTTGTATGTGAAAATCAAATTAATTTTACTAAAATGATTGATATTTTAACGATAATTTGATATGATAGTATTGGTATAAAAAAAGATTAATATGGAAGGAAGTAAAGCATGATAGCAATAGGTTGTGACCACGGTGGTTTGAATTTAAAAAAATATATAGAAAAGTTTTTAGAAGAAAAAGGGCTTAAATATGAGGATTTGGGAACACATGACACTAACTCGTGTGATTATCCCCAAATTGCAAAAGCAGTCTGTGAAAAAATCACAAGCGGTGAGGCTGAATTTGGTATTTTGGTTTGTGGCACGGGAATTGGAATGAGCATTGCGGCAAACAAAATTGACGGAATCAGAGCTGCACATGTGACAGATACATATAGCGCAAGAATGACAAAAGAACATAATAATGCCAATGTTATTTGCCTTGGCGAAAGAATAACAGGATGCGACCTTGCTCTTGAAATTGTTGATGCTTATCTTAAGGCAGAGTTTCAAGGTGGACGTCATGCAAACAGAGTTAATCAGATAATGGAGCTGGAATGAGGTTGTTTTAATGAAGAAGGCAAGAATAGTTAAAGTTGGTGACGTTTCTATTGGTGGGAACGAAAAAATAGCAATTCAATCAATGACAACCGCATATACGGCGGATGTTTTGAAAACGACGGAACAAATAAATGAACTTGCGGCACATGGATGTGATATTATCAGGGTTGCGGTTCCGGATGAGGATAGCGCTAAGGCTATTTATGATATTAAAAATAAAATCAATATTCCGCTTGTTGCCGATATTCATTTTGATTATCGCCTTGCCTTGATGTGCATGGAGAGAGGAATAGATAAAATAAGGATAAATCCCGGCAATATCGGGGGCGAAGACAGGGCAAGGATGGTTGCCGAAGAAGCAAAGCGGAGAAATATTCCCATTCGAATAGGCGTGAATGGCGGGTCGCTTGAGAAAGAAATTCTCGAAAAATATGGTTCTGCAACACCTGAGGCAATGGTGGAGAGTGCTGAAGGGCATGTTAAAATATTAGAAAAATACGGATTTTATGATACTGTTATTTCTATTAAGTCATCAGATGTGAAAAAAACTATTGAGGCTTATAGATTAGCAGCAGAAAAATTTGATTATCCACTTCATCTCGGCGTCACCGAGGCAGGAACATATCAGCAGGGAATTGTTAAATCTGCAATAGGAATAGGGGCATTGTTGGCTGATGGGATTGGGAACACAATTAGAGTTTCTTTGACAGACGACCCGATTTATGAGGTTGAGGCAGCAAAGACTATCCTTAAGGCTTTAGGTCTGGCAGACAGAGGAATTGAGCTTGTTTCGTGTCCCACTTGTGCAAGATGTAAAATAGATTTGATATCTATTGCAAAACAGGTGACAGAGGCACTTGAAGGAGAAACTCTTCCGATAAAGGTTGCTGTTATGGGATGTGTTGTTAACGGTCCGGGAGAAGCAAAGGATGCAGATATAGGTATCGCAGGCGGGGATGGCTGTGCGATGTTGTTTAAAAAAGGGCAAATTTGCGGGAAAATTCCTGAGGGAAAAGTTGTTGAAGTTTTACTTAAAGAAATTGAGAGCATGAAGGGAATTGGTTAGTTTTGTCGGGCATTTTAGATATTTTTGACAAAGTAACAGTTATGAATGATTTAGCATGTCACTTGGAAAAATGTGAGGTGCTTAATTTTGTTGTGCAAATGGATAAAAAAGCAGTTTTGGTTGAGCTTTCAAGTGATAGCCTTATTCCCGGAATAGATTTATATGAGTTTGTTGAGCATACAAAACAAATATATGAGCTTGAGGATTTGGAAATTAAAATAAAATATAAAAATGTTGCATTTTCGGATGAATATTATAAGAACATGCTCATAACTCTTTTTAAAAAAAGCAGTGTTTGCAAAGCTTTTTTGGTGGGAAGTTGTGCTTCTTTTGAGAATGACATTTTAAAAATAAGCAATGTTAAATGCGGCGAGGAAATTTTGGAACAAAACAATTGCAAGCAGATTATAAAGCAAATTGTTGATTACGAATTGGGAACCAATATTTCGGTTGAGATAGATATAAAGCAACTTGATATCGATACATATAATTCTGAAAAAGAACAGAGAATTCAGAAAATAAATGAAAAGATTGCGGCACAAGCACCTGTTAAAAAAGAAGAAACTAAAGAAACAGAAGAAAACGAAATAAAGAATGGAACAATATATGGTAAGCCAATCACGGAAAACATCACTCCCATGGTTGAAGTTAGGGCAGGAATGGGAATTTGTGCAATCAAAGGTGAAGTTATTGATGTTGAAATAAGAGAAATTCAAAAAAACGGCAAGCTTGCCTTTATTGCAGTGAATTTTGACATTGGTGATGATAATTGGGCGCTGAGTTGCGAGCTTTTTGGCAAGGCAGAAATTGTTAAAAAGGCGGTTTTTGCAATTAAAGAAGGAAACATATTGTCGGTGCGTGGCTCCTATGAGATTGACGAACGGTCAAATCGTGAAAAAATGAAGGTTCTTTCTATTGAGCTCCATGAAAAACCAAGCATTCGGATGGATAATGCAGAAGAGAAACGTGTGGAGCTTCATTTGCATACAAAAATGAGTGCAAAAGATGCAATAACATCGGCAACAGATTTAATAAACAGAGCGGCAAAATGGGGACATAAAGCGATAGCAATAACAGACCATGGTGTTGCACAGGCTTTTCCTGAGGCAAGCGGCGCAGCCGGAAAGATAAAGAAAACTGGTCAGGAATTTAAGGTTCTTTATGGCGTTGAGGGATATTTTGTCAACGACCTTCCTTTGAACATTAATTCTGTTCCGCGTAGCTATGTGGATAATTCCTATGTTGTTTTTGACATTGAAACAACGGGCCTTGACCCTCAAAATGAAAAAATAACCGAAATAGGTGCGGCGAAAATTGTTAATGGTAAAATAGTTGATACGTTCGCTCAACTTATAAATCCTGGAAGGACAATACCAGATAAAATAACCCAAATAACAGGAATAACGGATGAAATGGTTAAGGATAAGCCTTTCATAGAAGAGGTTTTGCCAAGATTTCTTGATTTTTGTGGAGATTCGATTATTGTTGCACATAATGCTGCATTTGACACCGGATTTATCAGAATACACGCCGCAAGACTTGACAGAGATTTTAAAAATAAAGTTGAAGACACTTTGGAGTTGTCTCGAGAACTTTTTCCGTCAGAAAAATCTCATAAATTGAATATTGTTGCGCAAAGATTGGGTGTTAGCCTTGAAAACCATCATCGTGCTGTGGATGACGCAACTGCAACAGCAGAAATTTTTATTAAGTTGGTGCAAATTAAGGAAGAAAAAAACAAAAATTCTGAAGCGGAAAATACCGTTGATTCAAACCCGGAAGTGTTGAAACAGCAATATAATCACATAATTATTTTGGCTAAAAACGCAGTCGGGCTCAAAAATATGTATAAACTGATATCAAAATCGAATCTTGATTATTTTTATAAAAGACCCAGAATACCTAAAAGCGTTTTATCGAAATATCGTGATGGATTGATAATCGGCAGCGCCTGCGAACAAGGCGAGCTATATAGAGCAGTTTTAGCAGGGCGACCAATGGAAGAAATAGAGGAAATTGCCTCTTTTTATGACTATCTTGAAATTCAGCCGCTTGGAAACAATGAATTTATGCTGCGCAGTGGTACGGTTGGGAAAAGAGAAGATTTAATAAACTTAAATATTGAAATTGTGAAGCTTGGCGAGAGACTAAATATTCCTGTTGTTGCAACATGCGATGTTCATTTTATGGATCCTGAGGACGAGCTTTATCGTCGTGTTTTGCAGGGCGCGCAGGGCTATGATGATGCGGAAATGCAGGCTCCTTTATATTTCAGAACAACTGAGGAGATGTTAAAGGAGTTTGAATATCTCGGTGAGGAAAAGGCATATGAAGTGGTTGTTAAAAATACTAATCTTATTGCTGATATGATTCAAGAAATACAGCCTCTTAAAACAGAGTCTTATCCGCCGTCAATAGAAAATTGTGAGCAAGATTTAGCGGATATGTGCCATGCGTTTGCGCATAAGGTTTATGGTGAAAACCTTCCTAAAGTTGTTAAAGACCGCATGGATAGGGAACTTGAGTGTATTTTGGGATATGGTTATGCGGTTATGTATATGATTGCGCATAAGTTGGTTAAGAAATCCAATGAAGCGGGCTATCTGGTTGGGTCGCGAGGCTCGGTTGGATCTTCATTTGCTGCATATCTTGCCGGAATAACTGAGGTTAATGCCCTTTGTCCGCATTATATTTGTCCAAACTGCAAAGAATCAGAATTTTTTGAACATGGCGAATATACGATAGGAATTGATATGCCTGATAAAAACTGTCCCAAGTGTGGAACAAAAATGAATAAGGATGGATTTAACATTCCGTTTGAAACTTTTCTTGGGTTTAAGGGAGATAAGGTGCCTGATATTGATTTGAACTTTTCAGGTGAATATCAAGCAACAGCACACAAATATGTTGAAGAGCTCTTTGGTGAAGGATATGTTTTTAAAGCTGGAACGATTGGCACAATAGCAGATAAAACGGCTATAGGCTTTTATGCGAGAAAATATTATGAAAATAAAGGAATTGTTCCAACTCAAGCAGAGCTTAAAAGGGTTTCAAAAGGTTTGGTCGACATAAAACAAACAACGGGACAACATCCGGGTGGAGTTATTGTATGCCCTAAAAACATGGATATTCATGATTTTTGTCCTGTTCAGCATCCTGCCGATAAAAAGGATTCGGGAATTGTGACGACGCATTTTGATTTCCATTCAATACATGATAATTTGCTCAAGCTTGATATTTTGGGACATGATGATCCGTCAACAATCAGGATGCTTGAGACTTTAACCGGGGTTGATGCAACAAAAATTCCGCTTGATGACCCCAAAACTATGAGTATATTTTCAAGCACAGAGGCGATTGGTGTTACGCCTGAACAAATAAAAAGCAAAGTGGGAACGTTTGGCGTTCCTGAATTTGGAACATCATTCACGCGCCAGATGTTGCTTGATACTTTGCCGACTACATTCTATGAACTAGTGTTAATTGCAGGACTTTCGCATGGAACGGATGTATGGCTTGGAAATGCTCAGGAATTAATAAAAACAAAAACAGCAACGCTATCAGAAGTTGTTGCGGTCCGTGATGATATAATGACATATCTTATTAATAAAGGTCTTGAGCCGGTTATGGCATTTAAAATAATGGAGTTTGTCAGAAAGGGAAGAGCTGCAAAAGAAGGCATGCCTGAGGAATTTGAAACAGCAATGCGGGAAAACGGTGTTCCGGATTGGTATATTGGTTCATGTAAAAAAATAAAATACATGTTTCCAAAGGCGCATGCGGCGGCATATGTAATGATGGGATTCAGGGTTGCATATTTTAAAGTGCATTATCCCATTGATTTTTATATTGCATATTTTACAGTTCGTGCCGATTTGTTTGATGCGGCAATAATGGCACAAGGAATAGATGTTTTAAAAGCTGAAATGCAGAGATTAGAACAAAAACAAAACGATTGGTCAGCAACAGAGAAGAGCGTTTATACAATATGCGAGATATGTTATGAAATGTATCAGAGAGGTTTTGAGTTTTTGCCCGTTGATATATATAAGTCGCATGCGTTTAAGTTCCAGAAAGTAGATGGTAAAATTCTGTTGCCCATCAATGCGTTTCAGGGAATAGGCGATGCGGCGGCACAAAATATAATGGATGCCAGGGAAGATGGCGAGTTCATGTCTGTTGAGGATCTGAAACAGAGGGCACATCTCACCAAGACGGTTGTTGAAACTTTGAGTGAAAACGGATGTCTCTCGGGGTTGCCGGAAACAAGCCAGCTATCTTTGTTTGATGACATATAGAAAATTCTAAAGGAGTGTTTTGAATGACTATTGCTGAGAGAATAGCAGAAGAATTAGGTCTTAATCAATGGCAGGTGGACAACACCATTGCGTTAATTGATGAGGGAAATACAATACCATTTATCTCTCGTTATCGTAAAGAAATGACGGGTGAATTAAACGATGAAATACTTCGTACCTTTGAAGAAAGGCTCACATACCTCAGAAATATGGAGGAAAGAAAGGCCGATATAAAAAGAATAATTGAGGAACAGGGACAGCTCACGCCGGAACTTTCTGATATGATTGAAAAAGCGCAAAAATTGGCAGAACTTGAAGATATTTATCGACCATTCAGGCCGAAAAGGCGCACAAGGGCAACTGTTGCCAAAGAAAAAGGGCTCGAGCCACTTGCAAATATTATTTATTTACAGAATTTGGAAAGCGGTTCCATTGAAGAACTTGCCACGCCTTATGTTGACCCTGAAAAAGAGGTTAACTCTGTTGATGATGCACTTAGTGGTGCAATGGATATTATTGCAGAGGCTATTTCAGACAACGCAGAGCATAGGAAAAAGATCAGGGAAATGACTTTTGCGGGGGGCGTTGTTATTTCAAAGAATGCAACGGACGAAGATTCGGTATATAGGCTTTATTATGATTTCTCTGAACCTGTTTCAAAGGTAGTTCCACATAGAGTTTTAGCAATAGACCGTGGAGAAAAAGAAAAGTTTTTAACCGTTGGAATTGAGTGCGATGAAGACAAGATTTTAAGCTATATAAAAAAGAGAGAACTGGTTGACGGGATATCAATAACAAAAAGCTATGTTGAATTAGCGGTTGAAGATGCATATAAGAGATTAATTAAACCATCGATTGAACGTGAAATTAGAAACGAATTAACTGATATGGCACAAGAACAAGCAATGCAGATTTTTAAGGTTAATCTCAAAAATCTTTTGATGCAAGCGCCAATACGCGGGCAGGTTGTGTTGGGGCTTGACCCCGGCTACAGAACGGGCTGTAAGGTGGGCGTTGTTGATGAAACGGGAAAGGTTCTTGATACAGGAGTTATATATATAACACATTCAGAGGCGCAAGCAAAGGATGCAAAGACTTTTGTTAAGTCTCTCATAAAGAAGCATAAAATTACATTAATTTCCATTGGAAATGGAACGGCGTCAAAGGAAACGGAGATTTTCGTTGCAAATCTTATTAAAGAAATGCCGGAAGAAAACGTTAAATATATTATGACAAATGAGGCAGGAGCCTCGGTGTATTCTGCATCAAAGCTTGCAACAGAAGAGTTTCCTGACTTTGATGTGACACAGAGAAGTGCGATTTCTATTGCAAGACGTGTTCAGGATCCTTTGGCAGAGTTGGTTAAAATTGAGCCAAAAGCAATTGGTGTTGGACAATATCAGCATGATATGAACCAAAAGAGACTCAGCGAAACCCTTGGTGGCGTTGTTGAAGATTGTGTAAATAGTGTTGGTGTTGATCTTAATACTGCTTCTGCGCCGTTGCTTCAATATGTATCCGGAATAAACATGACGATAGCAAACAATATTGTTAAATATAGAGAGGATGAGGGCAGTTTCACAAGCAGAAGCCAGCTGAAAAAAGTTGGAAAGCTTGGCCCTAAGGCATATCAACAATGTGCGGGATTTTTAAGAATTCCTAATGGTAAAAATATCCTTGATAACACATCTGTTCATCCTGAATCCTACGATGCGGCAAATCGTTTGATTGAATATTTGGGGTATACGCTTGATGATGTCAAAAACAATAACCTTGGGGATATAAAGGACAAGATGAAAGAAAAAAATATTTCTATGCTTGCAGAGGAGCTTAAAATTGGAGTGCCGACGCTTAAGGATATTGTTGATGAAATTATAAAACCCGGACGAGACCCCAGAGATTCTGTTGAACAACCGCTTTTGCGTGAAGATGTTATGAGCATGGAGGATTTGAAACCGGATATGATTTTGACCGGAACAGTCAGAAATGTTATAGATTTTGGTGTGTTTGTTGATGTTGGAGTGCATCAGGATGGATTGGTGCATATTTCACAGCTTAGTAACAAGTTTGTTAAGCATCCCGTTGACGTTGTCTCGATTGGAGATATTGTTAATGTTAGAGTGCTTGAGGTTGACGTTGCTAAAAAAAGGATTTCTTTAAGCATGAAGGATGTTAAATAGTTGCATTTGATGAAAGGGGCTTGAAATGAAGTCGACATATAAAAACTTTTTTATGCTTATGCTGCCAATGGCTTTTAAGGAGCTGATAGCGGCGTATATAAACCTGCTTGACGGCGAAATGCTGGGAAATTTTGGAAATAATGTTATCGCATGTGTTGGAATTGCTAATCAATGGTATTTTTTATTCACAGTT
>JAZNGL010000049.1:0-4811 GCA_045576435.1 Clostridia bacterium
ATTCACAGGTATTGTATATATTTTTTCCTTCAATATCCCCACTCCTATTGTTCGTTTTCAACATTAATGGTTTCAATCATATATTCCTTAATCTTTGGTAAAACAAAGAAATTAATCAAAAATTCTGTTAAGCTAACCAAAATCAATGACTCTAACACCACAAACACAATCCAAAATATTGGCGTTGCACTAAGCCACGTAATTTTTAGCCCAAGCCACGGTATTACTGCATGAATTAGTATAATCAGCGCAAACATCATCAAATTGCTTGGAAGCTTTAAAAGAACAAATAAAAACGCATTTTTATAAACATCCTTTAATTTTAGCTTAAATGTAATCATGATCTGATAAATATAAAAATGCGCCATACTGTATATTATAATTGCCATGACAACAAAATATTTCAAAAGCGACATCATACCGCCCATCATATCATAAAAAATATACGCATAAAACATAAGAACAAATGCAACTATATCAACTATTAAAACTACCAAAGCCTGCTTGAAATTTTCTTTAGCATACTGCCAGAAATCGCTCCAGAACCATGAATGTTTTTCATCGGCATAATTTCGCAAAACATAAGTATATCCCGCAGTCACAGGCCCTGCACCCCAAAAAACAATAAAAAGTAAACACGTGAAAGCTCTCACTGCTAAATCAATAATTCCTAAATACCACATGAAATTTTCATTCGTCATATCAGGAGCCGTCATTCCAAGAATATTTGCCAGTGTCGGAGATAAAAAGTTCAAAATTGGTGTCGATATAAGCCCTGAAATCAAAAAAACCACAACAATAACCGGTATTGTAGCCACTAAATACATTGCATTCAAAAGACATAATCTGCCAATTTTTCTGAAAAACAATTCAAAAAACGCAAATAACCCCCGTTTTTTGGGAGCATTCTTATCAACACCTTTTCCTTCTCCTGCATAATTTCCGAATCTAAATATTCCCATAATACCCTCCTGAAATTCTCTTAAAACTCTTCTTTATGAAAATCTATTCTATCAGTTACCATCTTCATATGGTAAAACTATTATATATTCTTTTATACTTTCTACAATTTTTTTACCAATTCCGGGAACATAAATAATTTCATCAACCGAACGAAATCCTTTCATCTCATTTCTTAAATCAACTATCGCCCGTGCTCTTTTCTCACCTATTCCCGGCAACGTCATGATTTCCTCAACTGTTGCAGAATTTATATCAATACATTGTGCAGGAACACTTGCTTGATTATTTTCATCATCTAAACCCGTTTCCTTATCCGCTGCCGATAAAACCGTCCCCTCTTCAATCGCTGCTATTTTATCCGTTTCTCTTTGTTGGCTCTTGTCTATAACATTAAAGCCTATTATGTATAAGGACGTAATAATCAAAACAATCGGCAGAAAAATTAATCTTTTATATTTTTCCTCTTTATCCAACATGTCGTCCGCCTCTTACCTCTGTTTTTATGCATAGCAACACAAATAAATTATATCACAAACGACAAATTAATACAATATTTTTTCTAAATTTCTTATAGTTCTATCAAGCCTTTTTCTTCACAAGTGAAATTTAAATTCCCATTTTTTTTGACACAAACCATGTCTTCTATTCTAACTCCACCAAAACCTGGAATATATATCCCCGGCTCGCAAGTTACAATCATATTTTCCTTTAATACCACATCAGACTTTGGCGAAAGATTAGGAAGTTCATGAACCAGAAGTCCCACTCCATGTCCTAAAGAATGACCAAAATATTTGCCATACCCCGCCCTCTCAATAACCTCGCGTGCTACGGCATCAACCTTTGATGCAACCGCTCCTTCGCAAATATGTTCTAATCCTGTCTGTTGTGCGTGCTTAACAATATTATAAATTTTCTTTTGTTCGGCATTTGCCTTGCCAACAACAACCGTTCTTGTCATATCAGAACAATATCCACCACACAAACATCCAAAATCTATTGTAACAAAATCGCCAAGCTCTATTTTTTTTACGCTTGGCTTCCCATGAGGAAGGCTGGTCTTTTTGCCCGATATTGCAATGGCATTAAATGACGCACCTTCTCCACCATTTTTTCTCATAAAATATTCAAGCTCGTTTGCTAAATCATTTTCTGTAATCCCCGGTTTTATAAAGCCAAGAACATGCCTGAAAGCAGAACAAGCAATTTTTTCAGCTTTTTGCAAAAGTTCAAGTTCTGCCTCTGTTTTTATCATTCTCAATTCACTAAGTTTCTTTGTGCCCGCTATGAATTGCACATTTTTCAAGCTTTCCTCAAGAATCCGATATTCTGCCACGCACAAGCTTCCATCTTCAAATAAAACCTCTTTCAAACCCAAAGCTCCAATTTCTTCACAGGCAGTTGCAATATATGCGTTTGTTTGAACCACTTTAAAACCATTCTTTTGAGTTTCACCCTGGGCTTGCTCAGTATATCGCGAGTCAGTGAATAAAATTCGACTTTCTCCGGCTATCAGCGCTGCACCCTCACCACCGCTAAAGCCCGTAAAATACTGCATGTTATGTGGCGATGTCAACAAAACGCTCTCTGTCTTCTTTAATATATCATCAAGCCTCGAAATCATTCAGCTTCCTCCTATATATTTTCTGCATTTCAACCGCATCAAGTGTTTGACTGCCACGAGATTCACAGATTATTATCGGTGATAAATTTCTCTTAGCAACAATTTCAGCTATCGGCTCAAACTCGGGTTCATATTCCGTTTCTGCAAAACAATGATGTTTTTTTTCACCACTATTGGTATATTCAATTCTGCTATAGTGAGCATGAAAATTAGTCGCCCTGAAGCTTCCCAATTTGTTGTGTATCATATCAAAAACTTCCTCAAAATCCTGTAAAGTTTTCAATCCGCCAAGAGTTCTTGCATTCACGTGACCAAAATCAATAGTGGGAATTATCCTTTCATCAATCTGACAAAGTGCTAAAACCTCTTCAACCGTTCCAAGTTGATTTATTTTACCCATTGTCTCAGGACAAATATTTATATCACCAAACCCCTCGTTATCAGCAGCACGAATAGCTTTTTGCAGCATTTCTGTTGCAAGAAGCAAAGCTTCACGCCTTGTAATCTCACCGCATGAGCCTGAGTGAACTACTATTCGTTTTGCCCCCATACACTTCGCTGCATTCAATGTTTGTAAAATATATTCAATGCTTTTATCACGCTTTTCCGGATCTGTTGACGACAAGCTTATATAATACGGTGCATGGACAGAAAGCTTTATGCCGCACTCCATCGCCCGTTTTCCAAGCTTTTTAGCTGCCTCATCCGATATTTTTACGCCTTTTCCGCATTGATATTCATATGCACCAAGCCCATTTTGAACAACCCATTCGGGCGCAGAAAGTGACGACTTATGTCCTGCATCATAAAAGGCTTCGCAGTTCCCGGCAGGTCCAAATAAAGCTCCCATTCTTTGTGTCTCTCCTTTGTTTTTGTCAAATCATATTATTTTTTGCTGATTTTCCTCAGTATTGGTCTCTCAAATCGTCTTTTAAATTTAACAAAACTATCCTCTTCTTCAGAAATAGGCTTAACCAATATAGTAAACATACCTAGTCTGTTTCCGCCCAGAATATCTGTAAATATCTGGTCACCGACGAGCATGGTCTTTTCACATTCAACCCCCACAGCACAGCACCATTTTTTTATAAAAACTCCTAACGGTTTTGCCGCCCGTGATATATATTGAACCTCTGCCGCCTTTGCAAATTTTTCAACTCTCTCAACCTTGTTATTTGACGCCAAACAAACCGCAAACCCTTTGTCTTTCAAGCCAGAAAGCCATTTTGCAGTCTTTTCATCAGGAATTGCTGTTCCATATTCCGCTAATGTGTTGTCAATATCAAAAACAATTGCCCGAATACCTTTTTCCCAAAGTTCATCAATCTTTATATCAAAAATATTATCCAAAAATAAATCAGGAAGAAAATTCTTGCCCATATTTTTTGACTTCCTCCAAATTAAGATAGTTTTTCCTTAACAATTGCATTAATCATTTTTCCATCGGCTCTACCTTTCACCTCAGGCATAACCAACGCCATGATTTTGCCCATATCTTTCATTGAAGTCGCATTTGTCTTTGATATTGCATCAACAACAATAACATCTAACTCTTCTTTTGTGAGTTGTTTTGGAAGATATGTAAGCAAAATTTCAATTTCTCGTTTAATATCTGCAATCAAGTCATCTCTGCCACTTTTTTCATATTCCGGCAAAACATCACGACGTTTTTTAAGTTCTTTTGCAATTATTTCAAGAACACCTTCCTCATCAAGCTCGCGGAGGTTATCTTTTTCGAATTGTAAAATAGCTGAACGTACCATTTGAACAGTATTTTTGCGAATAACGTCCTTATCTTTCATCGCCTCTTTCAAATCATTCATAAGTGTTTCTTTTAATGCCATAACGCTAACAATTCCTTTCTTTTTACAAAATATTTTCTGTTTTTTGGATATAAAAACCAAGAAACAGATAAAACAAAAAGCCGCCTTAATCCGGCAGCTTTAAATACATGAAAATTATCTGAACTTACGCTTTCTCGCAGCCTCTGACTTTTTCTTGCGTCTTACACTGGGTTTTTCATAATGTTCTCTTTTTCTAACCTCTGATAAAACTCCTGCCTTTGCACAAGAACGTTTAAAACGACGAAGCGCACTATCTAATGATTCATTATCTTTAACTCTAATTTCAGCCATTATTTATTTCCCTCCCCCCAAAACAAATTGGAAATGTGGATTCACTTTTGTCAAACAAATTAATAAAATTCTACTAATCTATTATAACG
>JAZNGL010000050.1:0-21079 GCA_045576435.1 Clostridia bacterium
TTTTATTGTAGCACAAATTTATGGAAAAATCCACAAAAATTTTAATAAAATCGAAAAATATTAAAAAGATTATTTTGTCAGTTTAATCAATATTAAGAATAATAATGTTTACAACTCTGTTTCCGCTTAAAGTTCGGACTATTCCTGTTGGGCCCCAATCCGAGCCAAGCATGCTCATTATATGGTCGCCAAAAGGTGAATTCTGTGGATGGTAAATGGTAAAATTGCCCTCCAGAGTAAGCTCTTTTGTATCTGGGGATACCTTTTCAGCTATTTTTTGCGCAATGTTAAAATCTGTCCTGGCTGTATATTCATAATCATATGTTTCGCTAACGTCACAAACGATGAAACAAAAAATAAAAAGGCTAACAAAAAAAGGCATATATTTATGCGGTATCAGAGAAAATAAAGCGTCTATAATGATGGAAAAGCCGACAATTGATAAAGCAAAATTTCTGAGGTTCAGAGAACTTTGAGGAATAAGGAAAAACAATAAAAGTGGTGAGAACGATAAAATTATACCAATTATTAATTTCTTTTTTTGCATATCAGTAGGAAAGTGAAAGAGCTTTGCAATAAAGAAGCTGATGACACTTAGCACAAGCAACGAAAAAAACCATAAATAAGAATGGTCTTTTATGATTTGGATTAAACCTCTCAGAAAACCCATAGAAATTATTTTAGGATGAACAAAAAACAAAACTTGAGAGATGTTTTTTAAGACAATAGCCGTGTGCGAAAAAAAATCATGAGGTGAAATAATTGAAATGCGAGAGCTATTATCACTAAATTTTCCAAAAGAAAAGTAATAAAGACAAAGTAATGCTATACAAAATAGAGGAACAAAAAGATTAGTTTTTTTGGAATCAGGTAAAATAAGAATAAAAATTGTGACTACTGTAAATGAAAAAAGAGCGGCTTGTTCATAAAAAAACATAGATAGTAAACAAAAAACAAAAAATAAAAGTCTTTTGTTTTTAATAAGACATATACATGAAAGGGCAGAAAAAAGTAATGGGGGAACAATCCGGCTTGAGGCAGAAAGCCAATAGGTGCCCTCAATGTTAAGCGGTAAAAGAATATAAAAAACTAAAAATATCGGAGTCAATTTAATGTTACAAAATGTCAGTGCTTTATAAAAAAGTATTCCGGATAAGGCATATAAAATTGAAATAATCAAAACGGCAATACCCAGATTTTCTCCGAAAAGACTCCATATGAAAAAATCAAAAAGACCTGCTAAGGGGCGTGTGAAAAGAACACCTGCACCACCCCAAAGAATGTTTTTAAATGGATTTTCGATAGTTGGGTAAAGCTTATATTGGATATAATCATCAAGATATGGTGTGTATTTAAAACCCATATATGAAAACCTGAATATGGATAATAAAACAACTAAAAGGAAAAAGATAAATTCGTTATTAATTCTTTTGTTTTTCATTATATGCCTCATTCCTGAATTTTAGTGAAATAACATCTTTTAGCATGGAAAAACTGTTAAGAAGCACGTTGCTTTTTTCTTTTTTATGGTGAACAAATGAAAGTGGGAGCTCCTTGATTGTTTTTCCAAGTTGCTCCGAAAGATATATTATTTCAAAATCAAACCCCCAATTTGTGAGATGAGACATTGAAAAAAGAAGTTTGGCAGTTTTTTTGTCAAAAGCTTTAAAACCACATTGGGTGTCGCATACCTTTGTCTTTAGCAAGAACTGAACAATATGAGAAAAAACATCCGATGCAACTCGGCGAAAAAAGGGATAGTCGTGATTTTTATTTTTGCGAACACCAATAACACCACAAGTGTTTGAAACTTTAAAGATATTCATAGCAGACAAAATATTAAGCGGGGAAAAGGATAAATCGGCATCAGTAAAAAAAATATAGTCACCTGTAGCACGCAAAATCCCGCGTTTAACAGCATAGCCTTTTCCCCGGTTTTGAGAATAGGATATAAGGATTACTTCTTTAAAGCGCTTAACAATATCAACAGTTGAATCTGTACTGCCATCGTTCACAACAATGAACTCATAGCTTTTGAAGTTTTCATCTAAAAAATCAAGGTATGTCGACAAGGTTTTTTCAATAAGTTCTTCTTCGTTATATGCCGGAATTACAACTGATATTTTCATTATGTTCTCCTAATATATATAATACATATATTTTGGACAAAAGTATAAAAAATATCAATGTGATAAAAATATCCGGGAAATGAGCCATGAAGCATCATTTTTTGAAAAAGCACCCGAAATATAGCAAAAGGCAGAATATATCAGAACAACAGATATAATGCCAAAGATAACAGAGGATAGAGTTATGCTTGTTACCACCAAGTTAAAAATGTTATAGACAATGAAGTATGAAATAAAAACAGAAATACCCGGAAGAATAAGCTTAATAAAACCTTCTGATTTTAAATTGGCGTGATTTCTCACTTTTCTGGTTGTTAATGTGAATGTCATAATATTGCTTACAATTATTATAATAATTAAAGATTTTTTGCCAAAGATTGGTAGCAAACCAAAAATTAAAATTAATCGTAGTGCAGAATCGGTTAGGTTACAACCCAGTAAAAAAGATTGCTTTCCAAGGCCGTTGAGCATTCCGCAAGAAACTGAATCCATGAGCATAATCGGACATAAAAATGCTAATGTACGGAGGGAAATAGAAATTTGCGGAGCGTTATAGATGAATAGTGAAAACTCGCTTGAAAAGGTTATTAAAACACAGGCTATCATAAAACCTAAAAATATGGTGAAACGATAAATCCTTGATATAAGTGTTTGAAGCCTGATTCGGCTAACCATATTGTTGGCACGCGAAATTTCGGGGACCAGCAATGAAAAACAGGAGGAAAAAAGAGTTAATGGAAAAACGATAAGTGGCATAATCATACCGTGTATCGTCCCGTATTCGCTTAATGCCTGAGCATGACTCAGACCTGACTTTTCAAGACCTGTAACAATCCAGACGTTTTCCTGCATACGTAAAGAAGATGACATCAATGAGGTTGTCATGGCGGGTAGAGCAACACTTGTTATTGATTTTAGAATGCCTTGTGGGGCAATACCGTTTTGAAGCTTGCGACAATCAAAAAAATAAAACAGCATAAGATAAAAGCATGAAGAAAATTCGCTTATGGTAATGCCTAAAAAAACTGCCTCGCAACCATGCTCAATGCCGTTTGGGAGCCAACGAGAAAGGAGAAAACGAATAGAGATAATCTTTATGGCTTGCTCTAAAAATTCCGAGGAGGAGGGATAGAGAATTCTCCGTGAAGCATAAAAATAACCTTTTATGCAATATGACAGTCCCATAAAAAGAATGCTTGGCGAAAGGTAAAGCAAGCTTGTTTCACAACGAGGTTCTTTTAGCAAGAAAACAGCAATTTGTTCTGAAAAAAGAAAGGTCGAGGAAATTATAATTGTACTTAAAACCAGAACAGAAAACAGAGCAATTGACATAGCTTTTTTAATTCCCGCATAACAATGGTGGCTATAATGCTCGGAAATTATTTTTGAAACAGCAACACCCAAACCACCAGTTGCAAAAGTCAGCATAATGCTGTGAACGGAGGAGGTCAAAGAAAAAATGCCCATACCTTCACTGCCAAGTTTTTGAGAATAATATGCACGAAACATGAAATCTATGGTCTTTGCTATAATCCCTGAAAAAGTGAGTAACATTGTACTCTTAAGCATGTTTTGCTGATGCAATCTGAAACGCCTCCTTTTATATGAATATATTAAAGGAGAGACAATTTTTATACACAAATGAGTAAAAAACTATTGACAAATCTGAGAGATAAAGGTAATTTAAAAGAAGAGGATAAATAAAGAGGTGGAACAAATGAAGCTTGTGATGTTAGCGGCAATAGGTGTTGGCGGAGCAACGATAATGGGAACGTTGCTTGGATTTATTTTCAAAAAAATTTCGCATAAATTTAATGATATTGTGTTGGGGTTTGCGGCAGGAGTTATGTTGGCGGCAGCCGTCATTGGATTGATATTACCATCTGTTGAAAAAGGTGGTAATTTGGGAATTTTAGTTTCGATTGTAGCTATGTTTTTTGGGGCAATTTGCCTGAATGCGATGGATAGACTTGTGCCGCACCTTCATGGATTGGTGGGAATAGATAGTGAATGTCATTCAGAAGCGACAATGCGTGCGAATAAGGTTATTTTGTTTGTGCTGGCAATTGCCATACACAATCTTCCTGAGGGTATTGCAGCAGGCGTTGGATTTGGAACAGGAAATGGGGCAGAAGCATTAACCATTGCGGGCGGTATAGCTTTGCAGAATATACCGGAGGGCATGGTTATAATTGCTCCGATGCTTGCGGCCGGAATAAGCCCTCGCAGAACATTTGTTGCAGCTTCTATAACAGGACTGGTTGAAGTTATTGGAACATTTATTGGTTATTTTGCAGTGAGTATTTCTTCGGCGATACTTCCGTTTGCGCTTGCTTTTGCGGGTGGAACAATGCTTTATGTTATCAGCGACGAAATGATTCCGGAAACTCATGCACATGGCAACGAAAGAGGAGCCACATATGCTCTTTTAGTTGGATTTTGTTTATTCTTGATTATGGATGTTTATATTGGATAAATAAAAAATGGTCAGCTATTAGCTGACCATTTTTTTAATCGGCAAATCCCTTTTCTTTGACTTTAACATAGTTTGCAATAATATCAACACATTCCTCTAATGAAACAGAGCCTGTGTCAATACAGAGATTATAGTTATTAACATCGCCCCATGTTGCATTAGTATAGAAGTTATAATAATTAGAACGGCGCTTATCTGCTCTGTTAATTGCAGAGCGGGCTTCTTTTTCGCTCATTCCGTCGCGCGACATCAAGTTTTTAATACGAACATCATCGCTTGCATATAAAAATAGTTTTATCAAATGGGGGTTATCTCTTAAAATGTAGTCTGCACATCTGCCGACAATTATGCAAGGAGCATCTTTTGCAATTGCGCGGATGGTGTCTGCCTGAAGTTTAAAAACATTATCACCGTTCATGAAGTCGTTATATGGATAATAAAGACCTCTGCTGGATTGTAGTCCCATAACAAGAGAATATAAAAAGCTATTTGAAGGTGTTTCATCAAGACTCTCAAAAAGACTTTCACTTAATCCATTTTCTTTTGCAGTTTTTGCAATAAGGTTTTTATCATAAAAAGCAAATCCGAGTTTTTCTGCAAGAGCTTTACCGATAATTTTTCCGTTTGAGCCTAGTTGACGCCCTAAAGTAATAATAGTTTTCATAAAATTTTTCATTCCCTTCTGCTGCCTGAGCAAGTGATTTGGAGTGATAAAACTGTTTAAATATAACCACTCCTCCAAAGATATTATAACATAAATAGTTGAATATTAAAAGAAAAAAATGTTAAAATTTAACGATTTGTATGTTTGTATAATAATGTGCCAGAATTTCTGTATAATTTTGCCCTGATTTTGCCATGCAGTTTGCGCCAAATTGGCTCATTCCAACGCCATGTCCGCGACCAAGAACAGAAAAAATAATAGAATTGTTTTCACAAGAAATATTGAATTTTGCAGAGTTTAAGCCAAATAAACTACGAATTTCAGTGCCTTTGAATTTTTGACCTCCCAATGTTATTTCGGCAACACTACCACCTTTGGTGTGATTGATGTCATCAATCACGGAAGTGGAATGGCTTGGAATAACGGCAGAATTGGCTTTAATGAGGGTGTTCCAAAACTCTTCAACAGGAATGGTCTTTTTTGAAGAAACATCGGGCGAGCTAAAATCCCATTCGCTTGGAACAGAGTTTAAATAAGGACGGTTTCCGCCCCAGACATCTTTTGATGCTTCTGTTTTGCCGCCGCTATTTGCAAAAAAGAAAGCTTCAATAACTTCCCCCTCATATGTCATATATTCGCCACTTGTTGAGTTAACGGCAGAGCAGAGCTTTTCCCAATAGATAAACTTGTCCTCAGCTTGCCATTTGTTCATTGCTTTTTCTTTGTCAAGATATGCTTTGCAATGGGTTGGGTCATTGCAAACATCGGCAAATGGATGTTCGGGGGATGGAGATTTTAATTGACTTAAAATATAGCTGCGAGCGGCAACAGCTTGTGCTTTTAGTGCTTCAGGTTCATATTCGGCAGGCATTTCTGCGGCAAGAACACCGGGCAAATATTCCTCAAGGTTAATTTTTGTGGTTTTTCCATTGCTTATATCCAAGAAGGATATGATGATTTGTTTTGAGTTGTTATTTGATTCAAAGGGCATTTTTATTTTAAAGTTATAGCTTTTTTTAGAGCTTTCGCGAGGAAACATAATACCAAAACACAGAGGAATAAGTAAGATTAATGCCGGAATGCAAATCAAGATAAAATTTTTTGCTTTCAACATTATGTAATCTGCCTTTCACATATAAAATAAATAAAATCTTATTTTTATAAAATATATTTTAAAAATTTTTATTTATGCTTGACAATTACAAAAAAATGTAATATACTTATTTAGTTAAAAGGGGAAGTTTCCCCATGTTTATGCACAAGCAACATGCAGTGTTGTGGTGCAGTATCCTTATTCTTGACGAAAGTCAAGAGTCAAAGTCCACAAGGAGGTGAAAGAAAATGGTTGAAGTTATTAACAAGTATGAAACTTTGTTTGTTATTGATGCAACAAAGTCAGAAGAAGAAACTGTTGCTTTGGTTGATAAGTTTAAATCATTGATTGAGGCTAATGGCACAATCGAAAGCGTTGACGAATGGGGACGCAGAAAGTTGGCTTATCCTATCAATGACATGCCTGAAGGCTACTATGTTTTGGTTAACTTTTCTTCAAAGGCAGAATTCCCGGCTGAGCTCGAGCGTGTGTTCGGTATCACAGATGGAATTTTGAGAAACATCGTTATTAAAAAAGACGAAAAATAATTTGTGCTGATGAGGCATAGATAAGGCGGGAAAACAAATGATTAATAAAGCAATTTTGATGGGTAGATTAACTCGTGACCCTGAACTCAGGCACACAGGTAGCGGAACACCGGTTTGTAGCTTTTCTATTGCGATTGACAATGGTTATGGTGATAACAGGAGTACCGATTTTATTAATTGTGTTGCTTGGAATAAGACTGCAGAATTTGTTGAAAAATATTTCACAAAGGGCAGAATGATTATTGTTATCGGAAGAATTCAGACCCGCACATGGGAAGGACAAGATGGCAAGAAGAACTATGCAACAGAGGTCGTTGCATCTGAGGTTTCTTTTGGGGAAACCAAGAGAAATGCCGAGGATAGCGGATATTCTGCGAAGCCAAGTTATTCTGCTGATATGGATATTCCTGAAATGCCTGCAGATTCGGAAAATGACGATTTTGTTGCTTTGGAAACAAATGATGATTTACCGTTTTAATTAAGATTACGTTTAAAACTGATGATAGGAGGAAAAGAAAATGTCTGAAAAGGAAAAGAATGATAAAATCAGAGCAAGAAGACCTAAGAGAAAAGCTTGCGCTTTTTGTGTTGATAAAGTTGAAAGCATTGACTATAAAGATGTTGCAAAACTTAGAAGATATATCACAGAGAGAGCTAAGATTCTTCCAAGAAGAATCAGTGGTTGCTGTGCAAAGCATCAGAGAGAGTTGACAATATCAATAAAGAGAGCGAGATATATGGCACTTTTACCATATACAGCTGATTAATTCGGGTTCAAAGCGTTCTGCTAAAAAAAGCAGAACGCTTTTTTTGTGTAAAATAATAATGTAATATATGGGTAATATAGATGTAATAAAGTTTGGTAAAGTTGCAAAATAAATGCAAAATAATTTCTACATATTTCAAGAAAGAATTTGCTTCATGCTATTGAAAAGCCAGCTATTTTGTTATATAATAAAAAGGGTAAATTTTATTTTGTTGTTTTTAATTTTATGGGGGGATGTGAAGTTGAAAGAATGTAAATTTGCCTTGTTTTTGATATGCATTTTTCTTTTGCTTCTTTCAACGGTGGCTTTTGCTGCGGAATTTCCCGATGTACCGCATAATCATCCCAATAAAGACGCAATAGATTTTTTGTCTGATAATGGAGTTGTTGCGGGTTATGAGGATGGAAGCTTTGTTCCCGATAAGGAAATAACCCGAACAGAATTTTGTGCATTAGTCGCAAGAACTACAGGATATGGAAAAACGGAATATGAAGCCGTAGAACTTCCGTTTTCAGATGTTCCCGAGGATTATTGGGGGAAAAATCATATATCATTTTGCTATGAACGTGGACTTGTTAATGGTATGGGTGATGGAATTTTTAATCCGGCACATAAGGTTACTTATGAACAGGTGATAAAAATAGCAGTTTGCGTTATTGGAGAAGATGAAGAGGCAACTAAGATTATTGGTGATAAGTGGTATTCGGGATATGTTGAGGTTGCTGAAAAAAGTGGACTATTAAACAATGTTAATGTTGAATTAGGCCAAAACACTCCTAGAAAAGAAGCTGTGCAAGTTGTTTATAATGCGATTATGCTTAAAAACGAAAAGGAAGAAAATGAAGAAGACGAGGCAAAAGAAGATGACGAATCAGAAGAAGAAAAGTCGCAATTAGAATTGGAATATGAAAAGAAAGATTTTTCTGATGTGAATGTGATTTTGCTGGATGCCGGGCATAATTTTTATGGAAAAGATATAGGGGCACGAAACGAAGAGCTTGATTTGAAGGAAGAAGAAATTACTTGGCAAATTGCGAATAGAGTTCAAAAAAAGCTTAAAAAACTTGGATATTCTGTTGTCATGACTCGTGAAACCCTAGAATCAAGTATTGGTGCCAACACATCAACAATTGATAGTTTGCAGGCGCGGGTGGATTTGGCACACGAGCATTTAGCTGACCTTTATGTTTCTATTCATTGCAACACGGGCGGCGGAAAGGGTGCTGAAACCTATTGCTTTGAAAAGGGTGGCTATTCAGAACGCTTAGCAACATTAATTCAAAAAAACTTTAGAAAAGACGAGATTTTTTATGACAGAGGAGTAAAAACAGCTAATTTTTATGTCATAAAAAATACACTAATGCCTGCTGTTTTAATTGAAGCAGGATTTTTGGATGATGAAGCTGATATCGAAATAATTTCGTCAAAAAAAGGGCAAGAAAAAATTGCTAGTGCAATTACGAATGCGATTGTCGAATATGACCGCATGAAGCCCCTTGAAAAAGATAAGTTGAGGGATGATGAATGACATTAAGAAAACCGGAACTGCTTGCTCCGGCGGGTAGTCTTAATAAATTGAAAATAGCAATAGAATATGGAGCCGATGCAGTATATGTTGGGGGCGAGGAATTTTCGCTCAGAGTTGCTGCAGAAAATTTTTCACCTGAGGATATGGCAGAGGGAGTTAAATTTGCCCATGAGCGAGGAAAGAAAGTTTATTTGACGGCAAATATCATACCGCATAATGCAGATATTGAAGAATATGAGAGGTTTTTAAAAGAATACTTAAATTCGGGATTTGATGCAATTATACTGTCGGATATGGGGATGTTTGCCATAACTCGAGAGATTGCACCTGAGCTTGAAATACATATCAGCACACAGGCAAATAACGTGAACTATAAGAGTGCAGAAGCTTGGTATAAAATGGGTGCGAAGCGTGTTATTTTGGCAAGGGAAATGTCAATTGAAGAAATTGAACAAATTCGAGAAAAAACTCCCGCCGATTTGGAAATTGAAGCTTTTGTTCACGGCGCAATGTGTATTTCTTATTCAGGAAGATGCCTGCTCAGTAATTATATGACACAGCGTGACAGTAATTTGGGTGCTTGTTCGCATCCGTGCAGATGGAAATATTTTTTAGTCGAAGAAAAGAGGCCGGGAGAATATATGCCGGTTTATGAAAATGACAGAGGAACGTTCATATATAACTCCAAAGATTTATGTATGATTGAACATATTCCCGAACTTGTTCGTTGTGGACTTAATAGCTTTAAAATTGAAGGGCGGGTTAAGTCAGAATATTATTTGGCAACGGTTGTTAAGGCATATCGAGAGGCAATAGATTGCTTTTTTGAAAATCCGGATAAGTTTGAGTTTGACCCAAAATGGTTGGAGGAGCTTAAAAAAGTTAGCCATCGGGATTACACAACAGGCTTCTATTTTGGAAAACCCGATGGAAACGAGCAACATTATGCAAGCAGTTCCTATATAAGAGAATATGAACTTTTAGGTATCGTTGAGGGGTATGATGAAAAAACGGGAATGCTTTTGGTTGTTCAGAAAAATAGATTTTTCAAAGGCTCAAAAGTTGAATTTTTAAGACCCAAAGGTGACTTTGTGGAGCATGAAATCAAATATATGGAAAATGAGAGCGGTGAAGAGCTTGAGGTTGCAAACAGGCCTCAGGATATTGTCAGAATTAAAACGGCATTTTCATTACCAAAAGGTTCTATGATGCGTGCGCCACGAGAAAAATAAAATAAAAAATAATTAACTTAATTATAAAATGGAGGAAAAAACAATGAAAATTAAACGTATTATATGTGCAATGCTACTTATTGTGTGCGTGTTGGCTAGCTGTGTTACACTTCCGACTTTTGCGGCAGAGTTTGCAGATTTGGACAACAAAAATAGTGCATATACAGCAGTAAATGTTCTAAGTAACTTAGGAGTTATTAATGGATACGAGGAAGATGGTGCGTTTAAATTTAAGCCGGATAACAACGTTACCCGTGCTGAGTTTACCGCGATGCTTCTCAGAACCCGTGGACTTGGAAAGATTGGTTCTTTGGAACTTGAAAATCCGCCATTCCCGGATGTTGCATCTCCGGATGTTTCTTGGGCAATTGGTAACATTAGAACTGCTCGCGAGATGAATATAATCAATGGATATGATGACGGTACCTTCAAACCAAATAACAATGTTTTATATGAAGAAGCAATCAAAATGGTTGTTTGTGCATTAGGATATGGTGAGTTTGGTGTTGATGGCAACGAATGGTATTCTAAATATTTAACCAGTGCGACAACTCTTGGAATTTTAGATAATACTGGCGGAAGCATAGGTGCTCCTGCAACACGTGCAACTATCGCTTCAATGCTCTATAATTGCCTTGAGGTTAAGTTGGCTGAGAATAACACAATAACAGATAAGACTGTTTTAGAGGCGGATTTACAGCTTTCTAAAAAAGTTGGTGTTATTGCATCAAATTCAGAAACAGGACTTGAAACCCAAGACCCAAATCTTAGAGATAATGAAATTCAGATAAGAGCACTGAATGATGCAGAAGATGCTTATGAAACTTTGACATATAAGGTTGAAAATGCTGCAGAATATGCGGATATGTTAGGAAACCAAATTACATTCTATTATAAGGATGACCGCGTTAATGACATTAGGACAGTTGTTCTTTCAACAGTTAAAAAGAGCAAGACTTTAACGATAAATGCAACTGATTTGGAGTATGACTCTTGTTCATCATCAGCTATTGCATATTATGAGAAGGGAAAATCAAGAGAGACGGTTTTAAGCATTAACCCTGAGAGTAGAGTAATTTATAATGGCAAGTTGTTTGCAAACACAGGTGATGCCAGCAAATATTCAGATTTTTATATTGATGAAACTTCGTTACCAACTCTTGGCAGTATAACACTTGTTGACCAGGAAGATGACGGGAAATATGATATAATATTTGTTGACAAATATGAAACATATATTGTGTCTGCTGTTACCAGCTCAAATTATACAATTATTGATAATGTGTTGAGAAAAGGTTTAGCTGATAATAAGCTGGTTCTTAACCCACAGACATCAGGACAGAAGATAAAGTTTTTTGACGAAAAAGGCAACGAGACAAGCTTTTCTGCAATAAAAAAAGGCAGCGTTGTTTCTGTTAAGAAGAGTAATGCTGGTATAAGTGATGTGCAAATAACAGTAATTGTTTGCAACCAGACAGTATCTGGAAGCGTAAGAGCTATAAATTATGGTGAGAGTGTTAAAATTAACTCAACTCAATATGAGTATTCACAACAGGCACCATGGGTTACTCCGATTGCGGGTGCAACAGATCCATTAGTTGAGCCGACAATGTCAGATGAGGGTGTTTATTATCTTGATTTTAACGGCCACATTATTGCCTATGACAAAACAATAGCAGCAAGCAATCAACAGTATGGTTATATAGTTAAGGTAGCTTACGAGAATAACCTTGAAGGAGAGAGATTAGTTCTTAATATCTTAACTTCAAATGGTAAAAAGACAAAGTATCAGGCATATGATAAGACTGAATTGAACGGAGCTCCAATAAATGACCTAGAAAGTCTTAAAAATAGCTTGATAGCTTCAGCAGAAACTCTTAACACGGCGGACTATGGATATAACATCAGTAATCTTGAAGGTCAGCAGTTGATTAAATTTTCAACAACAACCTATAAGGGCGATACTGTTATTGAAAAAATTATAACAATGACAGAAATGGACTCAAATGGAAAAGTTGATAGCAACAAGCTTACGTTTTATGATGGAATAAAGGTAACACAACCAATGAAATATTATGGCACAGCTAAACAGTTGCAAAAGGAAGCAAGTGGAGGCGAAGCTGCAAAGACGATTAATGTTAGTGGTGCTGTGATTTTTGATATTCCGGAAAACAGAAATGACGTTGATGAATATGGAAAAGCGACCCTTAAAAATAATACAAATTATAATGTAGGACTTTTTGATGTTGCTGGTACCTCTGCAAAGGTTGTAGTTGTTTATCATGGTGCAACACCAGTTGAGTTGGTTAATGCATTATCACCGGTTATGGTTATTAAAGAGAAAACTCAAGAGATGAATCCTGAAAATGACAATCAAAGCATGTATAAACTTACTGGATATGTGAATGGTAGTGAAACTTCATACTGGATTTCTCCAGAAAGTGAAACTGTTGCTGAAACATTGAAAAAGGGTGACGTTATAAGAGTCGGCAAAGATAAAGACGGATATCGAACAGTTAAAGCGGAGCATATTGTATTCAGCGCAACAGAAGGTTTCCGTGATGGAGTTTATGTAAACGACAGAGATGATAGTCCGGCTGAAGCAACTGTTTCCAGCAAGGGTGGCGTTTATATAGATTCAAGAGATGATGATACAGCTAACCAAAAGGCAACATATCCAAATCCGCAGTATAGAGCAATCTGGGGTAATTTGTTTGAATATGATGATGAAAATAAAATGGTTTATGTTTCAACTAAGCCTTTAACAGGTACAGAAACATATGCTGATATGTTCCAGATTAATGCAGATTGGTTTAAGAGTGCAAAAATTTTGAGATATAATAAAACAGGTGGTTCGCTTGATATAGTTGAGGAAGCCCTTGAGGGAATAAGTGCTAATGAAGAAGTATTTATACACCTTTCATATAGTGCAGTTAAAACAGTGATTGTTGTTACAAACATAGCTGAATAATAAGCTAGTGCATAAAAAGGAGTGGCAAAAGCCACTCCTTTTTATTGTGCTTGTTATATTTGAAAATAAATAGTTTTAATATTCAATATAGCCTTCGTAAACTGAGATTGCATTGCCTGTTAAAGTTATTGCATCATCTGTATATTTAACGGTAAGTTCACCACCATTTACGCGCACGATAACATCTTCACCTTTAGAACAAAAACCGTTCTCAACTGCAGCAATAACAGCAGCGCAGGCACCTGTTCCGCAGGCGGGGGTTTCGCCATTTCCACGTTCCCAGACACGCATTCTTAAGGTATGGTCATCAACAACGCGAACAAACTCGGTGTTAATGCGCTCAGGAAAGATATTCGCATTTTCAAACTTAGGACCAATGCTTTGAATATCGATATTATCTATTCGGTTGCAAAAGATAACGCAGTGCGGATTTCCAACAGAAACGCAGGTGATATTATAATCCTTCGCATCAATATTGATGGTTTGATTTATAATACAGCCGCCTTTTAGCGTTGTAGGAATATCTGATGGAACCAAAGAAGCTTTACCCATATTAACTGAAACACTCCGCACTTTTCCTCCATATAGATAGACGGTTAGTTCTTTTATGCCACTCGCAGTTTCTATAGTCATGTTCTTTTTGGTGACAATAGAATTGTCGTAAAGATATTTTCCCACACAACGAATGCTGTTGCCTGCCATTTCCCCTTCACTGCCATCACTGTTAAAAATTCGCATTTTTGCATCTGCAATATCGGAATGTTCAATGAGAACAAGACCATCACCGCCAATGCCGAAGTGTCTGTCTGTTAGAGTGATGCTTAGTGATTCAGGGCAGGTTATTTTATTATCGCGATTATCAAAGAAGATGTAGTCATCGCCTGTTCCATGCATTTTTATAAACTTAATTCGTTGTTTTTCTGTGCGAAGTCTTGCGATATCGACCAATTCAGTGTTGTTTTCGTTGAAACGGCTTAAGATAATATCGGCAAGTGCATTTGCGGTATCAAGTGATGTCAGACATGCTATTGAAAGTTGAACTGCACGTCGATGAATATTCATATATTCATCAATATCTTTTGGGTCACCTGAATTAGTGTAAACAATATAATCAATTTTTTCGCTTTCAAGCAGAGATAGTATTTCTGCTTTTTCTATAGAAATGACATCAATGCCAAGATGTTTTATTGTTTCGCAGTTTTGAGGGTTTGCATATATTGTAAGACCTGCATCATAAAATTTCTTTGCGAGTTTAAGAAGTTCAATTCTTTCACGAGGGTCAACGCTTATGTAAACTCCACCAAAATTCTTTTTAAGATTAAATCCTGCCGCAACAAGACCCTTAAAAAGCGCTTCATTAAGAGTTTTACCAACACCCAAAACTTCGCCCGTTGATTTCATTTCAGGACCTAAAAGGGAATTTATGTCTGAAAGCTTTTCAAATGAAAAGACGGGGACTTTTACAGCAACATATGGTGATGGTTTAAACAAACCTGTGCCATAGCCAAGCGATGCAAGGGCTTCACCCTGCATAACGCGGGTAGCAAGATCAATCATTGGCACACCGGATACTTTGCTTATATAAGGCACAGTTCGGGAAGCTCTTGGATTCACCTCAATAACATAGATTTCATGATTATAAATAAGATATTGGATATTGATTAATCCCTTTGTTTTAAGTGATAACGCCAATTTTTCTGAGCATTCAACCAGTTTTTCAAGCAAACGGTCGCTGGTGTTCTGCGGCGGATAAACTGCAATCGAGTCACCGCTGTGAATTCCTGCTCTTTCAATATGTTCAAGTATTCCGGGGATCAAAACATCCTTTCCGTCAGAGATAACATCGACTTCGAGTTCTTTACCCATCATGTATTTGTCAACAAGAACAGGGTTATCAATTTTTTGCGATAATATAACTGACATGTAGCGCTTAATATCTTCGTCAGTATATGCAATAATCATGTTCTGGCCGCCGATGACATATGAAGGACGGAGCAAAACGGGATATTCAAGTGAGTGAGCAGCAACCAGTGCCTCGTCAAGGGTCATAACGGTGAGCCCTTTTGGCCGCTTAAAATTGAATTTTTCAAGGAGCTCATCAAAACGCTCTCTATCCTCTGCCATATCAATACTCTGAGCAGAAGTGCCAAGAATTTTAATGCCTTTACTATCGAGGAACATTGTTAATTTTATTGCGGTTTGTCCGCCAAAAGCAACAACAACTCCTTCGGGTTTTTCAACGTCAATAATATTCATGACATCTTCATTTGTCAAAGGTTCAAAATAGAGTCGGTCTGCTGTGTCAAAATCTGTGGAAACTGTTTCTGGGTTATTGTTAATAATAACAACGGTATAACCCATTTTCTTTAGTGCCCAAACACAATGAACAGAAGAATAGTCAAACTCAATTCCTTGACCAATTCTTATTGGCCCTGAACCAAGAACAATGATTTTTTTGTTATTATTTGAAGTTTCTCTGGCTTCGCAATGCTTGTCATAAGTGCTATAAAAATATGGAGTTTGAGCTGCAAATTCACCACCACAGGTATCAACCATTTTATATACTGCCGGACGAGAATTTGTAATGTCACAACCGCTTATGCGAGATATTGCAGCATCTGTATACCCCAGATTTTTGCCTTTTAAATATAATTCATCAGTAAGCTTCCCGAAAGAGAGCTGTTTTTCATAATTAACAAGGTTTAAAAGTCTTGAAATAAACCACTTATCAATTTTTGTAATTTCGTTTATTTTGTCTATACTTATGCCTTGTTTCAATGCTTCAAAAACGGCAAAAAGACGGCGGTCATCAAGCTCGTGAAGTTGTTTTTCAATATCAAAATCCTTCATTTGTGGCATGTTAAGAGTATCGAGACCTATTTCGGCACCACGAACTGCCTTCATTATTGCCATTTCGAAGGTTGGAGCAATTGACATCACTTCGCCGGTTGCTTTCATTTGTGTACCTAGTTTTCGTTTTGAATATACAAATTTATCAAATGGCCATTTGGGAAGTTTGACAACGGTATAGTCCACAGATGGTTCAAAACATGCAAATGTTGTACCCGTGATATCGTTTTTGATTTCATCAAGAGTATAGCCAAGCGCAATCTTTGTTGAGACCTTTGCGATTGGATAGCCTGTTGCTTTGCTTGCGAGAGCGGATGAACGCGAAACTCTTGGGTTAACCTCAATAACGGCATATTCAAAAGAATCGGGATTAAGTGCAAATTGACAGTTGCAGCCACCTTCAATTTTTAGCGCAGAAATGATATCAAGAGATGCACGTTTGAGCATTTGGTATTCTTTTGTTGAAAGGGTGAGTGCAGGCGCAACAACAATGCTATCGCCTGTATGTATGCCAACGGGGTCGAAATTTTCCATACTACACACAGTTATAGCGTTGCCGACACTATCTCTTATAACTTCAAATTCTATTTCTTTCCAGCCATATATATATTTCTCGACTAAAATCTGAGTTATTGGTGAAAGATCAAGACCGTTTTTAGCAATAATCAAAAAATCATCTTCGTTATATGCAACACCACCACCTGCGCCACCGAGAGTGAAAGCAGGCCTTATGATAACGGGGAAACCGATTTTTTTAGCAACATTCAGTGCAGAATCCAAATCTGTTGCGATATCAGAAGGAATAACAGGTTGACCAAGCTCGAGCATTGTTTCTTTAAAAAGCTCTCTGTCCTCGGCTTTGTCGATTGCCTCTTCGTTTGTGCCTATTAAAGATACATTCATTTTTTTGAGGAAACCTTCTTTTGATAGTTGCATAGCAAGGGTTAATCCTGTTTGCCCACCCAAGGATGCAAGCAAACTGTCCGGACGTTCCTTTGTGATTATACGTTTTATAGTCTCAACGGTGAGAGGTTCAAGATAAATTCTATCGGCCATTGCGGTATCGGTCATTATTGTTGCAGGATTTGAATTAACAAGGACAATTTCAAGACCTGCTTCTTTTAAAACGCGACAAGCCTGAACACCTGCATAATCAAATTCTGCCGCTTGCCCAATAACAATTGGACCGGAGCCAATGACGAGAACTTTTTTAATGTTTTTATTAAGTGGCATTAGTTCGAACCTCCTAACATTTTCATAAACTTATTAAAAAAAGGATTGGGTTTGTTTAGCTCCAGATATATGTCAGGATTAAATTGGATAGAAAAAGCGTTGAGTTGTTCATATATTATACCTTCGCAGCTTCCGTCATTTGCATTGGTATGGCTGATGACAGCTTCTTCAGATAACGATTCAGAAACGACAACATATCCATGATTTTGATTTGTTATAAAAACCTTCCCGCTCTGATTGTTGCGAACAGGTTGGCTTGCACCGCGGTGACCGTATTTCAACTTTTTAATTTTGGCACCTTCGGCAAGTGCGATGATTTGATGTCCAAGACCGATTCCGAAGATAGGGGTTTTGCCCAAAAGCTTTTTAACATTTTCTATAATTAAGGTGTTTTCTTCAGGATTTCCAGGACCATCAGAAATAATAATACCGTCAAAACCAAGCATTCTTTCATATGCAGTATTATGCGGAAGAACTGTTATATCGCAGTCAAACTTTTGAAGTTCATTAATAAGGCTCTTCTTTAAACCAAGGTCAAGAATTGCTATATTATATTTGGCGGATGTTTTAGAGCTGACAACATATTCGTCTTTTGTGCTCACTGTTGAAACAGCATTAGAAATAAAATATTCCAGTAATTGAATAGGTTTTTCTGATGGAAGTTCACTCACAATTTTAGCGGGCATAACACCATTTTCACGAATAATTTTTGTTAACTCGCGAGTATCAATACCCGAAAGTCCAACAATATTATTTTGGATGAGATAGTCGTCCAGAGTGGTTTCACTGCGAAAGTTTGATGGTTCGTCACATAAATCTCGTACAATATATGCAGAGAGATGAGGCTTTTCACTTTCGCAATCTTCGTTTATCATGCCGTAATTGCCGATGTGTGGGAATGTTTGAACAACAATCTGACCATAATATGCGGGGTCAGTTAAAGTTTCGATATATCCGCCCATGGTTGTGGTAAAAACAAGCTCGCCAATAGCGTCACCTTTTGCACCAAAACGTTCACCGCAAAAAATGTGACCATCGCTTAAAATCAAATAGGCTTTCATAGAAAATTCCTCTTTTCCTTTGAAAATTAAAGCTTTTTATTTAATGAAAAGCCACTTAAGTATAAGTGGCTTTTCGAGGGTTATTAATCTCCTAGAAGCATTACTAAAACAGCTTTTTGAGCATGAAGCCGATTTTCTGCCTCATCAAAAATCTCATTAGCATGTTCTTCAAAAACTTTGGCCGTAATTTCTTCACCGCGATGTGCAGGCAAACAATGAAGAACCATTGCATCTTTGTTTGTCACAGCCATAACATCATCATTTATTTGATATTTTGCGAAGATTTCACGGCGTTTAGTAGCTTCGGATTCTTGACCCATAGACGCCCATACATCAGTATAAAGAATATCAGAATCCTTTGCAGCAGATAAAATATCATCTGTGCAGAGGAAGTCACCATTCTGGGTTGCCCATTTCATAAGTTCGCCATCAGGTTCATAGCCTTTCGGACAAGCAATAGCAACTTTCATACCAACTTTAATACAACCAACAATGAGAGAATTTGCCATATTGTTTCCATCGCCAATAAAACAAAGTTTAAGCCCTTTAAGTGAACCTTTATGCTCGCGGATTGTCATTAAATCAGCAAGCACCTGGCATGGATGACAGTAATCGGTTAAACCGTTTATAATCGGAATTGAACCATACTTTGCAAGGTCTTCAACCTCTTTTTGAGCAAAGGTCCTAATCATAATTCCGTCAAGAAATCTTGAAAGAACACGAGCGGTATCCTCAACTGGTTCGCCTCTGCCTATCTGGAGGTCGTTGGAACTGAGGAAAAGCGGATATCCACCAAGTTCATGCATACCAACCTCAAATGATACACGAGTACGGGTGGATGATTTTTCAAAAATCATTCCCAGAGACTTTCCTTTTAGGAGTTCGTGGGGAATGCCGTTCTTTTTTTCATATTTTAATTTGTCTGCCAAATTAAGAATATCCAAAATTTCTTGTGTTGTTAAATCTGAAAGTTTTAATAAGTGTTTCATAATAATTCTCCTTGTATCTTTAAAATCGTTTAATAAAAATTATCAAAATCAGTTTACTGTTTCGGTGAGAAGTTTAACAAGAGCTTCTGCTTCGTCAACACTGTTCGTAGCAATGAAAACAGTGTCATCGCCTGCTAAAATTCCAACAATGTCGTTTAATTCCAATGTTTCAATAGCCATTGCGCAACCTTGAGCAGAACCCGGTATAGTTTTAACAATAACCATATTCATGGCATTTTGCACGGTTATCATTGCGTGAGTCAGAACGGCATTATATCTGGAACGGATACTTGCATCATTATCTTTATCAGGAAGTGCATAACAATATTTCCCGTTAATATCAGCAAGTTTAATGAGATGTAATTCCTTTATGTCGCGCGATACAGTTGCTTGGGTCACGTCATATCCTTCTGCGAGTAAATGTTGAGTGAGTTGTCCCTGAGTTTCAACTGAATTCTCGTTTATAATCGATATTATTGCATTATGTCGCTGCTTTTTGTTGCTTTTATTATCTTTATTGGTCATATTAATTCTCCTTTATGAGATTGTAATCAGACGTATTTATATAATAAGTGCATAATTATTCACGCTATATATAGTATTAAACCATAAACATGGAAAAACGTCAAGAGATTTTGTATAAATATTCAAAAAAATATGCAACTTAATGCAGGGTTGATTTTTGAATGGTGTTATGTTATGATATAGTTGTTAACGAGAGCTAAACTGAGAGGTGTAAAATGAGTAGAATATTTTGTATCGTTGGGAAAAGTTCAACAGGAAAAGATACTTTATATAAAAAAATTGTAGCAAAGGCAGATAAAAATCTTGTTCCGCTTGTTCCATATACAACGAGACCAATGCGGATAGGTGAAATTGATGGGGTTGACTATAACTTTGTTACGGTTGAACAGCTTGAAAAATTTGAAGAAGAAAAGCTTGTTATTGAAAGAAGACAATATATCACAACTCAGGGACCATGGAATTATTTTACTTTAAAGTTTGATGTTGATGAAAAAAAAGACTATATTCTAATAAACACACTTGAAGGCGCTTTGAGCCTGATTGAACATTATGGTGCGGATTTATTGCATGTTGTTTATCTTGATGTTGACGATAAAATTATACTTCTTCGTTATATTGAGCGTGAGTCAAAACAAGAAAAACCTGATTATGCAGAGGTGTGTCGGCGCTTTATTGCTGATAAAAAGGATTTTTCGGAAGATAAGCTGAGCTTAATTAAAAATCTACATCGTATTGATGCCGGGAAAACTCCTGAGAGCTGTTTTGAGGCATGGGAGAAAATATATAAAAGTAAATAAAAAAACCGCAAAGATTTCTGAAGTGAACCCAAAAGTTTAGACAAAATTTAATATTAACTTGCTAAGGAGTGAGTCCTGTATTGCACAGGACTCATTCCTCTTAGTTTTAATGAAATTCTTTCGTTATTGTAGTAATCAATATATTTCTTTAATTCATCAATGAAAGCGTTAACGCTTTCAAATTTTTCGCCATAAAACATCTCTACTTTTAATCTG
>JAZNGL010000051.1:0-29981 GCA_045576435.1 Clostridia bacterium
ATAAGCCACCGCATGCGCACTTTCAAGAGCAGGAATTATTCCTTCACTTCTTGAAAGTTTGAAAAATGCATCTATTGACTCTTCATCGCCAATGGTATCATAAATAACTCTACCAAGATCATGTAAGAAAGCATGTTCAGGACCTGATGAAGGATAGTCAAGACCGCTTGCAACAGAATAAACTGGTGCAGGATCACCATTTTGATCCTTAAGCATTATGCTGTTAAATCCATGCATAACACCCTCTGTTCCATATTTAAGGCTCGCCGCATGATCGCCAAGTTTTTCACCTTTTCCCAAAGGTTCAACGCCATATATATCTACCGGGTCATTCAAAAATCCGGCAAAAAATCCTGCTGCATTTGAGCCACCACCAACACAAGCTACTATTGAATCAGGAAGTTCACCCGTCATTTTAGTAAACTGTTCTCTGGCCTCAATACCAACAACGCTCTGGAAATCTCTTACCATCATTGGAAATGGATGTGGCCCCAAAACCGAACCGATGCAATATATTGCATCTTTATATTCTTTCGCATATGCCTCAAACGCCGCATCAACGGCTTCCTTTAAGGTTGCTAAACCATGTGTGACCTCAACAACATTCGCACCAAGAATTTTCATTCTTGCAACATTTGGCGCCTGTTTTTTGATATCTACGCTTCCCATATAAATGTCACACTTGAGTCCAAAATATGCCGCTGCCGTCGCAAGTGCAACGCCATGCTGTCCTGCACCCGTTTCTGCAATAATTTTGTCTTTACCCATATATTTTGCCAAAAGTGCTTCACCCATACAATGATTAAGCTTATGTGCTCCTGTATGATTCAAATCTTCACGCTTTGCATAAATCTGAACACCGCCAAGCTGATTTGATAATCTTTCCAGATGTGTTATCGGGGTTGGTCTGCCCTGAAATTCTTTTCGAATTCTACGAAGCTCATTGATGAATTTTCTAGACTTACAGATTTGAAAATACGCTTCTGTAATTTCCTCCATTGCAGTTTTTAATTCATCAGATATATATCTTCCGCCATACTTTCCAAAATAGCCTTCCTCATTTGGATAATTCTTAAAATAATTATTAAAATCTACGCCATTAAGCACCATAATTATAGCACCCCCCACTTTAAATGCAAATACTTTGCTGCTAACATTTATTTATACTTTAAATTTCTGCCGTTTTAGCTTTTTCAAATTCTGCCTGTATTTCTTCTGATGGTTCTTTTGTTATCAAAGAAACTACAACTATGAATATACATGAAATAATAAACGCTGGTAAAAGTTCATAAATTGTAAATATTCCTCCTAAAGGATTAAGAAGAAGTTTCCATATAAATACGCTAGCACCACCCGAAATCATACCAGCAATTGCGCCTGCTCGATTTGTACGTTTCCAGAATAACGAAAACAACATTAAAGGTCCGAAGGTTGCCCCGAATCCTGCCCAAGCAAAGCTTACAATACCAAATATAACGCTGTTTTCATCAAGTGCAATTATTATACCAACTAAAGCAACTACAAGAAGAGTTATTCTGCTAACCATCATGACCTGCTTGTCTGTTGCATCCTTTTTGATAACACCCTGATATATATTTTTCGAAAGAGCTGATGCTGCAATCAATAAATATGAATCGGATGAGCTTATGGTTGCTGCCAAGATGCCCGCCATAACTACGCCGGCAAACAATGGGTGTAATAATGTGCTACTCATCAATGTGAATATTGTTTCAGCATCTGCCTTGGTTACAAGAGCTGTCGGATAAAGGCTTCTACCTATTATTCCTATGCAAACAGCTGCTGCTAACGAAATCACGCACCAAACAACAGCAATTCTTCTTGATCTCTTTAACTCATCAGCCTTGCGAATTGCAATAAATCTCAATAATACCTGAGGCATTCCAAAATATCCTAATCCCCATGCAAGCATTGATATTGCGCTAAGCACGCTATATTCACCTGCTTCGTTAAAAAGCACTTCTCCATTTTCAGAAATTTGCTGAACACCATCAACCACATTTGGCTGAGCAATACCAAAAAACTCAATAAAGCCCGGTATTTGTTTCACATTTTCAGCTACCTCAGCAATTCCACCGGCTTCAAAAAGTCCAACTACCAAAACAGCAACTAATGCCGCTATCATCAAAATTGCCTGCATGAAATCTGACGCACTTTCCGCTAAAAATCCACCAATAAATGTGTATATTATAACAAATATTGCACCAATTATCATCATTGATAAATAACTAGCACCAAACATACTGCTAAACAACTTTCCGCAAGTAACAAAACAGCTTCCTGCATATACAGCAAAAAATATAAGTATAAATAATGAAGCAATCGTCATTATAATCTTCTTGTTTTCTTTAAATCTGTTACTGAAAAAGTCAGGAATTGTTATTGCATTTCCTGCAATATATGAATATCTTCTCAATCTTTTTGAAACAATCAACCAATTCAAATATGTACCAAGAGCCAATCCAAGCGCTGTCCAAAAAGCATCCGCCAAGCCGCACCAATATGCAACACCCGGCAAGCCCATCAAAAGCCATCCGCTCATATCAGATGCCTCTGCGCTCATTGCCGCAACCCATGGGCCTAATGAACGACCACCTATGAAAAAGTTTTCTGAATTTTTATTTGACCTTTTTGCAAAATACACACCAATGCCTATTACAATCAAAATATAGATACACATAGTAACAAGCATCTGAATCGTATTTTTATCCATTTTCACCACTCCTGTTTTACATTATATTATGAACTTAATTTTTGCAATTAGTGCCCATATTTATTAATATTTTTTCATTATATCATGTTTTTATATAAAAGTAAACATTTTTTTATTTCGTTTTCCATTTTCCTGAAACAAGAAAACAAACACCGATGATAATCGGCACGAATCCCGCAAGCGCATCTCCATACCAAAAGCCTAAACAATCCATTTTGAACACAAATCCAAGCAAAGCTGCAATTCCAATCCTGCTGATTATTCCATCAATAATTGCAACTGCAAAATTTAACTTTGTGTTTCCTGAACCATTTATTATTGAAAAACTGACACTCCTTGTTGCAGAACCAAAAAAATTCAAAATTGTTGGTGCAACGAGGATTGATGCAATTAATAAAACATCCTTATCGGTTGTGAATGTCGCAAAGACTTGGCTCGGGAAAATCAATAAAACTGCCGACAAAACAATTGTAATAATCATCCCACAAACCATAACCGTTTTTAATATTGCAGGAACCCTTTCGTCTTTCTTTGCACCAAGATTTTGTCCCACCATCGCACTTCCCGCCGCAGTAAATGAGTTTGAAACAATTCCAATCATCATATTAATTTTGTTATATATTCCCGCTAATGCTGAGAATACAACACCAAACATATTAATCCACGCCATTAACACTATTTTTGAGAAACTTACAGCTGCAGATTGGATTGCCATCGGAACTCCCAACGCAACAATGCCACCAAACGCTTCTTTGTCCATTTTAAAACTTTTTAACTTAAAATCAAAACAAAAGTTTTCTTTTTTTATGTAAAGATAAACTATTGAAACAATAAAGCTCACGCCTTGTCCGATAACCGTTGCAAGTGCTGCGCCAAAAACCTCCATTCCCATATATACAACAAACACAATATCAAGCGCAAGGTTTAAAAACGCCGCAATTGCAACAAACACAAAAGGTCTGCGGCTATCACCCATACCTCTAAGGATTGCACTGACAATATTATAGCCATATATGAAAACAAGTCCGATAATGCAGGTTACAGTATAGTCCATTGTATATTTATATGCTTCAACAGGTGTGTTTAACCATTTCAAAATAGGCTCGCGTATTATAAAACAAATTATCGACACCGAAATAGACGCTATTAACAAAAATGTAAACATTGTTCCTATTGTTTTGCGGACTCTGTCATAATTTCCACCACCAACATCCTTAGCAATCAGAACCTGTCCAGCAGATGAAAATCCCATTGCAATAAATGTTAATAAATGAAGAATATCTCCTCCGATTGATACCGCAGACATTCCTGCACCACCAATATATTGTCCAACGACAATCATATCTACAATATTATATATTGCTTGAAGCGCATTAGAGAGGAATAACGGAAATGCAAATTTCAAAAGGAGTTTCGTAACATTTCCTTTAGTTAAGTCAGTTATCATTGTGTTGCTCATTTTTATATACGCCTACTTTCGATTGTTTTTATTTCATATTTTCATATATTGAGCAAAATCAAAACCCAACATGCTCCAATATTCCAGAATCATGCTGGGCTTTGTTTATTATAAAAAATTTTTGCGTAGTTGTCAATATAATTCTCCGCAATTTTAGTAAGTTTACGACATTAATTAATATTTATTCCATATTTATTTTTAATTCTATCAATTTTTTCAATCATTGGAATTGATATAACCCACAAAAAGAATGAAGTTGATGCCGCATGCACCAAATCGATTGAAAATCCTTGCAGATATGCCATAACAAACATTTCAAGCGTTGGCTTATCTGTCCACATGAGCACAGATGCAGGATTCATTATCCCGCCATAAATAAAAATGGTAGCTAAACCTCCATAAATACTCAAAGACACTTTATTTTTTCTTAAAATTCCTGTCTTATAAAAAACCCCCGCAATCATGCCAATCATTCCCGCTGCAAACATTTGCCATGGTGTCCATACGCCTTGACCGAAATATATATTTGAAACAAACATACATATGCTTCCAACCAAAAAGCCTGCCTCTCCACCAAGGCAAACTCCGGATATGATAACAATTGCAAGCAACGGTTTAAACATTGGCAACATAAAAAACAGTTCTCTACCAATAATCGCTATTGCACAGAGCACACTTATTATCACAAGCTCTAAAACTTTAGTTTTTCTTGATTCAATCCCGACCCCAAATGGAAGCATCATTTCAACAATAATGAGCATGCTTATAAAATAATATTTTCTTTCTCCAAAAAGCATTGTTCCGAGCCACACTGTTAACGGAATCACAACAATCATAACAACCAACGACGTTAAAGTCCGTTTTGATAAACCCTTCGTTTTTTTCTCATTCTGGACAACATTGCTTTTTTCTTTGAAAAATATAGTTTGTGGCAACAATAAACTTATTCCTGCTCCAATCGAGCAAATCGTTAAAATATGTAAAACAGTCTGTTGCCAACCTTCAAATTTCTTTGAAATGATAAAAAGCACGACAAACGCTAAGCACAACATCACTCCAAAAAACTTTTTAATTCTTTTCATATTATCTATATTCCTTTCTTTTTATTTGTTTAAAAGCAGCACTAATATCTTCTTCCAAAATCACATTTGGAATAATTCCTTGCGCCATGCGACCGGCAGCAGTTGTATAAAAAAGCTTGTCAGTGAAAAATAATTCGGGTTCACCTTCACTAATAATGCCGCCATCAAAAAGCATAGCGCATCTATCAGCACATCTTGCACAAAACTCAATATCATGCGAAACTAAAACTACCGTAACTCCTATGTCTTTAAGCGACTTTAATATGTTTAAAAACCTCAACTTAAAATGTGCATCCATTCCTTTTGTTGGCTCATCCATAATCAAAATTGACGGATTATTCAGCAAAAGCTTTGCCAAAGCCGCTCTTTGCAGTTCACCACCGGAAACGTCATAAGGATGTTTCTCTAAAATTTCTTCTATTTCAAAAACCTTTGATATTTCTTTAAGTTTAGTAGCTTTTTCTTCCGGAGTTATTTCTGAATTTTCTATTATCTCAAGCAAATCCAACTTTATCATGCTTTTTAAAAAAATCAGTTGTGGGTTTTGCGGCAAAACACTAATAGCTTTTTTATCTACATGAAATTTTACTCTTCCACGATATGTGCGATTCACTTCGCTTATCAAAGATACAAGAGTTGTTTTTCCTGCACCATTTCCCCCAACAATAGCTAAAATCTCTCCCTCATAAAGATTAAGCGATAACCCTTTAATGATATCAGGCTCATTTCTTTCATATCGGAACCAGATATTATTAATTTCCAAAACAGTTTTTTCTCTTTTAATTTGTCTTTCCTTTTTCTCTATCTTAGAAGTTATATTGCACTTTTTTGAAAATTCTTCGAGCCATTTTCGTCCTTCACGCACTGTAAGCGGGCAGGAATCACCATTTTCTAATTCAAGATAGCTTCTCATTGCAGTCGGCAATGCAAGCTGCATATCATTTTTTATATTTTTAAGGATTTTGCCTACTATCTGTGGGCTGCCCTGTGCAGCTATTGAACCATTTTCTAAAACCAGAACATTATTTGATAGTTCAAACACTCTTTCTAGCCTATGTTCTGCTATTATAACCGTTGTTCCAATGTCTTTATTAATTTTTGCCAACATTTCTAAAAACGTTTCTGCTGCAATTGGATCTAATTGTGCTGTCGGTTCATCCAAAATCAAAATCTCAGGATGCATAACCATAACCGAAGCAAGATTTAAAATTTGTTTTTGTCCGCCCGAAAGTTCTATGACTTTTTTGTGAAACCATTCCTCAATTCCAAAAAACATTGAAGTTTCCGCAACTCTCATCCTTATTTCATTGTTTGAAAGTCCGAGGCTCTCCGCTCCAAAAGCAAGTTCGTGCCAAACCATATCTGTTACAATCTGCGATTCAGGATTTTGACCCACAAATCCTATCTTTTGACTCTGTTCAAAAAATGTAAGTTCTGAAAGTTTTTTATCATAATAATAAATTTCTCCGTCTTTTTCACCAAAAGGCTCAACAGATGGTTTGAAAAGTTTTAAGAAAGTCGACTTCCCGCTACCCGATTTCCCGCATATAGTCAGAAAATCTCCTTTTTTTATATCTATAGAAACATTATCAAGAGTTTTTCTTTCGGACATAGGATATTTAAAACTCAAATTCTGGACCTTAAATACTTCCATTTTAATTCCTCCCAAGCCTCAATCATAATCGGCATAATACAAAGCAAAAAATATGCCACAAAAATCGAATAACTATAAATTGTGTTTTCGGCACCAATCATTTGCGGATAAAAAGCAAAATTTATTCTTCCTAATATATATCCCACAATAACATAAACCGCCATAATCAAAACAAAAATTAATGCACCAATATCTCGCAGAGTAATCTTAAATATTGAAAATGAGGTTCTCCCTTTTAATCCATATCCACGGTTTTTCATACTACTTGCAGTTTCAATCGACCCCTCAAGTCCCCACGTAATCATAGCTGAAAAAATTTCCATATAAAATCTGATTTTGTTCTTAAAATCTAATTCTTTCAAGCTCTTGCCCATGCCGTATTGAGCCTGCATCATTTGCCTCGCCTGTTCTTTGAATCTTGGAACAAATCTTAAAACCATCGAAAGCATCAGAGATATTGATGGCATAATTTTTCCAAACAAATATATTATTTTATCATTTGTTATTATTTCGTTATAACACGAAAACCACAAAACCGCAGACGCTATCATTATTCCCGATGTTAACCCATATGTAATTGCCTCAAGTGTTATCGGCTCACCATTTGGGAAGAACATAAGAACAGTTTCTCCCTCATGAACAAAAACAGGATTTATTAACGCAGACAAAATTACTAGTGGCAAAATAACTTTTAAAAATGTTTTAATAATTTTAAAACCATCTAAAACAACCGAACAGCTTAAAGAACAAAACAAAGAAACAGCAATACTCAAAGGATGTCTTATCAACATTGAAAACACAATTACCGCCATGAAATAAAAAAAATTCACAAACGGATGATAGTTTTTAAACTCTCTCATTTCTTCATCTCCTTAAAAACGGCTGCAAACAAGACACATCTCGTTTGCAGCCGTTTTCCGCACACAAAATATATGAGACTATAATTCTCCCACTTTTCCAAAATGCACACTTATAATCCGAAGCGGCATTTTAAGTTATGCGCATGTCTCCCGACTTATATATCAACGTATTCTGCCATAGTCTTCCCAATAAAAATCAGTGACGGTTTCTAAACCATAGGCAGCACTCCATAATTACGGTGGCGGTCCCGTTCGTGATTTACACACGATTCCATCTTAGCCAATAAATTAAATATTATTCATTGGAACGCAAAACTTTTTATTTTTTCTTACATTATATTATACACCGATTCCAAGAAAAGTCAATATCAGTTGTCCTCTCTGTTTTTTTCCAAATCAACCGGCATATCTGGTGCAAAATCATAAACTTTGTTATATGCTTGATATTCCTCATTTGTCATTGGCGGGACCTGTATCAAGCCTGTGCAATCTGATGGTGTTGCAGCCTTACACAAGTCTAAATTATCTAAATTTATTTCTTTTTTTTCTTTCTTTTTCATTTTCCCTTCCTCCATTTTTCATTTATGCTTTTATTTTGCGCAATTAAAAGTATTATTATATTTGAAATTTTTGCTCAAAAAAACGCTATCGAAATGATAGCGTTTTTCTTCATTTTTAAAATCTTATCTGACTATTACTCTTTTTATTACGATTGGCTCCTTAGGAATGCTCAATTCGCCCATTTCATTCACCAAAAACTCACCGTCAAGAAATCCATCAACAACATCCATACCGGTGATTACCTTTCCGAATGCCGCATATTGGCCATCAAGAAAACTTGCATTGTCATAACAAATAAAGAATTGGCTGCTTGCAGAATTAGGATGAGATGACCTAGCCATTGAAACCACGCCACGTGTATGTGAAAGCGTATTTTTATCAAATCCATTAGCTAAAAATTCACCAACTATATAGTTTTCGCTTCCGCCACTACCGTCACCCGCAGGGTCTCCGCCCTGGGCTACAAAGCCTTCGACAACGCGATGGAAAGTAAGTCCATCATAAAAGCCCTTTTTTGCAAGTGCCAGAAAATTCGCAACTGTTTGAGGCGCATATTCCGGATAAAGCTCAATATCAAATTTTTTATTGTTTGACATAAGTATTGTTACTTTAGGATGTCCTTTAGGAACTGACTCATAAGTAAAAAGTGCTTCTTCATATTTTTTGTTTTGTTCCATCATTGCAGTCATATAAGTATTATATTCATCAATCACAGGTTGCATCAATTTTCCTGCACGATTTATTAAAGCAGCGGTTTCCGCTCTGGTTCCACTTGCAGCATGATTAAATTTTCCATTTTCATCGCCTTTGAAAAGTGAAATTGCTAAAACATTTGAAACACTTGAAACTATTTTTTCATTATAAGCTTCTTTAATTTCATCGAAGTCTGCACTTTCAACAGTCTGAGCACCTTTTATTCCAAATATGTTATAAAGTGATTCACTTAAGATATATGCCATTTCCCATCTTGCAATCGGCAAATCAAAATTATATGCATTCATCGCACCCGGCACAATTTCACCAACAGCTTCTTTTTCTGTTAATGGTGCATAAATACTATCTGTTGCAAAGTTATAATATTTAGAAGCCCAATGTTCACCCGTATCATATTCAGTCGAAATTTCAACACCTGCACGATTGCAAATATCCGTCACCAGCATTTTCAAAAACTCTGCTCTTGAAACTTTATCATCAGGTCGGAATGAACCATCGGGGTCTCCATTAACAATTTTATTTTGATGTGCAATAAGAATTTCTTCTTCAGCCCAATGCCCTGAAATATCAGTAAAAGTCTGTGCAAACACAGTTGTAAAACATAAAACTGCTACAAGTGTAAGAGCTACTATCTTTTTCATATTGTAAATTCCTTTCATATCAAATCACAATAACTATACTAATCCTCAATAATTGTTACTTCTTTCATTGTGATAGGCTCAACAGGTGATGCAAGTTCGCCCATAGAATTAAATGTTCTCTCAACGTTTAAAAATCCATCAACAACTTCCATGCCCTCAACAACCTTGCCAAATGCTGCATACTGTCCATCAAGGAAGCTTGCATCATCGTAACAAATAAAGAACTGACTGCTTGCACTATCAGGCATCTGTGAACGAGCCATTGAGATAACGCCTCTTGTATGAGAAAGCGTGTTTTGTGTAAATCCATTTGCAGAAAATTCACCAGGTATTTGTGTTCCGCTTCCGCCCATACCTGTTCCCTCAGGGTCGCCGCCCTGTGCCATAAAGCCTTCAACTACCCTATGAAAACCCACACCATCATAAAATCCATCAGTAACTAAGTCAACAAAATTTTCAACCGTTTGAGGTGCATATTCCGGATAAAGTTCAAGAATAAATTCCCCACCTTTTTCCATTTCAACCTTAACTTTAACTGTTTCTGCTATCATTTTTTCGTCCTCCTTGCCGCTTCCCAGAATCAAAACCACTGCAACTCCCACAATCACAGCCACAGCTCCGATAATTGAATAAATGGTCTTCTTGTTTTCCTTCACAGCGCTATTTTGTGTTTTTTTATTATTTTTTTTATTGTTTTTCATATTTGAAATCCTTTCAAAATCTTTGTGCTGATTCTACACTTACTAATTCATTTTAATATTTCTTATCTTTTTTGTCAATAGAAAATCCCTAAATTCCGCCTTTATATATGTTAATATTATGTGAACAATTCTTAAAAAATTTATTTAACTCTTGTATTTCCTTTTAAAATATGGTAAGATTAATAAATGTATATTATCATATTATATTAAATACTTATCATCATAAAATATAAATGCATAACATTTTAAGGAGGCGTTAGAATTTGAAAAAAGGTTTACGTGGACTTGGATTCTATATAGTTTTATTTTTAGCAATACTTACAATATTTGTTTTGACTTCACTTCCTGAAACGCAAACACAATATGTTTATTCAGATTTAATCTCTATGATTGAAAAAGGAAGTGTTAAGGAAATACAGATAGTTGATACAACAGCATTGGTCACCTTAACCGATAACACAAAGCTTGAAATTGCAACTCCGGGATATTACGCCCTATACGATAGCGTTGGTGATGAAATTGAGCGTCAGGTTGCAGCCGGAACTCTTCGGGTTGATACGCCTGAACCTCAAGTTATGCCTTGGTGGCTCAGCATGCTTCCGTCTTTCGGTTTGATTATTATTATGATTATCTTTTGGGTATTTTTTATGCAACAGTCTCAAGGTGGCGGTCGCGGTGGTGTTATGTCATTTGGAAAAAGCCGTGCAAAGGTTGTTGTTGACGACAAGAATTCCAAAACCTTTGCTGATGTTGCAGGTGAAGACGAAGAAAAGGCAGAGCTTCAAGAAATTGTTGAATTTTTGAAAGCGCCTGGAAAATTCCGTGAGCTCGGCGCAAGAATTCCAAAGGGAGTTCTTTTGGTTGGACCTCCGGGAACAGGAAAAACCCTGCTTGCTAAAGCTGTTGCAGGTGAAGCAGGTGTTCCTTTCTTTTCTATTTCAGGTTCAGATTTTGTTGAAATGTTTGTTGGTGTTGGTGCTTCCCGAGTTCGTGATTTGTTTGAACATGCAAAAAAGAATGCTCCATGTATTGTTTTTATAGACGAAATTGATGCAGTTGGTCGTCAAAGAGGAGCGGGTCTTGGCGGTGGTCATGACGAAAGAGAACAAACCTTAAATCAGCTTCTTGTTGAAATGGATGGTTTTGGTGTTAATGAAGGCGTCATTGTTGTTGCTGCTACGAACCGTCCTGATATTCTCGACAGTGCGCTTCTCCGTCCAGGAAGATTTGACCGTCAGGTTTTAGTTGACGCTCCCGATGTTAAAGGCAGAGAAGAAATCCTTAAGGTTCATTCAAAAGGAAAACCCCTCAGTGATGACGTTAAGCTCGATGTTCTTGCAAGAACAACCGTTGGTTTCACGGGCGCAGACTTGGAAAACCTTATGAATGAAGCGGCTCTTCGTGCTGCAAAAAATGGTGCAAAAGTCATCACCATGTTTGATATTGAGGAATCAATCATGAAGGTTATTGCAGGACCTGAAAAAAAGACTCGTGTTGTAACCGAAAAAGAACGTCGTTTAACTGCATATCACGAAGCCGGTCATGCTGTTGTGGCAAAAATGCTTCCAACGCAAGACAGAGTTCATCAGATTTCAATTATACCTCGTGGTCGTGCCGGTGGATATACTCTTTCCTTACCCAAAGAAGATGTTTCATATACGTCTAAAACAGAGATGTTGGAAGAAATTATAACACTCCTTGGCGGTCGTGTTGCAGAACAGCTTTTCCTTGATGATATAAGCACAGGCGCTTCAAACGACATCGAAAGAGCTACTTCAATTGCAAAAAATATGATTGTTAAGTACGGCATGAGTGAATCTTTAGGAACACGTAGCTTTGGCAGTGCAAACGATGAGGTGTTTATTGGCAGAGACTTTGGTCACACAAAGGATTATAGCGAAGATGTTGCTGCAAAGATTGATGCAGAAATTAAAGATATAATTGATAAATGTTATGACCGTTGTTCAAAAATTCTTACCGAACAATCGGATAAGCTCAAAAGCACAGCTGAATTACTCTTGCAAAAAGAAAAGGTTGATGCTGAAGAATTTGAAGCATTGTTTGAAACCGCTGGTCAAGCCGATGTAACTTCTGCTGATGACACAGTTGATAATGATAATGAATAATAGTTATTTAAAAATTCTTCGTTAAGAATGCGAAGAATTTTTAATGTTGAAGAAAGGATACTAAAATGGATAACAATAGAGCAAAACAACTAGGAGAAGCTTCCATACCTAAATTACTATATAAATTTTCAATGCCTGCAATTATTGGAATGCTTGTTAATGCTATCTATAACGTTATTGACAGAATATTTGTTGGGCAGGCTGTAGGGGATAAAGCATTGGCAGCACTCTCTTTTTCTTTCCCTTTTATGACAGCTATTATGGCGGTTGCCATGCTTGTCGGATTGGGCGGAACTTCACTTGTTGCCATCAGTCTTGGAGAAGGAAATCGAGATAAAGCTGCGAAAATTTTAAACAATGTTTGTGTGTGTGCATTTTTTCTTGAAGTTATAGTTTCTATAATATGCTATATATTTATGAAACCACTTCTGAAACTATTTGGCACTCCCGATGGCGAAGTTATGAACTATGCAGTTAACTATATGCGTATTATTCTTGCAGGCTCAGTTTTTCAGGGTGTTGGCTTTGCTTTGAACGCCATAATACGTTCAGAGGGAAACCCGAAAATAGCAATGATTACCATGCTTTCAGGTGCGGTTGTTAACATTGTTTTTGACTGGTTATTGACCATGGTTGTTAGGCTTGGAGTAGCAGGTGCTGCAATTGCTACTGTTTTAGGATATCTTGTTTCAATGCTTTGGGTTTTATATTATTTCATTGGCAAACGAAGCAGTCTTAAACTTAATTTAAAAGGCTATAAACCTGATTTTACTTTAATTTCAAAAATTATGTTTCTTGGAATATCTCCTGCTTTAGTACAGCTTGTGATGGCAAGTGTCAATATTCTTTATAATAATTTGCTTATGAAATATGGTGCCCTTGCTCTGGGCGTTGGCAAAGGTGATGTTGCAGTATCCGCCTTCGCCGTATATAACAGTGCAATGTCTATTGCCATTATGCCTATTTTCGGCATCAATCAAGGAGTTCAACCAATTGTTGGATATAACTATGGCGCAAAAAACTTTGACAGAGTGCGCAAAACAATGAAATATGGAATTTTGGCAGCCTCCTCTATCGTTATTTTTGCATCCATCATTATCCGTCTTTTCCCGGAACAAATAGTTCGGGCTTTCAATTCCTCACCCGATTTAATCATGGTGGGAAGGAAAGCTCTTCAAATAAACACTCTTTGCTTCCCAATTCTTGGTATCCAGATAATATGTTCAAATTATTTCCAATATATTAACAAGCCTAAGGCAGCAATGATATTGAGTCTTTCTCGTCAATGCCTGTTTTTAATTCCGTCCATCATAATATTATCATATTTTTTCAAACTCGATGGAATTTTTTACGCACAACCTGTTTCAGATATTTTATCCACAGCATTGTCAAGCATCTGGGTTTTCACGTCAATGTATAAGCTTGGAAAAACCTCTGAGCAAGATATCAAATAAAGTCATTTGGAGGGTATATCGTATGGATAATAAAACAATGGTGATTAAATGTCCTGCAAAAATAAATCTTTCGCTTGATGTTCTGAACAAACGTGAAGACGGCTTTCATAATTTGAAAATGATTATGCAGGAAATTCCTCTATATGACATTCTCACTATTTCTCTTTTTGATACTCCAAATATTTTAGAGGTCACTTGCAATAATTCTTTTATACCTCAAAACAATGATAACATAGTTGCGAAAGCAGTGAATCTTTTTTTTGATACAATAAAGCAACATGACCTTGGTGTGAAAATACATATTGAAAAAAATATTCCTTTTGGCGCAGGTCTTGGTGGTGGTTCCTCAAATGCCGCAGGCGTTTTAAAAGCACTTAACGCATTATTCGAAAACAAGCTCACGCTTGACAAACTTTCTGAAATTGGCGGGAGAATTGGTTCAGATGTGCCTTTTTTCATTCATGGAGGATGCATGCTTGCTGAAGGAATTGGGACAAGCTTAACCCCCGTTATTTCAAATCTAAAAAATCTATGGCTTTTACTTGCAAAACCAAACTTTAGCGTTTCAACCGCACACGTTTACCAAAGTTTGCATCTTAATTCAGCTATAACACATCCGAATACTGATGCTTTGTTGGTTGCTCTTCAAAACAATGATATTCATGCTTTCTCACAGAACACCGCAAATGTTTTAGAATTTGTAACTGCAACTGAACATAAAGAAATTACGGAATATAAAACAATTATGAAAAAAGCAGGAGCTGCATGCTCACTCATGAGTGGTAGTGGTCCAACCGTTTTTGGAATTTTTGAAAAGCTTTCTGACGCCGAAGCTGCATCAATGCTTTTTAAAGAAAAGACTAATGAGGTTTTTGTTTTACAAATAAATTAATAATTATATATCTTAAAAAAAGTGTCTTTGCATTTTGCAAAGACACTTTTTAAATCATATCCAATTTTTTAATCATCTCAAGGCGTTTATAATCATCATTTGTTTTTTTCCAATTTTTAAAATCACCTATTTTTTTACCAATTCTGACTACATACATCACAAAAAGAAGATTAGGATGTTTCCCTAAAATACTATATTTTTTATTCATAGTCTTTCTTGTTGGGAAAAGTCTGCGGAACATACTGACATGTCCCCAGTTTTTCATATATTCCTCAAAGTCTCCATCCTTAAATCTATTATATCTTGCCTCCGTATATAGCTTATAGAAATTCTTTCTTTTATCTACATCATGGCCAAAGATTCCGCCCTCTTCAATATCTGTAAAAATTTCTGTAATAAGTTCTGAGTCGTGTTGAAACGTTTGTTGCTTTTCTATGACTCTATGAAAATCCTCTTCAACAAATCCAAGATATTTTTTTCCTATTTCTATACACACTCTCAAGAACTTGTCATATTTCAATTCAGTTATTATTTGGTTAAATTTATCCCATTTTATTTCATTTTTATAATATCTAAGGTATAGAAGCGAATCCATAAGCTGGCGAATTCCTGCACCTTCAGATAAAAAATGCTTAATAAAGTGAAGCGCAACAAACACTGCACCATCAGTTATACCAAGAGTTTTAATTTTGTTTCCATCACGTGTAATATAATCGCGTTGTTCTTCAAATCGTTCATGCAATCTGTTAAACCAAACATCCTCAAACAGTTTATCATGCAGAGAAAGATGAAATTCAATAAGTCCCGTTTGTTTACTGCGACACATTGCATGATGAGAAGTATGCGGTCTTTCTAAAACTTCAAAGCCATGCTTTTCCATGACCTCACAAACCTTTTCTTCTAAATCAGGCGATTCTAAGAGAATGTCAGTATCACTGGATATTCTTGTTTCGGGAACTTTATATAATTCTGCTAAAACTTCACCCTTCAGCATACAGCAACTTATTCCTTCTTCTTCAAGCATCCTAACCATTTGCGTTATTGCATATTTCCGGCGCAAGCTTGTTGAAATGCTGAATGTGAATCTTAGATTATATTTTTCAAACTCTTCTTTTGATAGGTCTGTTTCTGAATTTTGATAAAGAGTTTTTACCGCAGGAAAAATAACGGTCCAAATGCCCTGCCTTTCAGCCAAGGCCAAAACCTTACGAATATCGCTATTTACTTTTTTAATATTTGTTTCACCATGCACTGTCGCACTGAACAAATAAAGTAAATCACAAAACTCAGCTGTCATTTTTATCCTCCGGAATTTATTTTTTTCTCCAAACCATCTTATCTACAACGCCCGTATAACTCTGAATAATCTTAACCACCTTGGTTGAAACATTCTCATCAATATAATCAGGAACAGGTATACCAAAATCTCCGTTTTTGTTCATTTCAACCGCAGTGTCAACCGCTTGCAAAACCTGTTCTTTAGTTATTCCCGCAAGAATGAAGTTGCCTTTATCAAGAGCCTCCGGTCTTTCGGTGCTGGTTCTGATGCAAACTGCAGAAATCGGATTTCCTATTGACAGAAAGAAACTGCTTTCTTCCGGAAGCGTTCCGCTATCTGATACAACAGCAAAGGCATTCATCTGCAAGTTATTATAATCATGAAATCCAAGCGGTTTATTTTGTATTATCCTTTTATCAAATACAAATCCGCGTTTTTCTATATATTTTGCGCTTCTTGGATGGCATGAATAAAGAATTGGCATATCATATTTTTCTGCCATAGCATTCACCGCATTCATAAGACTAAAAAAGTTCTCCTCGGTATCAATATTTTCCTCTCTGTGCGCAGAAAGTAAAATATATTTGCCCTTTTCAAGCCCAAGTCTTCTTAAAACATCACTTTTCTTTATGCTATCTAAATTTTCGTGCAAAACCTCCGCCATTGGCGAACCTGTTACATAAGTTCTCTCCTTTGGCAAACCACACTCATGAAGATATTTTCTTGCATGCTCGGAATATGCTAAGTTAACATCCGAAATAATATCAACAATTCGTCTGTTTGTTTCTTCGGGTAAACACTCATCCTTACATCTATTGCCGGCTTCCATATGGAAAATAGGAATATGAAGACGCTTTGCCGAAATTGCCGAAAGACATGAATTGGTATCACCCAAAATAAGCAGTGCATCCGGCTTTTCTTCCACCATCAATTTATATGATTTTGCAATAATATTACCTATTGTTTCACCCAAATCTTTTCCAACTGCATCGAGATAAAAATTTGGAGCACGAAGGCCTAAATCATCAAAAAACACCTGATTCAGTTCGTAATCATAGTTTTGTCCTGTGTGCACTAAAATCTGTTCAAAATATTTATCACACTTTTTAATTACCGCCGCAAGACGAATTATCTCAGGTCGTGTTCCAACAATTGTCATAAGTTTAAGCTTGCTCATTTTTACACCTCTTCAAAATATGTATCGGATCTTTCAGCATCAAACTGCTCATTTGCCCACATAACCGTTATCAAATCTTCCTTTTCGCTAAGATTTATTATATTGTGTGTATATCCGGGCAACATATGGACCGCCTCAATTTTTTCGCCTGAAACCTCGAACTCTAAAATTTCATCAGTTCCAATTTTTCTTTGTTGTATCAATCCGTGTCCAGAAACAACAATAAAAAACTCCCATTTTGTGTGATGCCAATGCTGACCTTTTGTTATCCCGGGTTTTGAGATATTGACGCTGATTTGTCCACATTTTTCGGTTTTCAAAAGTTCTGTGAAACTTCCTCTTGCATCAATATTCATTTTAAGCGGAAAACTCACTGCTTCTTTGGGAAGATATGAAAGATATGTTGAATAAAGCTTCTTTTCAAACGAGCCTTCCGGTATTTCAGGCATAACAAGGGTTTGGGTTTGTCTTTTGAATCCTTGTATTAATTCCACTATTTCCCCAAGCTTTGCCTCATGCACTTCAGGCACTCGACAATATTCCCCCTCAAAATTTGCACTTCCACTGATTGCACGGATAAACTCTGCCACAACATCATCAACATAAACTAATCTCAAACAAATTTCCGGATCACTTATTGTAATTGGTAAATCTCTTGCAATATTACTGCAAAATGTTGCAACTGCACTATTATAATTAGGGTTACACCATTTCCCAAAAACATTTGTTAATCTATATACTAAAACATTAACGCCATTTTCTTTACCATAACTAAAAATCAGGTCTTCTCCTGCCTTTTTCGAAACCCCATATGGCGTATTGTTTTCAGCTTGAACCGATGAAGTAACCAATATAGGTGCCTTACTCCCATTATTTTTCAGGCAATCAAGCAACTTGGATGTGAAACCAAAATTGCCCTTCATGAATTCTGCCTCATCTTTTGGGCGATTCACTCCGGCAAGATGACACACAAAATCACATTCACTTGTATATTTCTCCAACAATTGCGGATCTGTGTCAATATCATATTCAAAAATAGTTAAATCTTCACCAAGCTTTTTATCTTTTGCCTTGCCTGATTTAATATTATTGAGCTGTGAAACAAGATTTTTACCAATAAAACCTTTTGCACCCGTCACCAATACTTTCATCTTTATTTTTCCTCCAACGCTGCCAATTCATCACGAATATATTGAAGTGAAAGCAATTTTTCCTGCACTTGTTCAACATTTAAAATTTGCGTGTTATTTGAGTTGAATTCTGAAAGCTTTACTCGTTCAGTATCACCTTCTTTAACATATTTGTCATAGTTCAAATCACGCTTATCGCAAGGAACGCGATAAAAATTACCCATATCTGTTGCATGAGCACACTCCTCATTTGTGAGCAATGTTTCATACATCTTTTCACCATGACGTATTCCAATAACTCTTATTTCTGTTTTATTTTCTTTGTCAAATAAACCTACTACCGCTTTTGCAAGTGTTTCAATAGTGCAAGCAGGTGCCTTTTGCACCATAATATCTCCGCTCTCAGCATTTGAGAATGCAAAAAGTACAAGGTCAACCGCCTCTTCAAGCGACATGATAAATCTTGTCATTGTTGGCTCTGTTATTGTTATTGGTTGTCCTGCTTTAATCTGTTCAATCCAAAGAGGAATAACGCTGCCGCGCGAACACATAACATTACCATATCTTGTGCAACAAATTTTTGTTTTTTCAGGGCTCACCGTTCTTGACTTCGCAACAATAACTTTTTCCATCATTGCTTTCGACGTTCCCATTGCATTAATTGGATATGCCGCCTTATCTGTTGAAAGACAAACCGCAGTTTTAACACCAGCCTCAATTGCGGCCGTCAAAACATTTTCTGTTCCCAGAACGTTGGTTTTAACCGCTTCAATCGGAAAAAACTCACATGATGGAACCTGCTTTAGTGCTGCGGCATGGAAAATATAGTCCACTCCATATATTGCATTCTTAACACTTTGAATGTCACGAACATCCCCAATAAAAAACTTTATTTTAGCAGACGCCTCAGGCATTTTTGATTGAAACTCATGACGCATATCGTCCTGCTTCTTCTCATCTCTGGATAAAATTCGAATTTCACCTATATCCGTCTCTAAAAAGCGGTTGAGCACCGCATTTCCAAAAGACCCCGTTCCGCCCGTTATGAGCAATGTTTTATTTTTGAACATTTGATACCCCTCTTTCCTTTTACGCTTTTTTAGTAAAGTACATCCATATTTTGTCGCAAGACAAACAACAAATTTGAAGCAAATTATTCACCATTCTGAACAGCAATAATAAGATAATCACCTAACATCCCCGCATGCTTGACTCTATTGTTCGATATGAAGTAGCATTACATATTCCACAAACCGCCATATCTGCATCATTTTTAATAATTGCTTTTAATATGCTTTCATACATACCATCCGCAATATAGTCATCACTATCGACAAAGGCAACATAATCGCCACATGCAATATCGAGCCAACTATTGCGAGCCGCTCCCTGACGACCATTTTTTATGTATCACCCTAACACAACTATCTATCTGGCATATTCATCGCAGATTTCGCCATAATTATCAGGTGATTCATCGTCAACTAAAATAATTTGTGAATTTCTAGATTTAATCTTTCTTTTTTTCCAAATCATTTTTTATTTGTGTTGTGCTAATCTCGGGCGTTCTTGGCAAATATATAACTTCTGCTCCTTCTTCAGTTAGAAAATCAAACTTTCCTTTCCAATCATCACCCATCACGAATGTATCAATTGAATATTCTTTAATATCTGTTCTTTTTTGTTCCCAATTATTTTCCGGAATTACTAAATCAACATATCTTATTGCCTCTAAAAGCATTTTTCGTTTTTCATATGGAAAATAACACTTTTTTTTCTTTTCATTCCAATTAAATTCATCTGTAGAAAGGCAGACTATTAAATAGTCTCCCTGTTCTTTTGCTCTGCGCAATAAATTTATATGTCCATAATGTAGTAAATCAAAGGTTCCATAAGTAATTACTCTCTTCATATTTAACTCCTCTATTTAATATATTCCTTATATGATTTTTCTAGGTCCATTATAGTATAATAATGATGACCCTCTCGTTTTTCGGGTGGTGGAGGTGTCATATAATTCCCATACAAATGTGTTAAATATTCATGATATTTGGCAGGAAGAGTTACCTTTATGTCCTCAAACAATCCCTCTATGCCCTCACCAAAATACTCTTTGGGAACAATTTCCTTTTCTCCCCAAGCCCCACATTGATTTGCCACCATAGACTCTTTCCTATAATCGAAGCTTTTATACATTTTATCAAGTTTTATTATTGTTTTTTCAACACTTGGAGCAAAAGCATATGCTATCACTTTTTTCAGATAATTTGCAATTGATTTTTGAAAATCTAAATCATATAAAAAAGTGCTCCTATAGTTATATAGCCTTTTTTTAAGCAAAAACCATCTTCTTTTTATTTTATTATCTGTAAATCCATCTATTGGGAAAATGTCTATATAAACACCATGATTAATCTTCTTATTTCTAATACTTTTTTCAATAAACGTAGTATTACTGTTTCTGAGTTTTGCAAAATTCATTGGATATTCCGAGTCTGTTTTGCGTGTTTGAAGAAAAATATTTTCTGGAAGTTCTTTTTGCGCAATAGCCAAAAAACGTTCATAATCGTCTCTTAGCAGTCCAACATCGATGTCATCATCCCAAGGAATAAACCCCTTATGTCTAACTGCACCCAGACAAGAGCCACCAAGCAAAAAATATTTTAGATTATGCTTCTCACATATATCAATAAAGGCTCTTAATAAATCAAGTTCTATTAGCTTAAGTTTATCAAAAACCGCCTTTTCCCCGCTCATAAACTTGCGCCTCCTCTGCCTTTTCCTAATTTTAAATTTTTTTATCAATTTTTTCAGAATCTTGCAATGCTGCTAGTTCAGTATCTTCATCATATTTTGCAATCATCAAAAATCCCGCCACCAAAACATATAGTCCTTGAGATCCGCAAAACAATGCCGCCTCAAAAATACTCAAAACCATGATTGCATAAAATGCAAATATTCCCGTTCTCTGATATTTGTGCTTCATGTTTTTGCCTATTTTATTTAAGACCCTGTTTAAAAAGGCAACGACAAAAGAAAAAGTGACAACTCCATAAGTTGCTATTGTGTCAACATGAATATTATGTAGATTAGATTGTCCTGTTCCTGCAGTTGATTTATAATAATTGCCAAAAAATGGCCATTTTTTTATCAAAGCAAAAGCACCTTTCCAAACTGTTTCTCTGGAGTCCAGAGCTTTTCCTTCATCTGCTGCAAATTCAAACCATTTCACTATATCTGTATCCAAAATCTGCAAATAAATAATCGCAAAAATCAAAGGGAAAATTACAAAGAAAAATGTCATCTTTTTACTATATTTTTTACTCATAAAAATATTAAATAAAAAGAAAATAACCGCCGCCAAAATGGAGCTTCGCGCCTTTGTTATCCATATAAAATACATTATCATAATTGCCAATATTGTATTGAAAAACTTACTAAATCTATTTTTAGTATATCTCTGTGAAATAATCAATGTCAAAAAAGTTGTTAGCAAACACATACCTGCGAAATTAGGGTTACCAAGATTAAACGTTAACATCTCTTCATTGTTGCCAAACCAACCTCTTTTACCAGAAAAATAGGCGACTATGAATAGTAATGCAAGGCACTTTCCACCTGTCATCACACTTTTTATCATTTTTTTATCAATATCTGTTATTAAAACCCAATAGAACAAACAAATTGTACATAAAAACATTATCATTTTTTTTAAATAATTGAAAGTTATGCTTTTTGATGTTAAAATAACGGATATAACAATTGCCGCAACTGTAAACAGCCACAATAGCATGTTTTCTACCTTCGTTTGTTTGTTTATGCTTAGCACCATCAACACTGCAACAACAACAAAATTGCAAGCAATAAAAAAGCTTGTAAGTTCAGATTTTTCCCAAATTGCCGTTGCAACAATCATGAAAACAAAAATGATTTCTATATTAAAAATAATATTGATTACTGATCCTTTTTTTAAGTCTAAATGCTTACTCATTTATTGTCAGAAACCTCCAAATATATTTTTATGTAATCATCAGCCATTCTTTCTTTGCAATATGCCTTTTTAGCCTCTTCTGATATATCCTGCATATTAGCCTTTTTGTTAATCCATTGTTTAACCGTATTTGTTAGCTCATCAATATTACCCTGCTCCACAAACTCTGAAAACTCTTTCAGAGCAATTGATTCCGGTCCGCCAGCCTTAAATCCAACAACTGGTGTTCCAAAACACATGCTTTCTGCAACCGGCATCGAAAAAGTCTCTTTCTTACTTGTGATAACAGTTAAATCTGCCATGGCATAATATTCTGCTAAAGTTTCCCGGTTTCCAATCCTACCAACATTAATAATATTTTCCGGTAATTCCAATTCACTTGTGGTTCCAATCAAAACTATTTTTATTCTGTCATTTTTCAATTTTTCTGCAAGTTCTATGATATATTTACCACCCTTAATTTCACTAAGAAAATTAGCAGTAACATGAAGAATAACTTTTTCATCAATATTAATATTATGTTTTTTCCGTAATAGCTCAACACTTTCCCTGCAAGGAATAAAATCACAATCAATCCCATTCGTTATTGTGCTATGTATACAATGTGCCAAAATCGGTGATTTTTCGGCACGACTTTGTACCCATTTTGAAACGGAAACAATCCTCGCTTTTGAAAAACCATCAAAAGCCTTTCTCATTTTTTTCCAGGCTTTTGCTGTTCTATCAAAAATATATGAATTTGTTGCTTGTTTGATATCAGGACAACTGCCACAACCGCTAAACCATCGTTCGCAATCATATGCATGCGCACAACTCCCGGTATAAATAAATTCAGCATGCATTGTCATAACTGTTGGGATTTTATTTTTTTTAAGGAATTCCACCAGCTTATATATATTAACAAAAAATCCATTTATGCAATGGAGGTGAACCACATCGGGCATTTCTCGTTTTATGATTTTTATGAGTCTATTTGTTGCAAAAAAGCTACCCGCATAAGGCATGCCTGTAAATCTTGACTTAAGGTTGTTTAGTTTTGCGGCAAGTTCCGCGGATGTCTTATAAACATTGTTAACACAAACACGTTCCCCTCTGCCATAACAAATAACAGATTCAAAACCTTTTTGGCGAAGAACTTCATCAATATCACTCATAATTTTGCCGGTACTACCTGTGTTATAAACGCAATTAACCTGCAATATCTTCAATGTGATACACCCTCTATCTATCTAAAGTCACCTTTATTATTTCAGATATTTTACTGCTATTCTTTTCTAATGAATGATTTTTTTCAGCAACTTCTATTCCGCACTTTGCATATTGATTCCTGATTTCACAATTCTCTACAACTTCTTTTAATCTCGTTTCCAGTTCATTATAATTAGTCACAACCGCTGCGCAATTATTTTTAAGCAAATATTGCATTGATGCGACCTCCTCTGGTCCATATGCAAACAAACAAACACCGCTGGCAAGAGAATCTGCAACTTTTGTTGAAACAGAATATTTAACTCTTTCACGACTTTTTTTATCCATACTCTCAACATGCAGAAGAATATCACTCTTTTTCATCACTCTTAGCACTTCATCATATGAAACTCTTCCCTGAAATCTAATGCCGTTTTCTTCTGTCATTTCTTTTAATATTTGTTCATTCTTTTCTTCAGAATAAACATCTATCAAAATTTCTCCATTATAGAGTTTCAATAAAGTTTTTCCAATTTGAGTCAACATTTCATGTCTATTTAAACCCAGATTGCCTATATATGAAATGCGAGGGACATCCTGTTTCTCATGTGCTATCCCACATTCTCCAACCAAAGCACTTCCCGTCATAACTGTAAAACCATTAACACCGAACTCTTTACCATAATCCTCAGAAATCTTATCGCATATCGCAACAAGACTTCTGTGCCTTGCAAACAGTTTTTTCATAGCTTTGTGTCGTTGAACGCAACTAAACCAATAAAGCGGTGAAATCGACCTCTGCTTAAGAAAATAATAATCATCGCAAACATATGTAATAATCGGTATTTTTTTATACTCCGCAATTTCCATAGCGATTCTATATGCAAAGGCATAATCTCCTGATGCAAAAAATATAACTTGCGGGTCAAAAGAATCAATCCAGTTAAGTAATTTCTGATTCTTCCACTTTTTCGTACCCCACAAAAGATTTCTTGCAATATACATATATGGCTTACGTTTTCTGCCTAACTGATAGATTTCTGCTTGTCGACCGGAATCAATTCTATCATTTGTTAAGTCTTTTTTTATGTCTTCAGATTCAAAAACCATGCCTGTCTCTTTTTTCTTCTTTTTTAAGACATCAAAATCAGTGACACGATAATATCTATCGCATATATTAAGCGTGGGATGTTGAGAATGAAAATATAGTTGTGCCAAGCATTCTGCCGGATAACCTTCGAAAAAATTCGCCAATGTTCTGCCCATATTTGATGTGCTGCCAAACACATTGTGGCTTATGACTAAAACTCTTGCTGAATCACCCTTCATCACAATCCCTCTCTTTTCTAAGATTATTGATTCTGAATCCTTTTATAGTCTCCAACACCTATATCCACTGTCTTGCAGGGTGTCTCTATCAAACATTCCTTTAATATCTATAATAACCTTTTCTTCATTCGCACATTTTTTATACATATCATCAATTTGTTCATATGTTAAATTCTTGAACTCATCATGTGCAACTGCAAAAATTATACAATCTGCATCTTTAATATCATTCAATGGCGTTAAAACAATATTATATTCTTTCTTTGCATCGTCCGGATTTGCCCACATATCAACTATTTCCGGCTTAATTCCGTATTCATTAAGCCTCTTTATAATGTCCTCAACCTTAGAATTTCTTGTATCAGGACAATTTTCCTTAAATGTTATACCCATTATGACAATCTTGGATTTTTGGGGTGATTTGTTGGCAAGAATAAGTTGTTTTATTGTTGCGTCTGCAACAAATTCTCCCATACCGTCATTTATCTTTCTGCCGTTTGCGATTATTTGGCTATGATAGCCAAGCTTTTCAGCCTCATACACAAAATAATATGGGTCCACGCCTATGCAATGTCCTCCAACAAGACCTGGTCTGAAGCCAAGTGCATTCCATTTTGTGTTCATTGCATCAACAACCTCATTGGTATCAATACCCATTTTATCAAACGCCATTGCCAATTCGTTCATAAATGCAATATTTATATCACGTTGAGAATTCTCAACAACTTTAGCTGCCTCTGCAACCTTTATTGATGCGGCTCTATAAACGCCAACAGAAATAACTAATTCATAAACCTTGGCAATCATTTCAAGGCTTTCTTTGTCATATCCTGATACAATTTTTTTAATATTTTCTAATCTATGCACTTTGTCTCCTGGGTTTATTCTTTCAGGAGAATATCCAACTTTAAAATCAACACCGCATTTTAGCCCTGATTCTTGTTCTAGAATTGGTACACAAATATCCTCAGTAACTCCCGGATAAACAGTACTTTCGTATACAACATATGCACCTTTTGATAAATTCCGACCAACAATCTCGCTTGCACCAATAACAGGTGTTAAATCCGGCGTTTTATCAAGATTTATCGGTGTTGGAACAGCAACAATATGGAAGTGTGATTCTTTAAGCCTTTTTTCATCACATGTAAAATCAACAGCAGTCTTTGCAATGGCAGAATCTCCAACTTCATTAGTTGGGTCAATTCCGTTTTTATATAGATTGATTTTGTTTTCATTTAAATCAAAACCGATGACATCCACTTTTTTAGCAAATTCCACAGCTATAGGCAACCCAACATAGCCTAACCCAACCACTGATATTTTCTTTTCTTTATTTATTATTTCTTCATATAACCCCATCATTTTTCTCCCTTATTAAAAATATTATATAAATATTTAAAACCCTCATTTAAAAAATCAATTGGTGACGTAAGCACTGCCAAAACTCCGGCTAAAAACATCTTTGCATACATTTTATTTCTTGCATAAGCAACTGCCATAACCACCCAATATCTGAATCTTATATACATTCGTTCTCTCAAAGATAACCTTCTAAAATATCTTTTTTTGTAGTTATAAACATTCTTTTCGCCAACAATCTTATTCAGTCCGCTTGAGATACACTCACCTTCGTGTTTATATACTTTCACGTGGCACTCAGGCATATAAGAAATTTTTAAGCCTTTTTCTATCGCCTTAAGCATCAAGAAAAACTCCTGCCCCACCTTAGCATCATCAAAACCATTTATATCACGAAGGGCTTTTCCCTTAAACATAAATGTCGGTGTCCCTGTCATATGATGGCACAAATGATATCTTAATAAAAACTCATTGTCAAAATTTTTTATTTTGTGCTTCCGTATATCAACAATCATGTTATTGTTATTATACATAACCATTTCTGAAAATGATAAATCAGTATCATTTTCCAACATAAATTTCAGTTGTGTTTCAATTTTATCGGATAAATATTCATCATCATCATCTAAAAATGTTATATACTCCCCCTGAGCTCTCTCAATACCCACATTTCGTGACAAAGCACCACCTATGTTTTCAGGGTTTTGAATATATATAATTCTGTCGTCTTCCAAATTTATAATATTTTCTTTAACACTTTCCCGAAGAGAATACTCCGTTGGACTATCATCAACAACTATTATCTCAATATTTTTATAAGTTTGTCCGGAAACAGATCTTATTGCTCTCAACACAAATTCAGGTTCTCGCTTATATGTTGGAATAATAACGGAAACCAATGGCTCCTTTACCATCATCTCGCCCCCTTATGGCTGAATACAATGCCCACTGTTTTAAAAATAATTTTAATATCAAGCCAAAGATTTCGATTTTCTATGTAATCTATATCTAAAACAATTTTTTCCTCTGGCTTTAAGTCATATCCTCCATTGACCTGTGCCAACCCAGTGAGCCCCGGTGTTACATAAAGTCTTTGTTTAAAACCTTTTATATATTTTTCAAACTCCTCATAGAAGCACTCGCGTTCAGGTCTTGGACCAACCAAGCTCATATCACCTTTAAATATATTAATAAGTTGCGGAAGCTCGTCTAATCTTGTTGCTCTCAAGAATCTACCAACATTTGTGCATCTCGGGTCTCCTTCTTCTGCCCATTGTGCTCCGTTCTTTTCAGCGTCAACAACCATTGTTCTGAATTTATAAAGCTTAAATACTTTCCCGTGTTTTCCCAATCTTTCTTGAACATATAACGGTGAACCATTAGAATCTAAAACAATTATAAGCGAAATAATTAAGCACGGAATAATTAATGCAATCAAACCAATAAAACCACACATCACATCCATTGCTCTTTTTAATATCAAATATGTAATCCCGGCAGAGGCTGCATCTTCAAGTTTCTTGACATTATAAATAGTTTTCCCGTCAACTATTTCGACCGATATATTTTGATTAGAAGTCTCAACATTGTCAATAATCACAGCTTGTGCAATATCGCTCATTACTAAACCTCCTATTATATTTAAAGCTTCCTACCCATTATAAAACATAACCTAACTATTATATAATAACATATATAGCACGAAAAAGCAAGGCATTTATCGTTGCCTTTTTTACCAAAAAATAGATGTTTTTTTTTACACGTGGTTTTTGTCCGTTTTAATTTGATATTATGTGAATATCCCTTAATAAAAGAGCAAATATGACTCTTTAAAAAATTTAAAACCAATAACAAGGAGGAAATTTAGATGTTAAATTTCAAAGTAAAAAACCAATCAATTATCAGAGCTGATGACTTTATTGTTGTGGCAGACAGCAAAAATTATCTCACTGCAGCCTTTGAATGTAGCGAAGAATGGATTGATGATATTTTTGTAGTTTTCTGTCATGATGACAAGATTTATCATCAAAAGCTGATTGAAGGCTCATGTATTGTGCCTTGGGAAGTTATAAAGCCACCCTATTTTACAGTTTCGCTTTTCTGCGGTGATTTAATCACATCAAATATTGCGACTGTTACTGTTGAGAGATCCGGTATGAAAAACGGAGAAGCTCCCGGAACACCCACTCCATCACTTTTTAATCAATATTTAAATGCTCTTATCTCTAAAAACGAAGAGCTTGCTGAATCAATCAGATTTCCTATTATGAGTGAAACAGAATATAACAACACCGAATTCAACGAAGATAAAATTGTTATTGTTTTCCCGGACAATACCTTTGAGGAGTGACTTTTATGATTATAAACACAAAAAAGAATGCTATTGCAAAAATCTATCATTCAACGCAATCCAAAAACCACTTGCCTGTTAAAATAATGTATAAACTTTCAAAGATTTGTGGCTATGAAATAAGCACAGAAACAGGCTCTGATATAACTATTTCAGGTGACTACAACAATGGCTTAAAAAAAATTATGATAAATGGAAAAACAGAACAAAAAGTTACCAATGCAAGCAAAAATCTTTTGGATGTCAATAATTTAGTTTGGAGTAAAGGTTATTATAATTCGGCATCCCCTGTAGATACCGGCGTTATGCTACAACTAGCTTCTGCCCGCAGCTACGCCTTTAAAGCAGCACCTATCCCTCTTTCCCTTTTAGGCAAAACCATAACTCTTTCATATAATTGTCATTTTGGGGAAACTTGGCCTCTAAATAATGGTAAAATTTTTACATATATAAGAGTTGGATATATGAAAAATAGCACTTTTATGAGTTTTTTAAATGGTCGGAGTTTTGAAGGAAATAACATATTTTCTGTTACTCTGCCCAATGCTCTACCAAGCGATGCTAGCGAGAATATATTATATCTGATGGCAAATGCCTCCACCGAAGTTTATACTGTGAGGCAAACTCTAACATTAACAAATATAATGATAAGAGAGGGTGATTTAACCTCAGAATCTCAAACGGTTTATGAGCCATTTGTCCCCGACAGTCCTTCCCCTGATTATCCTTCTCCATTTTTAGAATTCGAAAACGAAACTATTTCTTTTGGCGAAGAGGTATTATCTATAATTCCTTCAAAACTATCTAGTATAAACGACATCTGCGATTATATAGAAATTAAAAATGAACGCATTTTTAAACATCAATTAATTGGGCAATCAACCAAAACCATTGTTGACGCCCTTCCCAATTCATCATATCTTGGAACAATGACAAAAAACGGCATATCAGGCAATGATGGAACAATCCAGATTAAAACAGATGAGGAAATCCGCTACATTTTAAAAACGCCTATTGTTACCGATTTAACCGAGACTGAGCTTGGGCAAAAGCTTCTTGAAATAAGCACCGAATACGGCAAAGATAAAACCCTTACCATATCAAACGGAAGCTTAACCGTTACTCAATATATTCAGTCTTGAACAAAAAAGCCGCAAAGAATGATATGCACCCCAAAAGTTAGACACTTTTGGAGGTGCATATTTTTATGGGTAAAACAGGAAGAAAAAACAGAAACTACTCGCCAGAATTCAAAATATCTGTTATAATGGATATGCGAGAACATCATTTGTGCTACAAT
>JAZNGL010000052.1:0-3793 GCA_045576435.1 Clostridia bacterium
AATGATATTATCACAACTGTCTATTGCATTGACGATACCAAGGGTGGTTGCATAGTAATCGAGTGCCAGACTCCCGTAGGTGCAACCCAATATGCACAAGTAATTGAAATTATGCTTTCAATGTTTAAAGTTCTATAAAAATCTCTCCTTCGGGAGAGATTTTTTCTTTTTATTTTGTTGATTTTATGTATGGTGTATGATACAATTATAATGTATAAGTTTATGAACGAAATTGATGAATAAATGAGGTTGTTTTCAATGTATACAAGGTATGTCAAAAGAACACTTGATATATTGCTTTCTTTATGTGGTATAGTAGCGCTTATGTTCCCTATGGGATTGATAGCCTTAGCAATAAAAATAGATTCAAAAGGTCCTGTTCTTTTTAAGCAGAAGAGAATTGGTATCCACAAATCAAATTTCTATATTTTCAAATTCAGAACAATGTATGCAGACACTCCTAAAGATGTTCCGACTGCAGAGTTGACCGACTCAGGCAAATGGATAACCAGAACCGGAAAAATCCTTAGAAAGACCAGCCTTGATGAATTACCTCAATTATTCAATATTTTGCGTGGAGAAATGAGTATAATCGGTCCTCGCCCTGCTCTATGGAATCAATTCGATTTAATTAAAGAACGCGATAAATATGGTGTTAATGATGTTCGCCCGGGTCTCACCGGCTGGGCACAAATCAACGGACGAGATGAAATTGATATTGAAGAAAAATCTCGTCTTGACGGAGAATATGTGCAAAAAATAAGTTTCATTTTCGATTGCAAATGCTTCCTCAAAACCATTAAAAGTGTATTAAAAAGCGACGGATTTGTTGAGGGCAGTTGTGAGGAATTTAACCAAAATATTGAAAAAAGTCAGAAGGGTTAACCATTATGTCTTTAAAACTTATGTATATAACCAATAGAGCCGATGTTGCCATTGTTGCTCAAAACTGTGGAGTGGACAGAATTTTTGTCGATATGGAATACATCGGCAAAGACACTCGTCAGGGTGGTATGGATACCGTAAAAAGCTTTCACACGGTAGAAGATGTGAAAAATCTTCGCAAGGTATTAAATAAATCTGAACTATTAGTAAGAATAAACCCCATTCATCCAGCAACAGAAAATTACTGCAGCTCCGAGGATGAAATCAATGCCGTTATTGAAGCCGGTGCAGATGTGATTATGCTTCCTATGGCAAAAACAGTTCAAGAGCTTAAAACCTTTACCGACTTAGTTAACGGAAGAGCAAAAACACTATTTTTGCTTGAAACTGCGGAAGCGGTAGAAAACATTGACGAAATTCTTAAACACAGCAATGTTGATGAAATCCATATTGGCTTGAACGATTTGCATTTATCTTACAAAAAAGATTTTATGTTTCAGTTGCTTGTTGACGGAACAGTAGAAAATCTCTGTAACAAAATTAAAGCATGCAACATCCCTTATGGCTTCGGCGGAATTGCACGATTAGGATATGGTATGCTACCTGCTGAATATGTAATTGCGGAGCACTACAGATTAGGTTCTTCATCAGCAATTTTATCAAGAAGCTTTTGTGATGTTTACAAAACCAATGATATAACAAAAGTAGAAAATATATTTTCACAGGAAATCGAAAAAATCCGCAAATACGAAAAAGAATTAACAACTAAATCTACAGATTTTTACAACAAGAATCAAGCCGAGACAAAACATTTAGTAGATTTAATCGTTGATAAAATAAAAAATGATAAAACGAAAAAGGAAGTAGCTATGAAACCCATTCCATTAGCCACACCCACAATGCATGGTGAAGAGTTGCAATTTGTTCAAGAAGCTTTTGAAAAAAACTGGATTGCACCATTAGGTTTTAACTGCGATGGTTTAGAGAAAGAAATGTGTGCTTATTTAAGCAAAAACAATGGCAAAAATCAAGAGGCTTTGTCATTAGTTTCCTGCACATCGGCACTCCATTTAGCAGTAAAACTTGCCGGTGTTAAACCCGGTGATATCGTCCTTTGCTCTGATATGACTTTCGCTGCAACAGTTAATCCGGTTAGCTATGAAGGCGGAGTACAAGTTTACATAGATTCCGAAAAAGATACTTGGAACATGGACCCGGAGGCACTTGAAAAAGCCTTTGAAAAATACCCTGAAGCAAAGGTTGTTGTTTTGGCACATCTTTACGGCACACCTGCAAAAATGGATGAAATTTTAACAATTTGTAAGAAACATAATGCCATTCTCATTGAAGATGCTGCTGAGGCTCTTTCTGCAACATATCACGGAATACAATGTGGTACCTTCGGTAAATACAATGCAATAAGCTTCAATGGCAATAAAATCATAACAACATCAGGCGGCGGTATGTTGTTTACTGAAACTAAAGAAGAACGAGAAAAGGCTTTCTTCTGGGCAACCCAATCAAGAGAACCTGCTCCTTGGTATCAGCATAATGAAATCGGTTACAACTACAGAATGTCCAATGTTGTTGCAGGTATCGGAAGAGGTCAGCTTTTACACTTGGATGAACACAGAGATTTAAAAGAAAAAATCTATTTGAGATACAAGGAAGGTTTTAAGGATTTGCCTGTAAAAATGAATCCTTATCTCCCTGATACGAAACCTAACTTCTGGCTTTCTTGTATGATCATCAATGAAGATTGCAAAGTTGACCCAATGACTGTAATAAACAAGCTTGCAGAAAAAAATATAGACTCCCGCCCTATCTGGAAGCCTATGCATATGCAACCTGTGTTTAGTAACAATGATTTTATTTCAGTTCACGAAAAACCCGTTGGTGAAGATATTTTTGCACGAGGATTATGCTTGCCGTCAGATATAAAAATGACTGACGAAGAACAGGACTATGTTATTTCTGTAATTAAATCAATTTTCGAGGTTTAATATGTACGCAAAATATTTTAAACGCTTTTTTGATTTTTCTTTATCCTTATTTGCTTTAATATTTCTATCTCCTGTTATTGTGTTGCTTATGGTTATGGGTGCAATTTTTATGAGGGGAAATCCTTTCTTCTGTCAGGAAAGACCGGGTAAAATTGACTCCCGGACAGGCGAAGAAAAAATATTCAAGCTTATAAAGTTGAGAACAATGGATAACCGCAAAGACGCTGACGGCAATTTATTACCCGATGAAGTCCGTTTAAATTCCTATGGTAAGTTTTTAAGAACAACATCTCTTGACGAATTACCGGAACTCATTAATATCCTCAAAGGTGATATGTCCATTGTCGGCCCTCGTCCTTTGCTTGTGAAATATTTACCCCTGTATTCACCCGAACAACGCCAAAGGCACAATGTTCGTCCCGGTTTAACAGGATATGCTCAAGTAAACGGTAGAAACAGTATTTCCTGGGAAGAAAAATTCAAGCTTGATGTTGAATACGTAAATAACATTACATTATCAGGTGATATCAAAATACTTATAGGAACAGTTTTTTCAGTTCTTAAGAGAGAAGGCATTTCACAGGAGAACAATGCCACTATGGAAGAGTTTAGAGGCACACCTTACAAGGAGGATGTAAATGTCTGATTTAATCATAATCGGGGCAAGCGGTCACGCCGAGGTTCTTGCAGATATAGCTATAAAATCCGGTTATACAATTGCAGGATTTCTTGATGATAGCGAAAAAACCACTGAGCTTTTAGGCTACAAGGTTTTAGGCAAGGTTTCGGACTGCCTTAATTATAAAAATGATTGCGATTTCGTTATAGGCATAGGCAATAATGCTGTCAGAAAAAGAATTGCAGAGGAATACTCTGAATTAAACTTTGTAACATTGATTCACCCT
>JAZNGL010000053.1:0-15675 GCA_045576435.1 Clostridia bacterium
ATTGTAGCACAAATGATGTTCTCGCATATCCATTATAACAGATATTTTGAATTCTGGCGAGTAGTTTCTGTTTTTTCTTCCTGTTTTACCCATAAAAATATGCACCTCCAAAAGTGTCTAACTTTTGGGGTGCATATCATAGGCATCGACGGTTTTTTTTTATTTTCAAATTCTTGAATAAATTTCGTTTAAGCGACGAAATTTCTCTCGGTCAACACTATCAAGCTGTTCTTTTGTTATTCTATATTTCCAGTTGTTTTCAGGTATGCCGGGTGTGTTTAATCGTGCATCTGAACCCAATTTTAACAAATCCTGAATTGGCAAAATCACAAGTCCTGCGTGGGAGGCAAACATAGTGCGAATTATTTCATCACAGGCATTTTCTAAAGCCGTTTCTTTGAAATTGAAGTATTCAAATATATTTTGTCTTGTTTTATTATCAACTTCTTGCAGATATCCAAGTAAGGTGTTGTTGTCATGAGTCCCCGTATATGCTACACAATGATTTGGATAGTTATGAGGCAGGTGAGGAGAGTTCATATCTCCCGTAAATGCAAACTGAAAAACTCTCATGCCCGGAAAACCACTCATATTGAGAAGGTCAATTACGTCTTCTGTAATAAGGCCTAAATCTTCTGCAATAATCAAGGTGTCGGTGGTGCAACTTTTAATTGAATCAATTAGCTTCATTCCGGGACCTTCAGACATAATGCCTTCTTTTGCCGTTTCTGCCGATGAATTAACTTCCCAAAATGATGCAATTGCCCTGAAATGGTCAATTCGAATTCCATCAAACATGGCTGACATATTGCATATTCGATCTTTCCACCACTTAAAATTTTGCTTTTCCATTGCTTCCCACTTATATATTGGATTTTTCCAAAGCTGACCGTTTTCAGAAAAGAAATCCGGCGGAACTCCTGCCACAGTAATGGGCATATTGTCTTTATCAAGTTTAAAAAGATGCTTATTCATCCAAACATCGCTACTGTCCAGATTAACATAAAAAGGCATATCGCCAATAATTTTAATACCTTTGCTATTTGCATATTGTTTAATTTCGGCCCATTGTGTAAAAAATTCATATTGGATAAACTTCCACATAAATAAGTCTTCAGCATTAAAAGAATTGTTTTCCCATTCATACCATGGTTTGTGCGCATTGGCGTTTTTAAGCGCCATAAATTTACAAAAATTATCAATATGCGGATTTTTCAAAACAAAACTTTCGATTTCTGATTTATTTGAACTTCTCATTGATGCTTTTCTTAAAATAGACAATCTTTCGTTATACAATCGCTCATATTCGCATATATAAGGAGTATATTGTTTTTGAAGATTGAGCTCGCGTTTAGTTAACAAACCTTTGTTTTGAAGAATTTCCAGACTCACAAAATAAGGATTTCCTGCAAAAGAAGAGGTGGAATTGTAAGGAGAATTATATTGGTCCTGAGGAAAAAACGGTAATACTTGCCAATAAGAATGTCCGCAATCGGCTAAAAAGTCAATAAAATATTTTCCCTGCGGACCGAAATCGCCAATTGAATAGTTCCCGAACAAGGAACATATATGCATTAAGACGCCGCTTCTTCTTTCCATAATAATTACCTCCATTTTAGTAAACACTAAACTAAAATAATTCTATCATATCTTCATAGCCGTTTTCAAATGAAAAATATGGTTATAAATACCTTGCATTTGATACTATGGAAGAGTTTCACTTAATAAAATACTATATACTAATAATTATAATGAGCATAAGGAGGAGATTTATGACAAAAAAAACATCTAATAGCCTTGATGCTTTTCTTCGTGAATTTGCAAATGGAACAAGTTCAAAGGCTTATGAAATAATGGGATGTCATAAAACTAAAAAAGGATATGTTTTCAGAGTTTGGGCGCCAAATGCAGAAAGTGTTTCTATCGTTGGCAGGTTTAATAATTGGGACATAACAGCTAATCCGATGCACGACATAGGTTATGGCGTTTGGGAAACAATAATAGCTGGTGCGCAAATTTATGATGAATATAAATATTATATTATCAAAAAAAATGGTGAATCAATTTACAAAAGCGATCCTTATGCTTTTCATTCCTGCACGCGCCCTGAAAACGCATCAAAAATTTATGATTTAGACGGATTCCATTGGACCGATGAAGCATATTGCAGTAATAGATTGAAAAAAAATATCATAAAAGAGCCTATGAATATTTATGAGGTGCATCTTGGTTCGTGGATCCAACACGAAGACGGGAATTTTTTGTCTTATACTGATGTTGCAGATAAGCTTATTAAATATGTTAAAAGTATGAATTATACCCATATAGAGCTTTTGCCCATCAGTGAGTATCCATATGATCCTTCGTGGGGATATCAGGTAACGGGCTACTATGCGCCGACATCTCGATATGGAACGCCTAAAGATTTTATGAAACTGGTTGATAAATTTCATGCTGCAGGAATAGGTGTCATTTTGGATTGGGTGGGCGCTCATTTCCCTAAAGATGAAAACGGATTATATGAATTTGACGGAAGTTGCTTATATGAATCAAGTGATTCACTTCGAAATGAACACCCCGACTGGGAAACCCGGATTTTTGATTATTCAAGATATGAGGTCAAGTCGTTTTTGATTTCAAATGTAGTATATTGGCTTGATAAATATCATATTGATGGTATTCGTGTTGATGCTGTTGCATCAATGCTTTATCTGGACTATGGCAAACAACATAGTCAATGGCGCCCAAACAAATATGGCGGAAATATTGACCTTGATGCTGTTGAATTTCTTCGTGATTTAAACAGTGCAGCTTTTAAATTTAATCCGTCAGTAATTATGGTTGCGGAAGAATCTACTGCTTTTCCTATGGTGACAAAGCCCGGATATGATGGTGGACTTGGTTTTAATTTCAAATGGAATATGGGTTGGATGAACGATATGCTTGGCTATATGTCAACGGATCCGATTTTCAGAAAGGGCAGACACAACGACTTGACTTTTTCGCTTACCTATGCATTTTCAGAAAATTTTATTCTGCCATTGTCTCATGATGAAGTGGTTCATGGTAAAGCTTCGATGATTGGCAAGATGCCGGGGACATATGAAGAAAAATTTGCAAATTTACGCGCTTTTTATGGATATATGATGGCGCATCCTGGTAAAAAACTTAATTTTATGGGTAATGAGTTTGCTCAATTTGTTGAATGGAATTACAAAAAACCTCTCGAATGGTTCATGCTCAAGTATGATAAACATAAAAAATTCCAAAAATATATGAAAGAACTAAACAATTTTTATCTCAAAAATGAAGCCTTTTGGGAAAACGACACGGACTGGAGCGGATTTGAGTGGATTGCCCATGATGACCACGACCAAAGTGTTATATCCTTTATCCGCAGAGATAGCAAAGGAAAAGAGATAATTGTAGTATGCAATTTTTGTCCTGTTATGCGAAAAAATTATCGCATAGGAGTACCCAAAGAGGGAGAATATAAGGTTATATTTTCAAGCGATAGCGCAAAATATGGAGGAACGGGAGTTCGCCTCACAAGACGCAAAAGTGCAAAAGTCCCCATGCATGGATTTTTGCAATCGATTTTGTTGACACTTCCACCGCTTTCGACAGTTTATTATACGAAGACAGTTAATGAATAATATAATAATTTTATAAAAAGGAGCATCTTTATGTTGAATTTAAGAAAAAAATGTATAGCGATGTTGCTTGCAGGCGGGCAGGGTAGCAGACTGTTGGTGCTTACGGATAAAACAGCCAAACCTGCAGTGCCTTTCGGCGGAAAATACCGCATTATTGATTTTCCGCTTTCCAACTGTGTTAATTCAGGAATAGATACAGTTGGAATTTTAACTCAGTATCAGCCGCTGGAGTTAAATAATTACATTGGCAATGGTCAACCATGGGGTCTTAACAGAAATTTTGGTGGTGTGCATATTTTGCCTCCATATGCACAATCGAAAAAGATGGAGTGGTATAAAGGAACGGCAAACGCAATATATCAAAACCTTCATTTTATAAAAAAGTATAATCCTGAACATACATTAATTTTGTCAGGTGACCATATATATAAAATGGATTACTCAAAATTACTTAAATACCACATCGAAAACGATGCAGAATGTACTATTGCTGTTCGCACGGTACCTATGGAAGAAGCGAGTAGGTTTGGCATTATGAATGTTAATCCCGATGGTTCAATCTATGAGTTTGAGGAAAAACCCAAAAAACCGAAGAGCAATCTAGCATCTATGGGTGTTTATATCTTCAAAAGTGATGTCCTTTGCCAATACCTTGTTAAAGATGAGTTGGATAAAACATCCGATAATGATTTCGGGAAAAATGTTATTCCGGCTCTTTTGCGTGATGAAAGAACATTGTTCGCATATAAATTTGACGGATACTGGAAGGATGTTGGTACTATCCATAGTTTATGGGAAGCAAATATGGAGCTTTTAGATGGAGTTTTTAATATTTATGATAAGGTGTTTAAGACATATGCAAGGAACTATGCAAAGCCACCCAGCTATATTGATAAAAGTAGCAAAATCAAAAAATCTTTTGTTGCAGAAGGTTGTTCAGTTAAGGGGAAAATCAATCATTCCGTTGTGTCCACCGGATGCATAATTGAAGAAAATGTTGAAATATATGATAGCGTAATTATGCCTGAGGCAGTTATAAAAAAGGGCGCAATAATTAAGCATGCAATTATAGGTGAAGGCGCAGTTGTTGGGGAAAATACCAAAGTGGGTGATGACCCTATTTACTATGATGGAGAAGACTGGGATATAAGCGTAGTGGGTAAAGGTGAACATATTGCAAAAAATACTATAATAAAGCCAAATCAGGCTGTGTAAGAGGATGATGGATTATGAATAAATTATCAGGCATTATTTTTTCAAATATTTATGATTATTCATTAGGAGAGCTCACGGCAAATCGAACTGTAGCATCTTTGCCGTTTGGTGGCCGATACAGACAGATTGACTATGTTTTATCTAATATGGTCAATTCGGGAATTACTTCTGTTGGGGTTATAACAAAATATAACTATGAATCTCTTATGGATCATCTTGGTTCAAGTGATGAATGGGATCTTAACCGAAAAACCGGGGGATTATTTATTATACCTCCGTTTGCCTCCGGAAAGTCGGAGGTATATCGTGGTAAATTAGATGCTCTTTATACTGCACTTAATTTTTTAAATTCACAAAAGAGCGAATTTATTTTGCTTTCTGATACAATAACTATTTGTAATATAAATTATCAGGAGATGTTGGCAGAACATATTGCATCAGGCAAGGATATTACTGTTGCCGTTTCAAGGCAAAAAGATGATGGAATTAATCATACAATAGTTTTTGAAATGAACAATGATAAAAGTGCAAAAAAGATTAATGTAAACTGCAAGGCAAAAGATGATTCTTCAATTGGTCTTGGTATGTTTATTATGAATCGGCAGGCTTTAATAAGTGTGGTTACAGAATGTGTTGAATCCGGTTATTATCATTTTGAAAAGGATTTTTTGCAGAAATATTTTAATGAAGATAGGCTTTCGGTTAATTTGTATGAATTTGAAGGTGTTGTGCTCAAAAATCGAAATATTGAATCATATCTCAAAAATAACATTAAACTTATTGATGAAGAAATTCATAAAGGCTTATATAAATCATCAGCACCAATTTATACAAAGGTCCGAGATGAAATACCTACTTATTATGGAGAAGGTTCTGTGGTTGATAGGTGTATCATTGCAGATGGGTGCAAAATTTATGGAAGTCTTAAAAATTCGGTTTTATTTCGGGATGTTACCATAGAAGAGGGTGCGCAGATTATTGACTCCGTTGTGATGCAGGGAACAAAAATAAAAAAGGGCGCCTTTATTAAAAATGCTATTATTGATAAAAATGTAATAATAACTGAAAACACACGGCTTTTAGGAGCCTTGAGCAGTCCTGTTATTATAAAGAAAGGTGAAACTATATGAAAATACTTTATGCCGTGAGTGAGGCCTCACCTTATATAAAAAGCGGCGGTCTTGGTGACGTTGCGCAGTCACTTCCCGCTGCTTTGGCTAAGGAAAAAAACGTCGAGGTGAGCATATTTATACCGTACTATAAAGCTATTAAGGATAATCCTGATGTTAAGGTTCAGTTTATTAAAAGCTTTAGTGTTAATGTTGCATGGCGCATAGAACATGTCGGGATTTTTAAAGCAGTAAGTCGAAGCAAAAAACTGATATATTATTTTATTGATAATGAGCATTATTTCTATCGTGATGGTATTTATGGCCATTATGATGATGGCGAAAGGTTTACGTTCTTTTCTTTGGCAATTCTGGAATCCATGCGACAACTCGATTATTATCCTGATATTATTCATTGTAACGATTGGCAAACTGCATTAATCCCTCTTTTAAAAAAAGCATTATATAATGGCATATATGATAATGCGCGAACTGTGTTTACTATTCATAACATTGAATATCAAGGCAAGATGCCAAACGAATTTATGCAGGATGTAATTGGCGTTGACGAGTATTACAGAAATGCTTTAACCTATAATGATTGTATTAATTTTATGAAGAGTGCAATTGTTATGGCAGATAAAATAACCACTGTGTCAAAGACATATTCTCATGAAATCCGATATGCATATTTTGCACATGGTTTGCACAATATTTTAAAGGAAAACGAATATAAAATTACAGGCATTGTCAATGGTATTAATACGGATTTATATAATCCTGCAAAAGACCCGCTTATTTTCGAAAACTACACAGCATCCGACCTATCAGGAAAGGCTAAAAATAAAGAGGAATTTCAAAAAATGCTTGGTCTTTCGGTTTCATCTGACGTGCCGATGATTGCAATAATTTCAAGATTGGTAGGTCATAAGGGTTTTGAACTTGTTGAATGCGTTATGGAAGAGATTTTAAACAGAAATCTGCAGCTTGTAGTATTAGGAACAGGTGATTCAAAATACGAAGATATGTTTAATTTTAACGCATATATCCATAGCGATAAGGTATCTGCAAATATTACTTTCAATCCGGAACTGGCAAACAAACTTTATGCGGCAGCAGATATGTTTTTGATGCCTTCAAAAAGTGAACCTTGCGGACTTTCTCAACTTATTGCAATGCGTTATGGAACGGTGCCTATTGTTCGCGAAACCGGTGGACTTGTTGACACCGTGCCACCACTTAATATCGAAACGCTAGAGGGAAGAGGTTTCACGTTCAAAGGTTATAATGCTCATGATATGCTTGATGCTATTGATAGGTGTATTGATTTTTATTATAGTCGTGAAAAATGGGAGAGACATGTTAAAAATCTTATTAAATACGACAGTAGTTGGGAAAACTCTATATATGAGTATTTGAAACTATATAAAGAATTAACAGAATAGGAGAAAAATAAAATGGAAAATGCAGAACAAACCAAAACAACAGAGGGAGAAACAAATAATGAGCTTTCGCTGCTTTCAAATGCATGTGAAAGACTTTTTGGCTGCGGAATTGAAGAAGTCACATCTAAACAGATGTATAAATCGCTTTGTAGTGTTGTTCATGACCTTTTAGCGGCAAAACGCAAAAAGTCTCATGATAATTATCGTGAAAATAAGGAGAAGCAGGTTTATTATATGTCAATGGAATTTTTAGTTGGCACTTCACTTCGCAATAATCTATATAATCTTGGAGTTGAAGAAAAATTTGCAAAGGCTTTAGAAAAATACGGTTTTAATATTCAGGATATGTATAACATGGAGCCCGATGCCGGTCTTGGAAATGGTGGACTTGGCCGTCTTGCGTCATGCTATCTTGATTCAATGACAAGTCTTGGGATTTCCGGAACAGGATTTTCAATTCGATATGAATTTGGAATTTTCAAGCAAAAAATTGTTGACGGATGGCAGATGGAATTTCCTGATGATTGGCTAAGTATGGGTGATGTCTGGCTTAATCCAAGAGAAGATGAGGGTGTTGAAGTAAAGTTTGGCGGAGAGGTTAATGCCTGGGATGACAATGGTAAACTCAGGATTGCACACACTAACTATGATTCTGTGATTGCTTTGCCATATGATATGTATATTTCAGGTTATGACACAGATGCGGTCAATAAGCTTGTACTTTGGAGTGCAAAATCAACTAATCGGTTTGATATGGCGGCTTTTTCTCGTGGAGATTATGCAAAATCACTTGAAGAGAATAATAGGGCAGAGGTTATTTCAAAGGTTCTTTATCCTGCAGATGAGCATGTTGCAGGGAAAATCCTCAGATTAAAGCAGCAGTATTTGCTTGTTAGTGCATCGCTTCAAAGTATTATAAAAAGTCACCTGAAGCACTATGGTAAATTGGACAATCTTTCCGAGAAAGTTGCTATTCATATTAATGATACACACCCCGCTCTTTGTGTGCCGGAACTTATGCGAATTCTTATAGATGAATATGATTACGGTTGGGACGATGCATGGAAAATTACTTGTGAAACTTTGACCTATACAAACCACACTGTTATGAGTGAGGCGCTTGAACGTTGGGATGAAAATCTATTCAAAAAACAGATCCCAAGAATTTATCAGATAACATGCGAAATTAATCGTCGTATAGTTGAACGACTTTATACAATTTATCCGGGGGATGTTGCTAAAATTGATTATATGGCAATAATTGCCCATGGAGAAATTCGCATGGCAAACCTTTGCTTGGCCGCATGTCACAAGGTAAACGGAGTTTCAAAACTTCATAGCGATATATTAAAAACAGGTATTTTCAGGGATTATTATAATATTGATAATGATAAATTTACAAATGTAACAAATGGTATTGCATACAGAAGATGGCTATGTCAAGCTAATCCGGAGCTTACGGAGTATATTTGTGAATTGATTGGGAACGACTTTAAACGAGATAGTAATGAACTTGAAAAACTTTTAAAATACGCAGATGATAGTGGTGTATTAAACAAGCTTTGTGAAATTAAGCAAAGCAATAAGCTTCGTCTTGCAAATTATATTGCAAAGGCAAATGGTATTAATGTTGACACCAACTCCATCTTTGATATTCAGGCTAAACGTCTTCATGAATATAAGCGTCAGCTTTTGAATGTGTTTCATATATTATATCTTTATAACAAAATTAAAAATAATCCCAAAGATGATTATGTTCCCAGAACATTTATATTTGCAGCAAAGGCATCATCGGGCTATCTTATGGCTAAACAAATTATCCGTTTGATTGTTGCGGTTTCAGATATGATTAATTCTGACCCCGAGGTTAATGATAAGATTAAGGTTGTTTTTATTGAAGACTATAAGGTTTCTCTTGCTGAGATTATTATTCCTGCAGCAGAAATTTCTGAACAGATTTCTATTGCAGGTAAAGAAGCATCCGGAACGGGCAATATGAAGCTTATGATTAATGGCGCGGTTACTTTGGGAACGTTAGATGGTGCCAATGTTGAGATTCACGAATGTGTGGGAGATGAAAATATGTTTCTTTTTGGTCTTCGTGCAGATGAGGTGGATGAACTTTGGCAAAAAGGCTATAACCCTATGGATTATATGAATAATAATCCGGAACTAAAAGCCGTTATTGATATGCTGACATCGGGCGTCTTAGGAGTTAAATTTGATGATATTAAACGCTCACTTTTAACAAATAATTTTGGTGCTGCAGACAGATATATGATTTTGGCTGACTTTGATGATTATAAAAGAGCTCATGAAGAAGTTGAAAAGGCCTATCGCTCAAAGCTTGACTTTACCCGCATGTCATTGGTCAATATAGCAAAGGCAGGGATTTTTTCTTCAGACAGAGCTATCAAAGAGTATGCAGATAAAATTTGGAATATTGAGTGTTAAAATGTTAGACAGAAGGTGAAACTTTTGAGTCATAATTTTATTAAATGGTGAAAATAATGCGAATATTATATGATAGTAAAAATGAATATTATAAATCTCCATTTGGCTGTTTAAGACAAAATGAATTATGCACTTTACGAATAAAAATTCCAATTAGTTGCCAGACAGAGGGAGTATGCCTTTGCATCAATTCCGAAAGTGGAATTAAAATGACAGTGCCATTTATCTTTGAAAAAACAGACGGTGATTATGATGTGTATACCACGCAATTTTCACTCTTTGCCTGCGACCTTTATTTTTATTATTTTAATATTACAACAAAAAATGAGTCGTTTGACTTATTTAAGCAAGGCGATGATACGAATATTGCTCATGGTGATTTATGGCAAATTACTTGCTTTGATAAAAATTTTGATACTCCAAGTGATTTTAAGGGCAGGGTTATGTATCAGATTTTCCCCGACAGATTTGCAAAATTCGGTGATGTTAATATTAAAGAAAAACTTACGCCTTATCAACTTCATGAGGATTTAAATGAAACGCCTTTGTATTTGCCTGATGAAAATGGACGAATAACAAACAATGATTTTTTTGGCGGAAATCTAATGGGAATTGTGCAAAAGCTCCCATATATAAAAGATATGGGAATAGGCGTAATATATCTTAATCCTATTTTTATGGCATATTCAAACCATCGATATGATACGGCAAATTACAAAAAAATTGACCCATTGCTTGGAAGTGAAGAGGATTTTAAAATATTATGTCAAGAGGCGCATAAACTTGATATAAAAATTATTTTAGACGGTGTTTTTTCTCATACGGGCAGTAATAGTATCTATTTTGACGCGGAAAATATTTTTGGCAATGGTGCGGTGAGCAATCCTGATTCTCCTTATAGAGAATGGTTTCAATTTGAGGAATATCCTCATAGATATACTTCGTGGTGGGGTATTGATACATTACCTTGTGTTAATGAACTCAACCAAAGCTATATGGATTATATAATATATTCAGAGGATAGTGTGATTTGTCATTGGTTGAAACTCGGTGCAGATGGTTTTCGGCTTGATGTCGCAGATGAACTTCCTGATGAGTTTATTGCGGCGTTTTATAAAAAAATAAAAGATGTCAAACCCGATGCCATCCTTTTGGGTGAAGTTTGGGAAGATGCCTCAAATAAGATAAGTTACAGCAAACGGAGAAAATATTTTTCTAATATGGAATTAGATTCAGTGATGAATTATCCTTTCAGAAACGCAATTTTGGATTTTGTAACGGGCAAAATAACCGGCAAGGACTTTAAAGACAAAATAATGACGATTGTTGAAAATTATCCTCGTCCGGTTTTAGATTGCTTGATGAATCTTCTCTCAACTCACGATACACCAAGAATTATCACAACACTTTCACAAAAAGGGGAGGGTATGAACAAGACAGAAAAAGCAAACTTCAGACTATCGGGAAAAGATTTTGAAAGAGCTTTGAGTCTTGCTAAAGCTTCGGCACTGCTGCAGTTTACTCTTCCGGGGAATCCGTCTATTTATTATGGAGATGAAATAGGGATGGAGGGCTTTGAAGACCCTTTAAACCGATGCTTTTTTCAGTGGGAAAAGCAAGACGCCTCATTAAAGAATTTCTATAAAGAATTAATATTTTTAAAAAATGAAAACAAAGCCATTAATTGTGGAGATATTATTTTTCAGGAAGTTGGCAATGATTTTATAAAGTTTGTTCGCAAAAGTCAAAATGAAGTGGTGTATGTTGATGTATCAATTGGCAAAAAATGCGAGCATAGCAAAAAAACGCTTTTGGAAATCTCAACTGATAATATTTATGCTGCAATTTATAACTGAAAATATATATGCAAAAGTTTAAGTAAATATAAAAGGTGCTGTAATTCAAAAATTATGGCACTTTTTCATATAATGGTCGCGTGGTTTAAAAAGGTTTATCTGGAATAAATGTAAATAGTTTATCTCATATAAGGTTGAGGGGGAGGTGTTTATGACAAAATATTTATTGTCATACTTACAAAATTGTAGTATAATTATTGTGAAAAATAAAAAACGGAGAAATAAAATGATAAATAAATTATTTAAAAGCATATTAGATATCGATACCGCACCAATTGTGATTTGTAACATGAGAGATATTGTTGTGTATATGAATCCGTCTGCAATAAAGCGTTATCATAAGGATTTAACAGGTAACAGCATCAAGGAATGTCACCCTCAAAAAGCCAATGAAATGATAGATAAAGTTGTTAGCTGGTTTAAAGAGAGTAGCGATAATAACATAATTTATACATATCATGACGATAAAGAAAACAAAGATATTTATATGGTTGCACTTCGTGATGATGACGGTACGCTCATAGGCTACTATGAAAAGCATGAATATAGAAACCAAGAAACAGAAAGCTTGTATAATTTTAAATAGATAACATTTATTGATATAGCAGGGATGCCAAATAGAAATATTATATAGTGATAATTTATAAATATAAAAAATTGTATTCGAGTTGAATATGTTTTTTAATAAACGAATGATTAAATACGCATTTTGTATTGCAACTCATATAAAAAGTTGGCAAAACTATTGAAATATTTGTTTAAATATGCTATGCTATTATTAATATGTTTTGGAAGATTGATTTTGCTTTATCTTCGAAAAACTTTTAGTAACAGAAAGATCCGTTACGAGAGGAAAGCGTATATATGAAAAAAGTTAAAATTGACCAAATTAAAATGGGCGCAGTTATCTCTTATTTGGCGCTTGGATTGAATATTACACTCGGCCTTTTGTATACTCCGTGGATGAAGGATAGAATTGGTATAGATAACCATGGACTATACACTCTTGCTATATCATTGATCAGTATATTTATGCTTGACTTTGGACTTGGCTCAGCTGTTTCGAGATTTGTTGCAAAGTACAGGGCAGAGGGGCGCCAAGACAAGGTTGATGAAATACTGGGCGTTATTTTTAAACTCTATCTCAGTATAGATATAGTTGTAGTTGCAGTCCTTTCGATTGTCTATTTTTTACTTGGCTCAATATATAAAGGACTAACTTCCGACCAGATTGAACAGTTTAAAATACTATACATTATAGTCGCTGGATTTAACATTATTTCTTTTCCGTTTTCACCACTTAATGGAATTCTTAATGCATATGAGAAATTTATACAGCTTAAGATATGTGATTTGATTTCCAAGGTGTCAACGGTTGCACTTGTTGTTATTGCTCTTTGCTTTTCTGCAAATGTTGTATGGGTAGTGGCTGCAAATGCAGCAGGGGGATTATTAACTATTGCGGTAAAGCAATATATAGTCAGGAAAAATGTGCCTATAAAGCCCGATTTTAAGGCTGGTAACAAGGCTTTATATAAATCACTTTTTAGTTTTACGATTTGGGCAACAGTGGTAAGTATTATGCAGCGTTTCACGCATAGCTTTGCTCCGTCGGTGCTTGGAATAACCACCAATGCAAAAGAAATTGGTCTTTATACTCCTGCGACAGTCATAGAAGGATATTTTTATAGTATAGCTGCGGCAGTAAATGGTTTGTTTTTGCCAAGGATATCAAAATACATAGCGAATAAGAAAGAAGAAAGCATTTCAAACCTAATGGTCAAGGTAGGACGGTATCAGCTTGTATTTTTGAGCCTGATTTTCATTGGATTCGTTTGTGTTGGTAAAGATTTTATGACTACCTGGATGCACGGTGCGGAATATGCAAAAACATATTATTGTGCCATCTTGATACTTATTCCGACGCTTATATCTGCAACACAGCAAATTGCAAACACTACTGTTATAGCAAAAAAACTTATCAAGTATCACGCCTTGTGTATGATTGTCACGGCACCGATAGGATTGGCTATTTCATATATACTTTCGCTCTATATTGGAGCGTTTGGCGTTTGCATAGGAACGGCAGTTACCTCTCTTGTTAATCTTGCATATATGAATTATGTATATCAGGTCAAGGCTGGGATAAATATGTTTGCATTTTATAAGAGTTGTTATTTGCGTGCTGTACCATGCTATATATTAACTATATCTCTTGGGCTGATTTGCTCTGACTTGATACATATAGAAGGTTGGCTCGGTGTGATTGTTAAGGGTGTTGTTGTGATTGCAATATACACAGCTGTGTTTGGCTCTCTCTATTTTAAAAATGAGGAAAAGAGACAGTTCTTCCAGTATGTTATGAGAGTTTTAAAGAGAGATAGAAAAAATAAAAAGTAAGGGTGAAGGGATTATGGAAAATCTAAAACCGTTTTTGGTAGATGTTCCAGTTCGGGTTAATGTATGGATAAGACCGAATTGTCAGAGAAAACAATTTGAGGTCCTGAAAGAGGCCCGTCCGTCTATAATGTTTTTGGTTTCAGATGGCGGAAGAAATGAAAAAGAGTGGGAAGCTATAAGAAAAAATCGTGAGATATTTGAGAACGAGATAGATTGGGAATGTACCGTTTACAAAATTTATGAGGAAGAAAATCGTGGACTTTATACAATGAGTCGTAAAGGGGCTGACCTTATTTGGTCTACGGTTGATCGCTGTATTTTTCTTGAGGATGACCAGATTCCATCCGTATGCTATTTCAGATATTGTGCGGAGCTTTTGGAAAAATATAAGGATGATATGCGAGTTCATGTTATTTGTGCCATGAACTATGCAGGCGTGTGGGATAAGGCCAGCTCAGACTATATTTTTGCAGAGCGCGGACCTATTTGGGGACAGGCAACATGGAAGCGTGCTTTTTTGCAGCGTGATAGTGAACTTGAATATTCAGACGATCCTTACATTATAGGACTTTTGAAACGAGAAATAAGAGATAAGGAATTTTTAAAAACTGTTTACGGATACGCCCAAAATCCTAAGTTCGGCGGACATGTTCCGGGCGGAGAGTTCCTTAATAGATTTTCTGTACACAGTCAGAATCAGCTTTACATCATACCTAAATACAATATGATGTCCAATATTGGTTGCACAGAGGACAGTGCACATGCATCGGAATATAAGCTTATGCCTCGTGCAATCCGTAAAATTTTCAATATGAAAACATATGAATACGATTTTCCGCTTAATCATCCAAAGTATATGATAGCTGACGGAGAGTATAAGAAGTATGAAGAAAAGGTCCTTGGCAGGAATCGTCCTATCCGTGTCTTTTTCAGAGGGATAGAGGGGGTTTTTCTTGCACTTAAATATAAAGGCTTGTCAGGGATATTGGCAAAAGTAAAGAGAAAAATAGGTAAGAAGAATCAAGTGGAGAATTGATACTGCTTGCTATAAGAAAGATTAAAAGGGTGTGTTTATGAAAAAGTTAAAAGGGAAAAAACTTTTGATTATTGGAGGTGCGTTCCAACATTGTAAGCTTGTTGAGGCGGCTAAAGATTTAGGAGTGATAACTTATGTAACAGATTATCTGCCTTATGAAAAAGCACCTGCGAAACAAATTGCGGACAAATTTTATATGCATAATATTACAGATATTGATGAAATTGTGGAAATGTGCAAGAGAGAAAAAATAGATGGAGTAATTTCAACATCGCTTGATGCCTGTCAAAAACCGTATCAACAAATATGCGAAAGATTGAACCTTCCTTGTTTTGGAACGAAAGAGCAATTTGAAATTTTGACCGACAAGAATCTATTTAAACAATACTGCCGTAAAAATGACATAGACATTATTCCTGAATACGAAGAAGCTGATTTTGCCAGCGAAGTAATATGTAATAGTAATGTTTCCTTTCCAATTCTTGTAAAGCCTGGTGAGAGCCG
>JAZNGL010000054.1:0-6372 GCA_045576435.1 Clostridia bacterium
CGGTTCATAAAAGTCAGGGAAGTGAGTTTGATGTTATAATAATGCCGATATTTGACACGCATCGACTACTTGTGACAAGAAACTTGTTATATACGGCGATAACCCGCGCCAAAAGCCTTGTTGTGCTAGTGGGGAAAGAGGAAATATTGAAGAAATTTGTCGACAATGATAACATTCAGATGAGATATTCAGGGTTGAAAGAGAAATTGATTATAAGATAAGAGAAACAGATGCTTAAATAAAGCATCTGTTTTTTTAGGGTTTATTCAATTTTTTGAGGATTTGAAGCATCCGTTGTTTCTTTAGGCTTTTCGACAGGAATTTGCATTCCAGTGGAATCGATTTTAAAGTTTTCTTTCATAATCAGTTGAGAAATTGGGACAATAGAATAACCATCCTTTTGTAAGCTTTCAAGAATTTTTGGAAGAGCTTCCGGTGTGTGAAGTGCAGCGTTGTGGAAAAGGACAATTGAGCCGGGTTTCACTTTTTTCAGAACACGTTCTGTGATTTCGTTTGGGGAAAGATTTTTCCAATCAAGACTATCAACGTCCCATTGAATAGTATAGTGCCCCATCTCGCGCAGCGTTTGAACAACATCGTTGTTATAGTCGCCATATGGTGCACGGAAGAGATTTGGTTTGACTCCCGTAATATTCATAATTTTTTCATCACATTTTTGAACTTCTTCTTTCATTTTTTCAATGGGGATTTGTGTCATGTGAGGATGAGTGTTTGAGTGGTTCATAATTTCGTGACCCGCATCCGAAAGCTGTTTCACCGATTCGGGGAATTTATCAACCCAACCACCAACCACAAAAAAGGTTGTTTTAACGTTATAGTTATTGAGTATTTCAATTAGTTTGCCAGTATCTTCATTACCCCAGGCGGCATCAAAACTGATTGAAATTATTTTTTCAGTATCGGGCTTTTGAACACAGTAAATAGGCAAATCACGTTGCCCTCCCGCAACCATTAAACTATCGTTTTTTCCTATGTAAACCAGGGATGCTAAAAGAACGACCAATAATGCATATAGTATCCCTGTTTTTTTACTCATAACAAAAATTCTCATAAATAATACTTACCTTTCTGCCCGTAATGTTTGATTGAAATACCCGACAACGGACAATCGGGCATCTATTTAAGATATATTCAAGGATTTTAAAATTAGAATACCAATAACTATGTTTGATAAATATATTTAAGCCAATAGTTCTAAAAGTGCGGAAATTGAATATAATAATGTATGTGGCAATTACTATCAGAAACTTTGGGGAGTGAATTAAATTGAATATTGGAAATTATAAAGATAACAATAAAGCACATGTTGTTGGAACAGTGGTGTCGGAGCTAAGCTTTTCACACGAGGTTTATGAGGAAATATTCTATACATTTTTGCTTAGTGTTTCAAGACTGAGTGACACTGAGGATATTATCAGAGTTACTATATCGGAAAAATTTTTAACAGGTGTTGAAATTTCAATTGGAACAAGAGTTGCAATTAAAGGGCAATTCAGGTCCTATAATAATTTCACCAATATTGGCAACAGACTTATTTTAACAGTTTTTGTGAAAGACATAGAAATAATATCTATTGAAGAAGAAAATTTAAATTCAATTTATCTTAACGGCTACATATGTAAACAGCCGATTTATAGAACAACCCCGTTTGGAAGAGAAATCGCAGATATTTTACTTGCGGTTAATCGTTCATATAATAAGTCTGACTATATTCCGTGCATTGCATGGGGCAGAAATGCGAAGTTTGCCGAAAAGTTAAATGTCGGGGATAATGTTGTGATACAGGGGAGAATTCAAAGTCGGGATTATCAAAAGAAAATCAGTGAAACAGAAACAGAAAACAAAACAGCATATGAGGTTTCGGTTTCAAGGCTTGAATTGATTAACAGAGAATATGGAGAATAAAAAGATTAAAGAAACCGCATTTGCGTTTATTCGCAAATGCGGTTATGTTTATTATTTCACACCGATTTTGGGACACAGTTCTTTTATGGGACAAGCATCACAATTTGGCTTTCTTGCATTGCAATATTTTCTGCCATGAAAAACCAGTTGATGACAAAAAGATGATTGAAATTCAGGCGGGATAATTTTTAATAAGTCAAGTTCAATTTTATAAGGGTCCTTGTTTTTAGTGAGGCCCATGCGGTTTGCAAGACGTGTTGCATGGGTATCAACAACAATTCCGGGGATTCCAAAGGAATCACCCAAAACAAGATTTGCGGTTTTTCTTCCAACACCTGGAAGAGAAAGGAGTTCATCCATGGTTTTTGGAACTTCACCACCAAAATCAGAAACTAATTTTTTGCAACAAGCAATAATGTTTTTTGCTTTGTTTCTGAAAAAGCCTGTGGAACGTATAAACTCCATGAGCTCTGCCTCATCTGCTGCAGCAAAATCATAAACTGTCGGGTATCTTTTAAACAGAGCAGGAGTAACAAGATTAACTCGTGCATCGGTGCATTGCGCTGCGAGCTGAGTTGCAATCAAAAGCTGAAGAGGTGAAAAATAATCAAGGGTGCAATCAGCGTCGCTATATATTTCATTGAAAATATCAATAATTTTCATTGCCAAAATACGTTTTTTTTCAACATATTCAATCAAATTAATTTACCCCCTTGCAAATAGTATCTTTTTTTAGTATAATATAAAAGTGAAGATTTGTAAATATACAAGAGGAGAGAAATTAAGATGTTTGAATTAGAAAATGTTATGAAAGCCGACCCTGAAGTTGCGGAGGCTATAAAAAAAGAATTAGGCAGACAAAGAAGCAAAATTGAACTAATAGCATCTGAAAACTTTGTTAGCCCTGCTGTTATGGAGGCAATGGGAACACCTCTTACTAATAAATATGCTGAGGGATATCCGGGAAAAAGATATTATGGCGGTTGCGAATATGTTGATATAGTTGAGGATTTGGCAAGAGAAAGAGCTAAAAAACTTTTTGGCGCTGAATTTGCAAATGTGCAGCCACATTCCGGCGCGCAGGCAAACTTTGCGGCATTTTTTGCACTGATGGAGTCAGGCGATACTTATCTTGGAATGAATCTGGCTCATGGTGGTCATCTTAGCCATGGTTCACCGGTTAATGTTTCGGGAAAATATTTTAATGTTGTTCCATATGGAGTTGACTCTGTTACTCATAAGATAGACTATGATGAAGTAAGACGTCTTGCTCTTGAACATAAGCCAAAAATGATTCTGGCCGGAGCGAGCGCATATGCTCGTGAAATTGATTTTGCAAAATTCCGTGAGATTGCAGATGAGGTTGGAGCATATCTCATGGTTGATATGGCACATATTGCAGGTTTGGTTGCAGCAGGTCTTCATCCAAGCCCTGTTCCTTATGCAGATGTTGTCACAACAACAACTCACAAAACTTTAAGAGGACCAAGAGGAGGCCTTATTCTTTGTAAAGAAGAATTGGGAGCTGCAATAAATAAGGCAGTGTTCCCTGGTTCTCAGGGTGGCCCGCTTATGCATGTTATTGCTGCTAAGGCAGTTTGCTTTAAAGAAGCACTTTCAGCTGAATTTAAAGAATATCAGCTTCAAATCAAGAAAAACGCAAAGGCTCTTTGTGATGAATTAATCAGCCTTGGAATCGATATCGTTTCCGGCGGAACGGACAACCATCTGATGCTTGTTGATTTATCGAAGAAAGGTCTTACCGGTAAAGAGGTTGAACATAATCTTGATGAAATTGGAATAACTGCTAATAAAAATACCATTCCTAATGACCCGCAAAGCCCATTTGTTACAAGCGGATTGCGTCTTGGCGCACCGGCAGTTACAACAAGGGGATTTAAAGAAGATGACATGAGAGAAATTGCACAAATCATAAACATGGTTATTTGTGATTTTGAAAACAATAAAGATGAGGCAACAAAGAGAGTTGCAGCTCTTTGCAAAAAGTATCCGCTTTATGAATAAGCCGCTTGCAGACAGATTAAGACCACAGTCACTTTCTGAGGTGGTTGGTCAAAATCATATAATAGGTGATGGAAAGGTTTTAAGTGGAATTGCGCAAAAGGGCGATATTCCAAATATGATTTTTTATGGTCCGTCAGGAACAGGAAAAACGACGGTTGCAAATATTCTTGCTAAAATAAGCAAGAAGACTCTTTATAAATTGAATGCAACCGTTGCTTCTGTTGCAGATGTAAGGAATATTTGCGCCCAGACAGAGGGTATTGATGCGGAAAATGGCATTATACTCTATTTGGATGAGATACAAAACTTTAATAAAAAGCAACAACAATCACTTCTTGAATATACTGAGAATGGCAAAATTACACTTATTGCAAGCACAACAGAAAATCCATATTTTTATGTTTATAATGCAATTTTAAGTCGTTCAGTTGTATTTGAGTTTAAAGCTGTTCCCTCAAAGGAAATAGTGAAGGCACTCGAAAGAGGAATTGAACTCATCAGGGAGGATTTTAACGGAGTTGAGGTCTCGCTTGATAATGATGCTGCATTGCATATTGCTGAGATGTCAAATGGGGATGTGAGAAAGGCACTTAATTCATTAGAACTTGCAATCATATATTCGGTGCCTGATAAAGACGGCAACATTAAAATTGATATGCAGACGGCTGAACAATGCACTCAAAAAAGGGCATTCAGATATGACAAAGCCGGGGATAGCCAATATGATGTGATGAGTGCTTTGCAAAAATCAATAAGAGGCTCAGACCCCGATGCGGCAGTACATTATCTTGCAAGATTAATTGTGGCAGAGGATTTGCAAACGGCTTGCCGACGTCTTCTGGTTATTGCAGCAGAGGATGTTGGACTTGCTTATCCAACAGCAATTCCAATTGTTAAGGCTTGCGTGGATAGCGCGTTGATGCTTGGACTTCCTGAGGCGAGAATACCGCTTGCCGATGCGGCGATTTTGTTAGCAACAGCACCAAAATCGAATTCAGCATATATGGCACTGAATGCTGCAATTGAAGATATCTCGAACATGGATACGGGTGAAATACCACGACAACTGCAGAATAAACACTATGATGGTGAGGGAGAATTAAAAAAGGGACAGAACTATCTCTATCCCCATGATTATCCAAATCATTATGTTGAGCAGCAATATCTGCCCGACAAAATAAAAAACAAAAAATACTATGAATATGGTAGTAATAGAACCGAACAAGCTGCAAAGGAATATTGGGAAAGAATTAAAAATCAAAAGAAATCATAAAGTGTATCAAAAACACGTTCACGTTCCCAAAATTGTTTTAGAGCAGGGTTGTTAAGCTTATTTATTTGCGAAGTATTTCTAACGAGCGGCAGAGATGCCGCTTTTTTTATTTGTTGAATAAGTTGTTGCCCTGTTTCGTTATGTGCAAGAATCTTTATATATGGTGGAAGAGCGTTGCGGTCACAATCAGTAATTCCAAGATAAGCAGAAAGCAAAATCCGACGTATTCTGCTGTGAGTGTAACGTTTGGTTTTTATTTCGTCTGCGAGAGCGTCTATACTGGTTGCGATAAGAGCTTTTGCTTTTATGCGATTTTCAATGCCTTCAGTGACGTCAGGAGTGTTTTTCAATTGCTCGGCAGATGTTTTAATTATATTGGAAATAATAGCCTTTTCCATATTTTTTATGGAATGTTTCTTTTCATTTTTGAATATATCCTTGCAAAAAACGGGCATATATGAAAAAGCTTCATCAAAACTCCCATTCTCAAGCAAACCCCGTATATGTGTTGCAGAGGCAAAACAAGAAGATGCCGCTTCTGAATTATGTCCCACGCCTTTTCGTGAAATTGCAATAGGGGTTATGCCGGAATTCTGAAGTTTTAATGCTTTGCAATATTCAACGGCAAGAATGTTATTCGGCTCTGAAATAAAGTTTCCTGCCTCTTTGCCTAAAAATTCACTTATTGCAGTTTTCCGTGCTAATGGAAAAGAAACGCCCGACGAAGATAAATCTTTTAATCGGTTTGAAAAATCAACAGGCTCGTTGATGAGCAAATCCGAGATGCTCTTGATAAGCTCAATATTATTATTTTCTACACCAAAAGAGATAAAATCAACACACCCCAAAGCATTCAGCAAAAAGACAGAGTTCTTTGCAAAAAACTCAGCAGATTGCATGGCACAGACGGTTGGCAACTCCAAAACAAGGTCTGCACCGCCTTTTATTGCGGCGATGGCACGAGCAGATTTGTTAAAGATTGCAACGTCTCCACGTTGAACATAGTTACCGCTCATAAGAGCAATAACTGCATCCGCCTGGCAGATTTCTCGTGTTTTTTCAATATGAAATTGATGACCGTTATGAAACGGATTATATTCAGTAATCAGACCGACTGTTTTCATAAAAAATTCTCCTTAAATAAATAT
>JAZNGL010000055.1:0-4619 GCA_045576435.1 Clostridia bacterium
CATAATTATCCCCAAAAAGCAAGTGAAAATATTAACAAAGTCAAATAAAATTAATAAATGAAAAGTAATTGACTTTTAAATGAAAAGGATATATAATTTTAGTAATCGTAGAAGGGAGAATTATTATGGATTTTTCAAACACCAAAGAGTTTATAAAGCATTTAACGGATTGGCGAATACCTGGTAATGCTATATCTGTTTATCACAATGGTGAGGAAGTTTTTTTTCATAGCACGGGATATTCAGATGTTGAAAACAATGTGCCGATGCGCGGTGATGAATTAATAAATATATATTCCTGCTCAAAGGTTTCAACCGTTGTTGCAGCACTTCAACTATATGAAAAAGGATTATTCTTGCTTGACGATCCGCTTTACGATTTTATCCCCGAATATCGTGAAATGTATATCAAAGATAAAAACGGTGAAATGAGAAAGGCAGAAAAACCAATCACATTGCGGCATTTGTTCACCATGACTGCAGGATTAACATATCAAATCGGCGACTGGTTTGATATTGTGAAAAAAGAAACTAACGGCAAGATGGACACTTGCGTGGTTGCAAAGCATATTGCGTCTGCTCCGCTCATATTTGAACCGGGCGAGAGATGGAACTATAGCCTTTGTCATGATGTTCTTGGGGCAGTGATTGAAATTATTTCCGGGGAAAGATTTTCGGAATATGTCAAAAAGCATATTTTTGAGCCACTTGGTGTCAAGGATTTATATTATCATAGAAACGACGAGATATTCAGCCGTATGGCAAGTGAATATAGATATGAAACAGAGGATCTGACAGACGATATTGTTAAAGCTCAGGTTTGCTCAGGAAACAAGGAAGGCAAATGGGTTAAAACAGACGGAAAGCCAAAATGGGAATTTGGAGAGGGATATGATAGCGGCGGTGCAGGAATTGTTACTTCGGTGCGGGAATATGCAAAGCTCGGCGGTGCGCTTGCAAACGGCGGGAAATGCCCGAATGGTGAATATATTTTAGGAAAAGGCACAATAGATTTGCTCAGGACAAATCAGCTTTCGCCCAAGCAGAGTGAAACATTTTCGTGGTCGCAGCTTAAAGGCTATGGCTACGGGCTTGGTGTTAGAACAATGATTGACGTAGCGAAAAGCGGCTCAAACGGCTCAATCGGCGAGTTTGGATGGGGTGGTGCGGCAGGTGCCACAATGATGGTTGACCCAGACACTAACTTTTCATATTTCTATGCACATCACATGCTCAATCCTCAGGAAGAATATTATCAGCCAAGGCTGCGGAATGTTTTGTATTCTTGTCTGTATAAATGATAAATTAAGATTTTCAGGAGATTTTTGGAAGAGGTCTGAGAAATTTAGTAAAAAATCTTGCAAAAGAATAAAGACTGTGCTATAATTTATCATATTAAAAAGGAGCGTGTTTTCTTTGCAGCTACTTAAGAATAAAATTTTAACCGATGGCGTGGTTAAGGATGGCAATGTTCTAAAGGTTGACAGTTTTTTAAATCATCAGATGGATATTGGTCTGTTTGAAGAAATCGGTAAGGAATTTAAAAAGCGTTTTGAAAGTGAAAACATAACTAAAATTCTCACGATAGAAGCATCGGGAATCGGAATTGCGTGTATTGTTGCACGTTATTTTGATGTGCCCGTTGTTTTTGCAAAAAAAAGCCAAACAAAGAACATTGCGGGAGATATATACACGAGCAAAGTTGAATCTTTTACCCATGGTAGAGTTTATGATATCATTGTGGCAAAAGATTTTTTAAGTGATAAAGATAGTGTTTTAATTATTGATGATTTTTTAGCGAATGGTTGCGCATTGGAAGGCTTGATTGAGCTTGTGGAGAGTGCAGGAGCTAATATTGCGGGAGCGGGCATTGTCATTGAAAAGGGCTTCCAACGCGGCGGTGATTTAATTCGTTCCAAGGGAATTCATGTTGAATCGCTTGCAATAATTGAAGAAATGAAGGCAAACGGTGAAATTGTTTTTCGTTAAATAAATATTTCATCTTTTGTTGACATTTTTTGCCCTTGATGATATAATTGTTACAGGATTGTTACAATAATTAATGCTTCATATTTTAATATCTTGATGTAAAAAAATTTTACATAAAAAAATATGCCGAGAGGCGGGAGGTATTTTCCTATGAAAAAAATTATTTCATTATTGATGGCAACAGTTATGCTTATCTCATGCGTTGCACTTGTTGGTTGTGGTGCGAACGATGAAAAAACTGCTGTTAGCGATGACGCTATGAAGGATTTCAAGATTGGTTTCATTTTCCTTCATGACGAGAACTCAACTTACGACAAGAACTTTATGGATGCAGCAACTGCAGCTAAAAAGGCTTTAGGTCTCACAGATGAGCAGGTTATGTTCAAAACAAACATTCCTGAGTCTAATGAGTGCTATGAAGCGGCAGCAGACTTTGTTGATGCAGGTTGTGATGTTATCTTTGCAGATAGCTTTGGTCATGAAGATTTCATAATCCAGGATGCAAAAGCGGTCCCTGATGTTATTTTTGCTCACGCAACAGGAACAAAGGCTCACACAGAAAAGCTTCCGAATTTCTACAATGCTTTTGCATCAATTTATGAGGGACGTTTCCTCGTTGGTGTTGCAGCAGGTCTTAAACTTAATGAAATGATTGAAAGCGGAAAGATTACGGCAGATAAGGCAAAGATTGGTTATGTTGGTGCATATCCTTATGCTGAGGTTAAATCTGGTTACACATCTTTCTATCTTGGTGCAAAATCAGTTTGCCCAACCGCAACAATGGATGTTAAATTCACTAACTCTTGGTTTGATATAGCAGCTGAAAAAGAAACAGCTAATGCTTTGATGGCAGACGGTTGCGTTCTCATCAGTCAGCATGCAGATTCTGAGGGTGCTCCAAAGGCTTGTGAAGAGGCAGGCGTTCCAAACATCGCATATAACCTCGACACACGTGAATGGGGACCAAACACAGCTTTAGTTTCTTCAAAGATTAACTGGCAGCCATATTTTGAACATCTTGTTAAGTCTGTGGCAGAAGGCACAGAAATCACACAGGATTTCTGCGGCGGTCTTAAGGAAGGCGTTGTTCAAATCCTTGGCCTTAATGAGAAGGTTGCAGCAAAAGGCACAAAAGAAAAGCTTGATGAAGTTACAGAAAAGCTTATTAGCGGTGAAATCAAAGTGTATGACACAAAAACTTTCACAGTTAATGGTGCAGAATTAACAACATATAAAGCAGATGTTGATTCTGATGCAGCATTCACACCTGATACAGAGGTTGTTGCTGATGGATATTTCCATGAGTCAGAATATCGTTCAGCTCCTTATTTTGACATCGATATCGATGGCATCACAATAAAATAATAAACGATTTATTCCCCCCCCTCATGCGGGACAAGCTTGCCCAAACATGAGGGGGGGTTCGTTTTAAAAAACACACAGAAAAAAGCTTTGCGTTTTTTTTAAAACGAAAAACTAATTTTAGGAGGAAGGCTATGTCTAAGGTAGCGATTGAATTAAAAAACATAACCAAGAGCTTTGGCTCAGTTGTCGCAAACAAGAATATCTGCATGAGTGTTAATAAAGGCGAGATTTTATCTGTGCTTGGTGAAAACGGAAGCGGAAAAACAACTCTCATGAACATGATTTCAGGAATATATTTCCCTGACGACGGACAGATTTTTATTGATGGTGAAGAAGTTGTTATCCGTTCACCAAAGGATGCCTTTGACTATAAAATAGGAATGATTCATCAGCATTTTAAGCTTGTTGATGTTTTCACCGCTACGGAAAATATAATTCTTGGTCTTGACGATGTGGGTAAATTCGATATCGCCACTGCCGAGAAAAAGGTAAAAGAGATTGCTGATAGATATGGCTTTATAATTGACCCAACAAAGAAAATATATGAAATGTCTGTTTCTGAAAAGCAGACGGTTGAAATTATAAGAGTTCTTTATCGTGGCGCCGACATTCTTATCCTTGATGAGCCAACCGCCGTTCTGACTCCACAAGAAACCAAAAAGCTTTTTGCGGTTCTCAGAAACATGAAAAATGACGGAAAGGCAATAATCATCATAACTCATAAACTTAACGAGGTGCTTGAGATTTCAGATAGGGTTGCTGTTCTCAGAAAGGGTGAATATATCGGCACGGTAAACACTGCCGAAACCTCAGAAAATGAGCTTACAGAAATGATGGTTGGCAAAAAGATTTCACTGAATATCGAAAGAAGTGAGCCGCAAAACATAACCGAGAGACTCAAGGTTGAAAACCTGAACTGCGTGAATTATGAGGGCGTTAAGCTTTTGAATAATGTTTCGTTCACCGCATATTCGGGTGAAATTTTGGGTATTGCGGGCATTGCAGGAAGCGGACAGAGAGAATTAATTGAGTCAATCGCGGGACTTCAGCATGTTGATAGCGGAAAAATAACCTATTTTGACCCGAAAACAGGCGAGGAAGAAAGCCTTGTGGACAAAACGCCAATGGAAATTCGTGATTTGGGCGTGAGACTTTCGTTTGTTCCTGAAGACAGACTTGGAATGGGCCTTGTCGGCAACATGGATATTATTGATAATATGATGCTAAGTCGGAGGCCAAGCGGTCTTAGGAAGACAACATGTTTC
>JAZNGL010000056.1:0-1889 GCA_045576435.1 Clostridia bacterium
CAAGAAAGTCTCCGCGGAAGCTTGTGGCAAGTACTGTGTGCTGCAGAAAGATAATAACCAAAACTAATAATAAAATCCTTTTCATATGTATACCTTCTTTCTTTTTTTATTATTATATCACAGTAATATTATCATTTCAAGTTAAAATAAAAAAACGCAGAAATCATATTGAATCTCTGCGTTTTAAAAATTACAGTATTATACAAATAAGTCCGCCTGAGCCTTCGTTGATGATTTTTTGGAGGGTTTCCTGAAGCTTCATCTGTGCATCGTCAGGCATACGATAGAGCTTATTGTGAAGACCTTCATTCACAAGCTCGTGAAGAGATTTTCCAAAGATGTTTGATTCCCAAATCTTTTTTGGGTCGGTTTCAAACTCGTTGAGAAGATAGTGAACAAGTTCCTCAGATTGCTTTTCTGTGCCCACAATAGGCGAAACCTCTGTTTCAATATCGGCCCTTATCATATGTATCGATGGTGCAGAGGCTTTGAGGCGGACACCAAAACGACTGCCTTGTTTAACTATTTCGGGCTCTTCTAAGGTTAGTTCGTCAATAGAGGGAGAAACAATTCCATAGCCTTTTTGATTAACCTCTTGAAGAGCGGAGTCAATTTTATCGTATTTGCGTTTGATATCTGCCATTTCTTCAAGAAGAGCCATCAGACTTCCGTTGTTGGTTATGTTGAAGCCTGTTGTTTCCTGGATGATTTTATAGAACAAATCTTCAGGAGATATGATGCTAAGCGTAACTGTTCCGTCAACCATATTGATATCGTCGATGTTAATATGATTGATAAATTCATATTCTTCCAAAATGTCAGCAAGCTTTTTTGAATCTGAAAGCCGGAATGCTGTATTTATGTTTTCTGTGATATGCTTTTTTATGCCTTCCTTTAACCAATGTCCATCCTTTAGACAATCTACCCAATCAGGAAGCTTTATGCCTATTTCTTTTATTGGAAAAGCAAGCAACATGCTCGTTATAATTTTTTCAACATCTTCTAAATTTAGCTCCATACAGTTAAGGGGCAACACATCCATACCATATTTTTCTTCAAGCATCAGTTTGTGAGATATTGCACTTTCGGAATATGGATTTAACGTGTTTAAGATAAGAATAAAGGGCTTGCCGAGTGATTTGAGCTCTTCAATGACCTTTTCCTCAGCGGGTGCATAGTCCTCTTTGTCGATATCGGTGATGCTTCCGTCGGTTGTTACCACAATTCCAACGGTTGAGTGCTCTTCAATGACTTTTTTAGTGCCGATTTCTGCTGCCTGTGCAAAGGGAATCGGGGTTTCTGACCAAGGCGTCATAACCATGCGCGGATTGTCGTTTTCAATATATCCCAAAGCGCTCTCAACGATGTAACCAACACAATCAATCATTCTTATTTTGAAAGTTGTGTTGTTGTTAAGATGGATTTCAACGGCTTCATTCGGGATGAATTTCGGTTCAGTTGTCATTATCATTTTTCCGCCTGCACTTTGCGGAAGCTCATCCATTGCCCGCTCGCGATGAAAGTTGTTTTCAATGTTTGGTATAACAACTAAATTCATAAAGTTTTTTATGAAGGTTGATTTTCCTGTTCTGACAGGCCCAACAACACCAAGATATATGTCACCGCCCGTTCGTTCTGCAATATCGTTGTAAATATCATATTCAACCATTATTATTTCCTCCTTGCTTAGTTTGTTGCCTTGTACATACTATGCGGCATGATGAAACAATATGTTCAAATTTTAAAGGATGTATTTTGATTGACAAAAAAATGATAAATATGATATAATTGAGGTGTATTATATTTTTGTTTTAAAGCTAGATTAACCTTTAGTCAGATATATGGCGAAAATGAATATGAAATACCATTTTTTATTTAGGAGGAATTTT
>JAZNGL010000057.1:0-7992 GCA_045576435.1 Clostridia bacterium
TCTTCCTAAGACCGCTTGGCCTCCGACTTCACCGCCACACAACTGTGCTGCAAGGCTCAGTGTTCCCGGCCACATTATGCCAACTGACAAGCCACATAAACTGCATCCAACAAGTGACAGCCATTTAAACGGTGAAAGTGCAGCAATAATATATGAAGCAAAGCATAACACACTACAGAATTCTATATAGCTCATCAAACCTATTCTATCTGCAAATCTTGTATAGCCTATTCTTGAAATTGCCATCATTAATGCAAACATGCAAGGTCCCAAAATATCCCCGATTGCCTTTGAAACGCCTAACGTTTTTTCAACAAAAGCCGATGCCCATTGGCTCATTGCAATTTCTGATGCCCCTCCGCACATCATAATGAGTGCAAATAATAAAACTTCCCGTCTTTTAAGCAACTCCTTAACCGATATTTTTTCTTTAGAATTAATCTCGCCAATCGGCACAAACAAAAAATATACAGCATTCGCTAGAGCGATAATTGCCCAAAGAAACGCCAGATACTGCCACTTTTCCTGACCAAAAATTTTAAAAAAAGCACTACATATCAATATTATTGAAATAGAGCCTATTGAAAACATAGCATGAAGCATGCTCATTGCCGCAGCTTTATTTTTTGACGGACAGGTATCAAGAATCGGACTGGTCATGACTTCAAGCAATCCTCCGCCTATTGAAAACAAAATTACTGCAAAAAGCAATCCGCCATAAACATTTTCAAGAACTGTCGGAAGTATCCCAAGTGATAAAAAGCCTATTCCAACAAAAACATGTGCCATCACAATGCAGCTTCTTGCGCTCAATTTATTAACAAAAAACACTGCTGAAAAATCTGTTGCAAGTTGAACTACGAAGTTTAATGTTAAAAGTATTGTAATAAGACTAAATGGTATTTTATATTCACGATTGAAAATAATAACCAAAAGCGAAATAAATATACAAACCATAGATTGAACAATTCCCGCAACATAACACGCCGCCTTGGTTTGTCTGAAATCTTTCCTGATATTCATTATGTGTTCCTTATCTGTTTAATATTTTATTTTTTTCGCTTCAAGATAAAAACGCTTTTCGTTTGCTTCACCCATTGAAAAAGTCTTTCTTGGAAGTGCTCCATCAAAAATAACAGCTTTAAATAAATCAGATTTATCAGGTTTCGGCAAAATAAAGCCCGTCACGCTCTCTTTGGCAGAAAGCTCTCGAACAACATCCTCGCCATGTATATAATCAATTTCATATTCCTTTGAATCCAAAAAGTTTTGTAATGTCCCAACCGTAAGATTTGATGACGGATTTTTTATGTATATCGTCTTTTCAACATCACCATAAACATAAATCAGCTTTTGAGAATTGTCTGTTTCAACATCGGAGAGCTGATAATATTTACCCAACTCCTCAATAACCTTTTCAGGACTTTGACCAAACACAACACGATGGATTGGCTCAAACACCAACGCTTCATCATGTATGTTTTCAATCTCAACCAGGCAAAACCGTGCCGGATGCGTTTTAATTTCATCATCTGTTAATGTTGCCTTAAGGTTATCCCAACAAGTTTTTGCTGTTGCAAGAGAATGATTTCCATCACCAACTGCAAACACCAAATTATCCTCAGCATTTTTTGCATATTCATCAATGCGCTCAAGCACCATTTCAGCATCTTCGCCCTTAAGGTACCAACCCGAAATATGTCCGCCCTCTTCACATAAATCAAAATCATATATTAAATGACTTTTATCCACTCCCGAAATCACTGTATCCTCTGCATCATCAATCAATAAGATTGCATGCGGAAGCTCAAGAGGTGCATTTTCACGAATTTTAACACGAGGCGGTATGCGAGTGAGCACAGTTCCTTCGGTTGCACGAATTTCGCTCTTGGAACCCTTGTTGAAATCATATTTTTCCAAGTCAACCGCACCAACCAAACCACGTCTGATTTTTCCGCTGTTTAGTGTGCGTTCAACATATATTAAGCTATTTTTCAGCTTGGCAAACAGACCATTCCGAAGGTATTCCTCCATTGTTTTGTTTATTGATGAAATTCTCGCATCTCCTTCTGAAAGATATGCCTCAGGATAAACAATATTAAGTGTTGATGGAGAACTACCAACAAAAGTCTTAACCCGCTCCCAATATTCAGGCTGAGCTGTATATTGGTCACAAGCCACAACACTCCATTTTTGCATATCAATTCCTTCAGGTAAAAGTATATCTGTTTTGTCAAAAATTCTCATGAAATTATCTCCCCATATTTTATGTGTTTAAACAATTTGTGCACCACTCTGGATATCTCCGTCAACAGTTGTAACTTTAAGTTCACCATTATATTCAGCACTCAAAATCATACCATGCGATTCAAGTCCCATCATTTTTCTGACAGGCAGGTTTGCAATAAACAAAACATTTTTGCCTATTAAATCCTCAGGCTTATAATATTTTGCAATTCCCGAAAGAATTTGTCTGGATTCACTACCTGTTTCTATTTTAAATCTTAACAGCTTGTTAGATTTAGGAACAGCCTCACACTCCAAAACCTTTCCAACTCTGATATCAAGCTCTAAGAATTTTTCAAACTCAATATCTTCTTTAAAGGGCTCTATTTCTATTTTCGGTGCAGCATTTTCTGCTGCCTCAGCCTCAAGTTCTTTGAGTTTTGCATCTGCATCAATTCTTGCAAAGAGCAGTGCAGCTTCTCCAACTTTCTGACCGCCCTTTCTTGTTCCAAAATTACACAATTCATCAAGGGGTGCAACTTCTGTACCAAGTGCAGCAATCAGTTTTTCACTTGTTTCAGGCATAAACGCTGATATGAGCGAAGCAATCCATCTGAGTGCTTCCACTAAATTATACATAACCGTCTTAAGTTCTTCACGTTTTGTTTCGTCCTTTGCAAGCGCCCAAGGCATTGTTTCATCAATATATTTGTTTGCACGGTTTGCAATACCCCATATTGCCTCTAAAGAATCCGCTGTGCGGAATTCTTCCATAAATTTCACAGCATTTTCCTTGGCTTTTTCACAAACCTCTGCAAGCTCTGCATCAAACTCTGTTGCTGCTCCCTTTTCCGGAACAACACCGTCAAAATATTTATTAACCATAGCAACTGTTCTGTTTGCAAGATTTCCTAAAACATTTGCAAGGTCAGTGTTATATGAATTTATTATCTTTTCATAAGTTATTGTTCCGTCCTGTGCATATGGCATTTCACGGAGCAAATAATATCTTATCGCATCAACGCCAAAATGACGAACTAAATCATCGGCATATATAACATTGCCAAGAGATTTACTCATCTTGTCTTCGCCGCTGAGCAACCACGGATGCCCAAAAACCTTTTTAGGAAGCGGTTCTCCCAACGCCATGAGAATAATCGGCCAATAAATAGTATGGAATCTCAAAATATCCTTGCCAATAACATGAACATCTGCAGGCCAATATTTCTTATAAAGCTCACCTTGTTTTTCAGGAGTATAGTCAAGCGCATTGATATAGTTTGTTAATGCGTCAATCCAAACATAAATTACATGCTTTTCATCAAAGCTAACAGGAATTCCCCAATTAAAAGTTGATCTGGACACACATAAATCCTGAATTCCCGGCTTAATGAAGTTGTTTACCATTTCCTTTTTTCTTGATTCAGGCTGAATAAACTCAGGATTTTCCTCAATGTGTTTCATCAATCTATCCTGATATTTACTCATTTTGAAGAAATAAGTTTCCTCATTCTCCTTATGAACTTCACGACCGCAATCCGGGCACTTGCCATCTACAAGCTGTGTATCCGTCCAGAATGACTCACACGGTGTGCAATACCAACCCTCATATGAGCTTTTATATATGTCGCCCTGGTCATATAGCTTCTTGAAAATCTGCTGAACACTTTTCACATGATAATCATCTGTTGTTCTTATAAACTTATCGTAACTTGCATTCATTAAATCCCAAATATCTCTGATTTGTCCTGCAATATTATCAACATATTCCTGCGGCTTAATATTATTTTCTTCTGCAAGTTGCTGAACCTTTAAGCCATGTTCGTCTGTTCCCGTGAGGAAAAACACATCATAGCCCTGATATCTTTTAAATCTTGCAATAGCATCTGTGAGAACAACCTCATATGTGTTGCCAATGTGTGGTTTTCTTGAAGTATATGCAATCGCAGTTGTAATATAAAACTTTTTCTTTTCCATATTATATATTAGTCCCCTCTCCGTTAATTTCATCCCAAAGTGTTATATTCATGTTTTCGTTTTTCTCTCCGAACGGAATACCAAAATGCTCATATGCAAGTCTTGTCACCATTCTGCCCCTCGGCGTGCGATTTATGAAACCAATCTGCATCAGATAAGGCTCATAAACATCTTCAATGGTTTCACTTTCTTCACCTATTGTTGCAGCTAGTGTATCAAGTCCAACAGGTCCACCATCATAATGATTAATAACCGTGAGCAACATTCGTTTATCTGTTGCATCAAGTCCAAGGTTATCAACCTCAAGCATACTGAGAGCATCCGATGCAACCTCGTCAGTTATCACACCATCTGCCTTAACCTGTGCAAAATCGCGCACACGCTTAAGGAGACGATTTGCAATTCTAGGAGTCCCTCGTGAACGCGATGCAATCTCGTCTGCGCCACTTTGCGTTATTTCAATTCCCAAAATTCCTGCCGACCGTGCGATAATCAAGCTTAAATCCTCTTTTGAATACATTTCAAGCCTGCTTATAACGCCAAACCTATCTCTGAGCGGAGCAGTCAAGGCTCCCGCTTTGGTTGTTGCACCAATTAACGTGAACTTAGGCAAATCCAATCGAATGGACCTCGCAGACGGGCCCTTTCCTATTATAATATCGAGAGCATAATCCTCCATTGCAGGATATAACACCTCTTCAACGCTTCGGCTGAGCCTGTGAATTTCATCAACAAATAATATATCATTTTCAGAAAGGTTTGTGAGAAGCGCCGCCAAATCACCCTGTTTTTCAATGGCCGGACCTGAGGTAATCCGGATGCTGACTCCCATCTCGTTTGCAATTATCCCCGCAAGAGTTGTTTTTCCTAATCCGGGCGGTCCATAAAGAAGCACATGGTCAAGAGATTCCCCACGTTTTTTCGCAGCATCAATAAACACCTTAAGGTTTTCTTTTGCTTTGGTCTGCCCTATATATTCATCAAGCACCTTTGGTCTTAAGCTGTATTCAATTTCATTATCTCCGTTTATTTCACCGGAAGTTATAATTCTGTTTTCGCTATCCATTGAACACTAACCCTTCATTAAGTTTTTTAATCCTATTTTTATTATTTCCTCAACGGTTCCCGTTGCCCCTGCAATCGCACGTTTTGCTTCTTGCTGGGTGTATCCCAGAACAACCAAAGCAGAAATCGCTTCGTTGTCATCAGCACCATGATAAACCTCAGCAATCTCATTGGACGGAACATCGTTCAAATCAACTCCACGGAACTTATCCTTTAGTTCCAGAACAATTCTTTCTGCTCCCTTTGCCCCAAGTCCCGGTGTTTGACTTGCAATATATTTATAATCATTTGTCACAACACAAAGTGCAAATTTTGATGGGGAAATATTAGATAAAAGTGCTATTGCAGTTTTTGCGCCAACCCTTGAAACACCTATTATCATTTCAAATAAGCTCTGCTCCTCCTGCGTTGCAAATCCATATATATCAAAAATATCTGCTGATGCCTTAAAGTTAGTATATGTAAATAACTTAGCGATATTTCCAAGTTCACCAATTGTTTCAAGCGTTTTTGCGCTTGCATAAATTTTATAACCAACACCACCAACATCAATCACAACAAAACTATCTGTTTTGACAGTAATTTCTCCTGATATATAATAGAACATATTTCGCACCTCCCATTATTTGCCCATACTTTATCAGTATATCATTTCTTGACAAAAATTACAACCCCGAATTTAACACTTTTCCTATCTTCCGAGGAGCATATTTCCTCGATAGGAATGCGCATGGCATATGGTCAGTGCAAGCGCATCTGCAGTATCGTCAGGCTTTGGAATTTTTTCCAGATTGAGAATTGCTTTTGTCATCTGCTGAACCTGTACTTTCTCCGCTCTTCCATAGCCAACCACCGCTTGCTTTACCTGAAGCGGCGTATATTCAAAAATCGGAACGTCATAATTTTTTGCCGCCAGAATCAAAACACCCCTCGCTTGCGCAACATTTATTGCTGTTTTTTGATTGCTGTTAAAAAACAACTCCTCAATAGCAAGCGCATCCGGCTTAAACTCTTTTATCAGAAGTTCTATCTCGTCATAAATTTTTTTTAATCTGTCAAACATATCTTCATTTGCATTGGTGGTTATTGCCCCGTAATCAATAACCTTAAATTTGTTTCCTTCATATTCAACAATTCCCGTTCCAACAATGGCATATCCGGGGTCAATTCCTAAAATTCTCATATATAGCCTGCTTTCCATTTACAATTTATACATATCAGCCATCAAAATTGTATAAAAATTCATTTTTTATGCATAAAAATACAATATTTTTATAAAAAGGTATTGCTTTTTTTTCAATTATATATTATACTATAAAAAGTGAATTTTTACAAGTATATAATTTATGTATATTTAGGAGGGTTTATAATGGCTAAAGAAAAGGTTGTTCTCGCATATTCCGGCGGTCTTGATACATCAATCATCATCAGTTGGCTTATCGAAAACTATGATTATGAAGTTATTGCAGTTTGTGGTGACGTTGGTCAGGGAAAGGAAACAGACGGTTTGGAAGAGCGCGCAAAAAAGAGCGGTGCCTCAAAATGTTATATTGAAGATTTGAGAGACGAATACGTTAAAGATTTCATCTTCCCAACAGTTAAGGCAGGTGCATATTATGAAGGCAAATATTTGCTTGGAACATCTCATGCACGTCCGATTATTGCAAAAAGATTAGTTGAAATTGCAAAAAAAGAGGGCGCAGTTGCAATCTGTCATGGCGCAACAGGCAAAGGTAACGACCAAGTTCGTTTTGAATTAACAATCAAAGCCCTTGCTCCTGAAATGAAAATCATTGCTCCTTGGAGAATCTGGGATATCAAATCACGTGAAGATGCTGTTGACTATGCAGAAGCACATGGAATTGAAATTCCTGTTACTAAAAAAGACTTATATTCTCGTGATAGAAACATCTGGCACATCAGCCATGAGGGTATGGACCTTGAAGACCCATGGAATGAGCCTCAGCTCGACAATCTTTTGAAACTCAGTGTTTCACCGGAAAATGCTCCGGATGAACCTACATATGTTGAGATTGGCTTTGAAGCAGGTGTTCCGGTTTCGATAAATGGTGAAAAAATGGCTCCTCGTCCTTTGGTTGAAAAACTCAATGAGATTGGTGGCGCAAACGGAATTGGTATTGCCGACATCGTTGAAGACAGACTTGTTGGTATGAAATCTCGTGGCGTTTATGAGACACCTGGTGGTACAATTCTTTATACTGCTATTCAGGAGCTTGAATATCTCTGTCTTGACCGCGACACTCAGGCTTTCAAGAGAATGAGCCAAACCCAGTTCTCACAGCTTGTTTATGACGGAAAGTGGTTCACACCACTCCGCGAAGCAATGTCTGCTATGTATGATGAAATGGATAAATATGTCACAGGAACTGTTAGACTTAAATTATACAAAGGCAACTGCACTCCTGCAGGTGCAAAATCACCATATTCACTCTATAACGAAGATATTGCAAGCTTTGGTGATAGCCATGAACTTTACAGTCACAAAGATTCTGAGGGCTTCATTAACCTCTTTGGTTTGCCGCTCAAGGTTCGTGCACTCATGAACAAAAAGAATGGCGAAAACAAATAATTATAAATAGATTCTTGCCCCGTTGAATTGAAACGGGGCAAGTTGTCACTTTAGAATTCTAAGCAAAAGGAAGGTTAAAGCTATGAAACTATGGGGTGGAAGATTTTCAAAATCCACAGATGCTTTGGTTGATG
>JAZNGL010000058.1:0-8384 GCA_045576435.1 Clostridia bacterium
CAAATAATAACCATTTTGGTTAAACTAAAAGGGAGATGATTTCATCTCCCTTTTAATTGTATAACGAAAACCACGCGATAGTCGCGTGGTTTTCGTTATACAAAAAATTGGAACAAGCTCAACTTGTTCCAACGTGGTGCGCCCGAAGGGATTCGAACCCCTGACCCCTTGGTTCGTAGCCAAGTACTCTATCCAGCTGAGCTACGGGCGCAAATATTAACATGTTTTTCTATCAACAGTTATTTATTCTATCACACTTTAAATAAAAATGCAAGCATTTTATTAAAAAAATAATAAATTTCTTTTAAACCCCTTGACAACTACCTAAAAAAGTGAAATAATAACATTTGAACAACTGTTCAAATGAAAGGAAGTGCAAATGTGTATAATACAGAAGATGCTCCAAGCTGTGAATTTTTAAACGTGAATGAGGAATACGTCAATTTCATGAAAAATAACATGCCCAAAGATGAGCTTTTATACGATCTGGCAGATTTTTATAAGGTTTTTGGAGATTGCACAAGAATAAAAATTCTATACGCTTTATTTGAATCAGAGTTATGTGTTTGCGACATTGCCGCTCTTCTGAATATGTCAGTTTCTGCAATATCGCACCAACTCAGCATTTTGAAACGCACAAGACTTGTTAAATACAGGCGTGATGGAAAAACAGTTTTTTATTCATTAGCAGATGATCATGTCCGAACAATAATCAAGCAAGGAATGGACCATATTGAAGAATAATCAAGGAGGCAAAATAATGAAAAAAAGATTTGATTTAGAAAATTTAGATTGCGCAAATTGTGCTGCAAAAATGGAAGACGGCATAAAAAAAATCGAGGGTATTTTAGATGCAAGAGTTAGTTTTATAACACAAAAACTTATAATCGAAGCAAACGAGGAAGATTTTGATGAAATAATAACACAAGCGGCACAAGTCTGCAAAAAAGTGGACTCTGCTTGTAAAATAAAACTTTAATTTAAAAATATGAGACGTGCTGATATGATCAAAAAACAAAAATGGATATTATATCGGATTATACTTTGCAGTGTTTTTTTGATTCTTGCATATATTTTACCTCTGAATAACGTTGCAAGTTTCCTCCTCTTCCTTTTAACTTATTTCATTGTTGGTTTTGATGTTCTTTGGAAATCGATAAGAAATATTTTTCATGGTCAGGTTTTTGATGAAAATTTTTTAATGTCAATTGCAACTATCGGTGCTTTGCTGTTAGGCGAATATGGCGAAGCTGTTTTTGTTATGCTATTTTATCAGGTTGGAGAACTCTTTCAGGGAATTGCCGTTTCTAAAAGTCGTAAATCTATTACTGAATTGACAGAAATTTGCGCCGAAGTTGCAAACTTAGAGAAAAACGGCGAAATAATCGAGGTCGACTGTGAAGATTTACAAGTAAATGATATTATTATAATTAAAGCAGGTGAAAAAATTCCCGTAGACGGCACGGTTATTGACGGAAACTCCAACATAAATACCGCAAATATAACAGGGGAATCCTGCCCTGTTTTTGTTAGTGAAAACGACAAGATTTTAAGTGGTTGCATTAATATTGATGGTGTTTTGAAGGCTAGAGTTGATAAGGAATTCTATGACTCAACCGCATATAAAATTCTGGATCTTGTTGAAAATGCAAATGCTGCAAAAACGGTTACGGAAAAGTTTATTACTAAATTCGCAAAATATTATACCCCAGCAGTCGTGCTTTTTGCGCTTTGCCTGGCATTCTTACCGCCAATTTTTGTTGGAAATTTCAGTCTTTGGCTACATAGAGCACTGATATTTTTGGTAATATCCTGCCCTTGTGCCCTTGTTATATCTGTTCCGCTTTCATTCTTTGGTGGCATTGGTTGTGCTTCAAAAAACGGCATTTTAATAAAAGGCTCAAACTTTATAGAAACACTTTCAAAATGCACTATTGCCGTTTTTGATAAAACGGGGACATTAACTAAGGGATGTTTCAATATTTTTGAAATTTCATCTGCTGAACTAAGCAAGGATGAACTGCTAAGGTTTGCGGCTCATGCTGAATATTATAGTGACCACCCGATTGCAAAATCAATATGCAAAGAGTATTCCGGCAAAATTGACATTGATTCAATTAAAAACGTTGAAGAAATCGCCGGAAAAGGAATGAAAATTGAGCTTAATAATAAAATTGTTTTTGCCGGCAACATCCGTCTTATGGAAGAATTAAAAATTGACGTTCCTATTAATATCTTGGCATCGACAGTAGTTTATATTGCATTGGATGGAGAATATAAAGGGCATTTAGCCATTTCTGATAAAATAAAAGAAAACGGAACAGAGGCCCTTGAACAAATCCGCAAAAACGGAATTGATAATATTGCTATGCTAACGGGCGACAGAAAAGCATCCGGCGAGCTTATTGGCAAAGAATTAAAGCTTGATGCAGTTTATTCTGAGCTTTTACCTGCCGACAAGGTTAAAAAACTTGAAGAAATAATCTCTGGATGCAAATCCTCTGAAACAGTTATGTATGTTGGTGATGGGGTTAATGATGCACCCGTGCTTGCAAGAGCAGATGTTGGAATTGCAATGGGTGCACTTGGAACAGATGCAGCAATTGAAGCCGCAGATGTTGTTTTAATGGATGATAATCTTGAAAAAATTGCCCTTGCATTAAAAATCTCAAAAAAAACCATGGGTATTGTTAAACAAAATATAGTTTTTGCACTTTTGGTTAAATTCGCTGTTATGTTTCTTGGCGCATTAGGCTTAACAAATATGTGGGGTGCTGTTTTTGCAGATGTTGGCGTTTCAGTTATTGCTATTTTGAATGCCATGCGCACACTTAAAATAAAATATTAATAAGAATCCATATATTAATTTAAAACGGATAATCCATAGGGTTATCCGTTTTAATAATATTAAAGACAACTACTTCACATGACTTATCTATTGCAATCAATGCAGTTTTTACATAGCTATTTACCTTTTCTGCCCTGTTGTTATAATGATAATAATAAAAATCTTTATAAAAATTTGCTAAAAAAGATTGAAAAAAATGGTAAAATTGCAGAAAAATAAAAAACATGCAACTAATGCTTGAAGATAAGTTTAAAAAATGGTAATATTATAATGGGTTAGATTTTTAACATATTTGAAAGGAGGCTTGAATATGTCGTCCGGATTTGTTAGTTTAATGGGTATGGGTATTGTTTTTACAGGGCTTGTCTCTCTTGTGTTTATATGCAAAATCATGAGCATTCTAACAACAGTTTTTGCAAAGTCTGAGAAAAAAAGCAACACTACGAACAATGCTGCAACATCCACAACTGCCGCTAATGAGACTTTACCGGCAGCAGAAAAAAGAGCTATTATAGCAGGCGTTTGCGCAGTTATCGCAGAAGAGTTGGGTACTGATGCAAATAACATTAGGGTTTTATCTTTTAAAAAAGCTTAAATTTAAAGCAAATCAGATCAAAAAACATATTTTAGTCTATAAATGGAGGTAATAAAAATGAAAAAATATAAAGTAAATGTTAATGGCACGGCATATGAAATTGAGATTGAATTAATGAGCGAATCAGCTACAGGAGCAGCTACTCCTGTTTCTCCTGCAGCACAAACTCCTGCTCCTGTCGCAACTGCTACTGCAGGTTCTGGCGAACAGATCACAAGTCCAATGCCCGGAACAATTCTTTCCATCAATGTTAAGGCTGGTGACGTTGTTAAAAAGGGTCAGGTTCTTATGATTCTTGAAGCGATGAAAATGGAAAATGAAATCATGGCAGGTACCGACGGAACAATTACTTCTGTTGCAGTAAATCAAGGAGCGTCTGTCGAATCCGGAACACTGCTCTGTACCATTCAATAATAGTTGGGGGGATTATAAATGCAAGCAATTCTTAATTTTTTGCAAGAAACAGGCTTCTATAGATTATATCAAGAGCCAAATGCGCTAATAATGGTTATTGTTGCATGTGTGCTTTTATATCTTGCCATTGTTAAAAAGTTTGAGCCACTTTTATTATTGCCAATAGCTTTTGGAATGTTGCTCACAAATCTTTTAGGTGCAGATATGTACCACGAGCAGCTTTTCGCAGGTGGCCATGTTCATTGGGAAATGTTTGGTTCAGGAATAACGCTTAAAGACGGTTCTGTTGTACAACCCGGTTTAATTGATATTCTTTATCTTGGTGTTAAGCTTGGAATTTACCCATGTTTGATATTTATTGGCGTTGGTGCCATGACAGACTTTGCTCCGTTAATTGCGAACCCTAAAAGTTTGTTATTAGGAGCTGCAGCACAACTTGGAATATTTGCAACATTTATTGGTGTTCGCGAGTTATTCCCACTTGTTATTCCAAATGTTGAAACACTTTTAAACGGAACACTGCTTGAAAATCTTGCTGCATCCGTTGGTATTATAGGAGGCGCAGACGGACCTACTGCTATTTTTGTTACATCTAAGCTCGCTCCGGATTTTCTCGGTCCTGTTGCCGTTGCCGCATATTCATATATGGCATTGGTTCCTGTAATTCAACCGCCAATTATGAAAGCACTGACAACAAAAAAGGAACGTCAGATTGTTATGACAAGTCTCAGAACTGTTTCAAAAACAGAGAAAATCATTTTCCCGATAGTTGTAACATTTTTTGTTTCAATGCTTGTTCCTTCAGCAACACCTCTTATCGGTTCGCTCATGCTTGGTAACTTACTTAAAGAATGTGGCGTAACAGAAAGACTTTCAAAAACTGTTCAGAACGAACTTATGAATATTGTTACAATATTCCTCGGTGTTTCGGTTGGTGCAACAGCAACTGCTCAAACATTCCTTTCACCGCTTACACTTTGCATAATTGCTATGGGTGTTGTGGCATTCGGAATGGGAACAGCAGGCGGTGTGTTGCTCGCGAAATTTATGAATTTGTTTCTCAAAAACAAAATCAATCCGCTTATTGGCTCTGCAGGAGTATCCGCTGTGCCTATGGCAGCGCGCGTTTCTCAAACTGTTGGTCAAAAGGAAAATCCGCAGAACTTCCTCCTTATGCACGCTATGGGGCCAAACGTTGCTGGCGTTATAGGCTCTGCAATTGCAGCAGGTGTTCTGCTTTCAATGTTTGGATAATAGTGAAGTTGTTTTAATAGTTATCTTTTAGAAAGGAGCAAAAACTAACATGAATAAATTATATATTACAGATACAATTCTTCGTGACGCACACCAATCTCAAGCTGCAACAAGAATGAAGCTTGAAGATATGCTTCCGGCTTGTAAAGCTCTTGACGAGATTGGATATTGGTCACTTGAGTGTTGGGGCGGCGCTACATTTGATTCTTGTATGCGATTCTTAAACGAGGACCCGTGGGAAAGATTACGTGAACTTAAAAAGGCAATGCCAAAAACAAAATTGCAAATGCTTTTCCGTGGGCAGAATATTCTTGGTTATAAGCATTATGCCGACGACGTCGTTGAAGCTTTCTGCAAAAAATCTATCGAAAACGGTATTGATGTTGTCAGAGTTTTCGATGCTCTCAACGATCCAAGAAACCTCGAGGCCGCAATAAAGTTCGTTAAAGAATATGGCGGAATGTGTGAAACTGCAATAAGCTATACAACCAGCCCTGTTCACAACGAGGACTATTTTGTTAAACTCGCATGTGAGCTTGAAAAAATGGGTGCAGATGTTATTTGTATCAAGGATATGGCAAATCTTTTACTGCCATATGATGCATATAGCCTTGTTAAAAAGCTCAAGGAAAACGTGAGTGTTCCGATTCACCTTCACACACATAATACTGCAGGAACAGGAGATATGACAAATCTTATGGCAGCTCAAGCAGGTGTGGATATTGTTGACTGTGCATTATCTCCTATGGCAAACGGAACATCAAATCCATCAACCGAAGCAATGGTTGCAACTCTTAAAGGTACAGAAAGAGATACAGGTCTTGATTTAGTTAAGCTAAGCAAGGCAGCTGAACATTTCAGAGCAATTGCCGACAAATTAAAGGCTTCAGGAACACTTGACCCTAAGGTTCTCAATGTTGATCCTAATGCTCTTTTATATCAGGTTCCCGGCGGTATGCTTTCAAACCTTATTTCTCAGTTAAAGCAACAAAACGCCGAAGACAAATATTATGAAGTGCTCGCTGAAGTTCCCAGAGTTAGAGAAGATTTTGGATATCCGCCTCTTGTTACACCAACAAGCCAAATTGTTGGAACACAAGCAGTTCTCAATGTGCTTATGGGCAGATACAAAATGATTTCTAAGGAATCAAAAGGTTTATTGCGTGGAGAGTATGGAAGGCTTCCTGGTGAAGTTAATGAAGAAGTTCGCAAAGCTGCAATCGGCGATGCTGATGTAATTACTGTTAGACCAGCAGATTTGATTGAGCCTGAGCTCGAAAAATATCGTGAAGAAACAAAGGATATTGCAAAGTCTGAAGAAGATGTTCTAAGCTATGCTTTGTTCCCACAGGTTGCAAAAAAATTCTTTGAAACTCGTGCAAATGCAAATGTTTCATCCGATACATCTGCAAGCACAGACGAAATTAGAACAATTTTTGTTGAGGACCTATCCTAAACTAGTAAATAGTTGAAATGGCTATGGAATATTCATAGCCATTTTTTATTTTTGCCTTAAAAACTTCATAAAACGTTGGACTTTTTTACTTGCTTATGATATAATAAAAGACAAGTATTTTAATTTGAAAGGAACTAACCCTAAGGAGTTTTCAATATGCTTAAAAAATTTTCTCTGTTTTTATTATGCTTTATAATTTTGTTTGTTAGTGTTGGATGTCAAAACGAGGTTGCTCCGCCAACCACTTTCTCTTCGGCCGAGCTGTTTCCATTAATGGGCAAAAATAAAGTAGACGTTATTAAATCTCTTAACCTTAATGAAAGCGATGCTAAAATCACCAAATCCGGAGATCAGGAAGATTGGCTCATAAAAACAGATTCTTCAGATAAAATAAACATCACTTTTTATAATAACGTTTTTATGGCATATCGTTTTTTGTTTAATGACTTAGAGGCAGCTTACAATTTTGCAGTAAAAGACAGAGAAACTGTTGGGCAAGCCTTGGGCGCGCCGACAACATATCCAGGATATTCAAATTCTTCTGCCAGATTTGATAAAATCGTTGACTTTTACAGTATTAAAAACAACAAAATACCTATGGAGTATTTTGAGGATTGGACACCTAAAACAGATGTCGAGCAAATGAAAAAAATGTTGGACGATAAAGATTTTTCAAGAGTGGATATTAGATTTAGTTTCTCAGCTCTTGCTGAAAATATTGGAACTGTTCACGTTAGATATGTCGCAGTTCCATAAATTTGAATAATTTTTTTAACAACGGAGAAAACTATGATTAAGGTTGTTTTTATTGATGTTGATAATACATTATTAGATTTTGAAAAAGGTGCTGAACTTTCAATCAAAAAAGCTTTTAAAGATTTCGAACTTCCTTTTGAAAAACAGGTTGTTGAAACATTCCACAAAATCAACGATGGACTTTGGCACAATATAGAAAAAGGTGAGTTAACACGCGAAGGGCTCTTTGCTATCAGATGGAAACTCATTTTTTCGGAGCTTGACATTCCTTTTGATGGTCCAACCATGGAAAAACAATTTTTTTCATATCTGACAAATTCAACGGTGCCAATCGACGGAGCTCTTAAGCTTCTTAAATATCTTGCGCCAAAATATACGCTTTGCGTAACAAGTAATGCAGGATATAATCAACAAACAAGAAGACTTGAGACCGCAGGAATGCTCCGATATATAAATCATGTGTTTGTTTCTGAAAAAATTGGTATCGCAAAACCTGACAAGGGTTTTTTTGACGCTTGTTTCGCAGAATTTAATAATATAACTCCTAGCGAAACTATAATAATCGGTGATTCTTTAACCGCTGATATTGGCGGTGGAAAAAAATATGGAATGAAAACTTGTTGGTATAATCACAAAAAAGCTTTTTTGAATGAAACTGTAGATTCGGATTATGTTGTTAATTCTTTAAAAGATATAGAAAAAATATTATAGAACCGAGGCCTAAGAATGAAGAGAATTTGTGATTCTTATACAGAGCAGGTTCACATAGTCACGTCATCAAATATTAATGGTTATAATCGGTTATTTGGCGGTCAGCTTATGCAATGGATTGATGAAATTGCGGCAGTTGTTGCCCGACGTCATAGCGAAAAAAATGTTACAACTGCTGTTGTTGACAGGCTTCAGTTTCGAAAACCCGCAAAACCGAACGACATTATTGTCATGAATGCATATTTAACATATGTTGGCAAAACATCCATGGAAATAAAGGTTAATAGTTATGTTGAAAAGCTTGACGGGGAAAGAATTCTAATCAACGAAGCGTTTGTTGTCCCGGTTGC
>JAZNGL010000059.1:0-3714 GCA_045576435.1 Clostridia bacterium
GATATGTCTGTATTCTCTGGGCATAAAAAATCCTCCTACGGTTTTCTTTATTATACCATAGGAGGGTTCTTTTTTCTATTGTCCGTTTTTACTGGTTCTGTTCAAAATTTCCAAGGTGATTTTATATTTAAATTAGTTACATTCAGCAACGAGTGGACCTTCAAGGTCTTTCAAATAAAAAAGTTTCCCAGGAAGAGTCGGGATAAAGCTTGATGTAACCCACATGCTTGGCTCATATCTCAGAGTCATCCAAAAACTCATTCCTTGCCACTGCATACCGCGGTTAAACGCACCGTCACAACCACCAATTGCATAATCTGCCTGAAGGAATAATCCAGGTCCAATTGTATTCGCTCTGCATGGAACAAGTGTTGTGCGTGATTTAAAGCTTGTTATTGCGTTTTGCTCAATTGTCAACGGATGAAGTTTTGCTCCAATTCTATAGCATTGGCTCTTCCAATCATCAACGCTGTTAAATTCAGCAGCAAATTGTGGTTCCCAGAAAGCTATATGACACATTCTTCCTATACCATATACCAATACAAGTTTTGCACCTTCTGCCTTAAGTTTTGCAATCTTCTCAGGATATGTCGGAAGATTTTCTTTTGTTGCAAAGTTTCTCTGTTCTTCAGGAACTGTTAATTCTCCAAGAGGGTTAAACAAAGCATTGCACATTGCATTTTGAAAAGCAGCAGGGTCGTTTGCAGGCAATGTTACTCCATCTGCATCTGACCACTCGTCCATGTTAAATGTATAAACATGGTCGCATTTTATATTCCATTCTTTAAGGAAATAAACTGCCCATTTATACATTCCCATAGGTCCAACAGGAAGAATGAACGCAATCTTCTTCTCTGCATCACGGGCCTTTTTTATTTCTAAAGCGATTTCGTGTCCCATATATGTATCGAACGCTTCAAGTGAATCACAACACACCGGATTGAAATTATCATTCCAGAAACTCTGTCTATCAGTAACCTTATTTCCTTCACTACAACACTTGTCAATTTTTTCCATATCCCAACCTGCGGGATAAAAACCTTCCAACAAAGAACCTTTAACTGTACTATTAAAATCCATTTTTCTCTCCTTACAAATTTATTTATTTAAACCTTTGCGAATTTCTGCTGTTACAAGCTCAACAATTCTGTCAATATCTGACAATGCCGCTGTATCTGCTTTTGCTTTACCATCGCTTGAAAACAACTCCATCTTTGCAATTGTTTCTTGCTTTACAGCTTCAACTGCCGCAGGAATCAAATCAATGATACCCTTGTTCATGTCCGTAAATTTACTAAATTCAGCTTTAACGGCCGCAACATTAATATCTGTAAAAATATTAACCTTGCTTATTCCCTCTTTGATAGCTCTGCGGAAATCGTTATCCGTTAGTCCTGAACCACCATGAAGAACCAATGGAACATCCACAGTATTTGCAATAGTCTTTATTCTGTCAAAATCAAGTTTTGGCGGTAATTTATATGCACCATGTGCATTACCAACAGCAATTGCCAAAGCATCAACCTTTGTCTTTTCAACATAATCCTTTGCCATTTTAGGATCTGTGAAAAATTTGCTTGGGTCTGTTAAATGTGAACTTCCCTCAGCTGAACCTTCGTTATCTCCAACATGACCAAGTTCACCTTCAATGGTTGCGCCATATGAATGTGCAATTTCTGCCATTTCCTTTACTTTTTTAACATTTGTATCATAATCATCCGTTGAGCAATCATACATGATTGAACTAAATCCAAGCTCAAGTGCTTTAAGACAGGTCTCTTTTCTCAAGCCATGATCAAGATGAACAACCACAGGAACATTAGCCTTTTTTGCCATAGGGATCAAATAATACGATACTTCTTCTAATGGTCCATATGGGAATAAAACCTCTGCAGTTCCCATAATAACAGGTGATTGTGTTGTTTCTGCGGCGGTTATTATACCTCTTGCAAGCTCCATATTAACCGCATTGAACAAACCAACTGCATATTTATTCTTCTTTGCAGGCATTAAAACCTGATTTAAATTTACCAGCATTATTTATCGCCTTCCTTTTCTATAAATTTAATAATTTCGTCATAAGTTTTAATTCCGGCTGTTGCGCCTTTTGCCATAACACAATGTGCACCAACCGCATTACCAAATTTCACACATTCAGGAATACTTTTGCCACGGGCAAACGCTGCTAAAAATCCCGAACAGAAGCTGTCACCTGCACCTGTTGTATCAACAACGTTTTTAACCTTATATGACGGTATCATTTTACCCTCATCATTCTTGGTTTCTCTGAAATAGCATCCTGTGGAGCCACACTTTATGACAACCGACTTCACGCCTCTTTCAAAGAACACATCCGCCATTTCATCTGTTGTTTCCTTGCCCGCTATCATTTTTGCCTCATCAATACTCGGCATGAATATGTCTATATATGGCATTGCACAATCCAAAAGCTTGCCCCATTGTCCGCTTGCATCCCAACAGACATCAAGCAATGTCGTTTTCCCCATCTCCTTACAACGTTTCAAAAATTCCATAGTCTGTGTTCCGTCAAAAGTCTTAAGTAAAAAGCTTCCTGTAACAAAAACAATATCACACTCTTCAATTATGCTAAAATCAATATCATCAATTGAAAATGCAGCATTTGAACCATAGCAATGGAAAAGTGAACGCTCTCCCGTGCCTTCTTCTATCATAAGAACAGATGCTGAAGTCTGAACGCTGTCCTCCGACTTTATCCCATTGATTTTCACACCTTTTTCCACCATACAACGTTTTAGATAGTCTCCAAACATATCATTCCCAACACGTCCTATGGCATTTGCCTCAACGCCAAGCTTGGTTAAATTAATTGCCGCCGTCATGGCATTTCCACCACTGTGCATGCTTATTGAATTAACCGGAACCAAAAGACCTTTTTCGGGATATCTCGAAACTGGCTCAACAATTACATCTGCAACAAAAATTCCAACACATGCAACTTTTTTCATAAAAACTCCTCCTTTATGGTAATAATCTCTTTGGAAGTATTTTAGGATAAACCAAACACTGCTTAAATCCTTCTGCATATTGACTATTGCACTGCAGACCTCTATATCTTGCACAAGTCTTTACAAATTCTGCAAAATCAATATGGTCATGGTCACGCATCCACTTCAATTGGCTTTCATGGCACTCAAGCATTTCAAGCTTCATATCAATTTCATCAGATATGTCAACATATTCTGTTGGAAGAAAATCAAGACCACCTAAATTATCCATATAATATATCGGAGTAACCTTTGATGCCTTTTTTTCATTTGTTTCATAATGTGGCACACTTGCGGCAAAAGATGCATCAAAAACCAATTTTGACACTGCCAAATGGTCTGGCATATAGTCATTTGGTGCATGTGTAATAATAAAATCAGGATCTGCCTTTCTTATCACATCAATAATCTTATCGCGATGCTCTTTATTATCTCCATAAACCAGGCAATCTCCAATATCACATGTAATAACATTTATTCCTGCAAGCGAGCCCGCCTTTCGCGCTTCCTCAATGCGTATCTTTCTCAAATCATCCGGTTCAATAACCTCATGTCCTAAATTTCCATTACAAACATGACACACCGTCACATTGTCTCCACGCTTAACGCATTTTATCAAAGTTCCGACACAGTTAATTTCAACATCATCGGGATGACATCCAATAGCTAAAACATTCATTATTTTTTC
>JAZNGL010000060.1:0-4169 GCA_045576435.1 Clostridia bacterium
ATACATTTTTACAACAATGAGAGAATACAATTAAAAACAAAACTGACACCACAAGAAATGCGATGTCAGTATGTTGCTTAAACTAAATTTTTATCCCATAGGGGTGTTTTTGTGCTGTCTGCACAAACTGGTTCAGTTCAAATTCTTCGGTGTTTTATTTTTTATTAAACTCTTTCAACAATATTATCCATTGCCTTAACGATGCAATTCTCAGCTATAACGCCCCTCAGAGCAGTCAAAGGATATACAGTGGTATTTTTACCGATAATTGTACCCGGATTGATAACACAACCACAGCCAACATCTGCGCCATCGCCCAGAATTCCTCCAATCTTTCTCAACTTGGTGTCATATTCTTCATCACCGTGAATAACAACGTTTTTACCATCAGCCTTCAGATTTGAGCAAATTGAGCCTGCTCCCATGTGAGCGTGATTGCCAAGCACAGAATCGCCAACATAATTATAATGTGGGACCTGAACTTTATCCAAAAGAACACAATTCTTCATTTCAGTTGAATTGCCAATAACGCAATTTCTACCAATAATTACATTGCCTCTCAAGAAAGCTCCCGGACGAAGTTCACAGCCTTCCCCGATTATAGCAGGTGCTTCAATTACAACATTGGGATAAATTTTAACGTTTTCACCCACTAACACGCCTTCTTGAATTTCTTTATAGCCTTCAATACCACTTTCCAACAATTTTTTAATATATGTTTTAATATGCGGCAAAATCTCCCACGGATATTCACATGAATCAAACAGTTCTTTTAAAAACGGGGTTTCGCAATTGAATAATTCTGTCGTCTTAACTGTTTTATTCACAAACATGCCCCCTGTCCTCGATTACCTTATTTATCATCTCAATATATTTTTCGCAAAGTTCTAAACTTTCACTTTCAACCATTATTCTGATAACAGGCTCCGTGCCGCTCCGTCTGAGCAATGCTCTTCCATTACCGTCAATAAGTTTTTCAACTTCTTTAACAGCATCCAAAACAGCCGCATCTTTAACAACTGCCGCCTTATCCTTAACTCTCACATTTTTCATAAGCTGAGGATATAGCATGATATTCTTACACATATTAGAAAGTGACGACTTAAGCTCGCACATTTCCTCGGCAATCATTATTGCAGTCAGAATACCATCGCCCGTTGTTGCATATTTTTTCAAAATAATGTGTCCAGATTGCTCTCCGCCTAAAGAATAATCGTTTTGTTGCATGCATTCATAAACAAATCTGTCTCCCACCTTGGTCTGAACACACTTAATTCCAATTTTTTCAAGGCTCTTGAAAAATCCGCTATTTGACATTACCGTTGCGACAACGGTATCATCATTAAGTACTCCTCTGGATTTTAAACGTTTTCCCAGAATATAAAGCATTGCATCTCCATCAACAACGTTTCCATTTTCATCAACAGCAATACATCTATCTGCATCACCGTCAAATGCAAATCCAACATCAAGATGGTTATCTTTAACTAACTTACAAAGCTTTTCAACGTGGGTTGAACCACACTCCTGATTAACATTAAGTCCATTAGGACTATCTCCAATAACAGTTATTTGTGCACCAAGTGCGCCAAAAACAGACCGTGCAATCATCCAAGATGCACCATTTGCACAATCAATTCCAATTTTCATGTTCTTATATGAATGTGATGCTAACGAAATCAAATATCCAAGATAACGATTTCTTCCTGAAACATAGTCTATTATGCATCCAATTCTTTCTCTTCTCGCAAGCGGCAAATCTTCTCCCTGAATACCAAGTTGTTTTAAATCACCATCAAGATACGCCTCAATTAACAAGGTTGTTGCATCGTCTAGTTTTTCGCCATATTTATTTATAACCTTTATTCCATTATCATAAAAAGGATTATGGCTTGCGGTAATCATTATTCCACAATCAAATTCATCCTGTCTTGTAACATATGACACGCTTGGAGTTGTGGTAACGTGCAACATATATGCATCTGCACCCGATGCTGTTATTCCGGCAGCAATCGAATATTCCAACATATAGCTTGAACGTCTGGTATCCTTACCAATTACAATTTTAGGGCGATATCCACTCTTTTTATTTTCACCTAAAAAAGCCGTTGAATAATACCATCCTAAAAATCTTCCGATTTTATATGCTTGTATTGATGTTGGTCCAACATTTGCTTCACCTCTAAAGCCATCAGTGCCAAAATACTTATTTTTAGCATTTCTATTGTCATTGTTTACAATTGCTATATTATCCTTTAGAAGTTCATCTGTTGATACCCCCAACAAATCGCATAGTTGCAGAACTTTATCAATTTGCGGTAAAGCCTGGTCCATCTCCCATTTTGATATTGACTGTCGTGATACATTCATCTTTTCACTTAACTGTTCTTGTGATAAACCTTGCGCTACCCTAAGATGTGAAATTTTTTCGCCAATAGTCATATGTTTGCCTCCAAATTTATATTTTGATAATAAAAACACTTCCTAATATTACAATATTATCAAAACCTATATTATATATCAACCAACAGGACTTTGATTTTTTAGCAACTATAGGTTGCAATATCAAAATAATTTTTATATATTTTAGAGCATTTTTATGCCTTTTTTAGTCGTTTTGCAACGCTTTGTTGTCTTTTTTTAGCTTTCCAAAAGAAATTATTACATAAATCGCCAATATAGCAACAGTTATGCTCCAGGTAACCGGATATGTTAAATAAACACACTCAATTGTTGGATAAACAGGGAAAACAGTCATTAACCAAATTATTCGGACGATACAAACGCCAAATATACATGTTATCATAGGAAAAAGTGGTTTTCCAATACCACGCAATGTTGCTGTTAAAATATTCATCATTCCACCTATAAAACACGGTATTGTAACATAAAGCAATCTGATTGTTCCATATTTTATAGCTTCAACATCTCCCGGAATAAATATTGACAAAACAGGCTTACTCATCATATAAAGAACTATTCCTAACAAAACGTCAATTATTGCCATAGAGATCAAACAAATTCCGCAAGCATTTCTAATGCGTTTATATTTTTTTGCTCCAAAATTTTGGGAAACAAATGTTAAAGTCGCTTCTACAAATCCTGTAATTATCATATCGCAATAACCACTTACGTTTGTCGCTGCAGCATTTCCCGCAATTGCGACTGCGCCAAAAGAATTTATTGATGATTGTATCATCAAATTAGGAACAGTAAACATACAGCTTTGAATTCCTGCAGGAAGGCCAAATTTAAAAATAGCCAAAAGGCTTTTGGGATAAAATCTGATTTTTTTTATTTTAATCTGACACGTTCCATCATCTTTTATAAGCTTTATTAACACTAAAGCCGAGGCAACAACATTCGAAATAACAGTTGCAATTGCAACTCCGGCAACATCCATTTTTAACACCAAAACAAAAACCAAATTCAGCATAACATTTATTATGCCACCAGTAGTTAAATAAATAAACGGACTTTTGCTATTGCCATTTGCTTTAAGTATCGCCGCTCCAAAATTATATAACAACAACGCAGGAGCACCGAAAAAATAAATACGAAAATATTTAACAGCGCCATCTAATATTTCACCTTCAGGAGTTCCCAAAGCACTGAGCATCGGTCTTGCCGCAATGTTAGCCGCAATCCCCACTATAATTCCCGAAAACAGTGCTATTGCAATGGCATTATGTGCATGTTCGCTTGCATTCTCATATTGCTCTGCACCCAAAGAAAATGAAACCACAATTGTTGCTCCCGTTGCAAGACCAATAAACAAATTTAAGAAAAGATGTGTCAAAGTATTTGTTGCCCCAATTGATGCAACTGCATTACTTCCACAAAACTGCCCGACTACTGCAATGTCTGCCACATTAAATGTAATTTGCAGAACATTTGATAAAATAATCGGTACGACAAAAAGAATAATATTTATAAACATCGGCCCTGTTGTTATTTTGTTTTTACTTAATTGCATGGTTTCAAGTCCTTTCACACATTACTCACCCAATTCATTATATCATTAAAATCAGAAAAATCAAGACGCAAAGAAAATTTAATATTTTTAAATTTAGGTATTGACAAAACAAAAAAATGGTATTATAATATAGGAGTTGTTTACAGATGCGAGCATGCTGGAATAGGCAGACAGGCACGTTTGAGGGGCGTGT
>JAZNGL010000061.1:0-26960 GCA_045576435.1 Clostridia bacterium
ACTATTGGATATAATTATCGTGGGTGATAGAATGATTAAAGTTATTAAAAATCGTATTTTACAGTTATGCGAACAAAACAATTTAACAGTTAATGGTCTTGCTGAGCGTTGCGGTATGCCACCGTCATCACTTAAAGCCATTCTTTATGGAAGAAGTAAAAATCCTCAAATCAAAAACATTAAGATTATCTGCGATGGCCTTAATATGACGCTTGGAGATTTTTTCTCGACACCTGAATTTGATAATTTAGAACAGGAGATAAAATAGTTAACAAAAATTTAAAACAAAATTCTACGTTTTTAACAAAAATATCTGTATATTGAAAAAATTAAAAATGAAATACACAATATATAGTTATATATTATATATAAGGAAAGAATTTGAAAAAAAATAAAAAAAATTTGAAAAAAAGCTTGATTTTTCCGCAGAGATGTAGTATAATACATAGGCGTGACAAAGACATACGATGATTCCGGAGGTAGCAAACCCTTGCCTAATGGGGGATTTGGAAATTTCGGAGGAGATTGTCCGGTTTTCAAAAGCGGGCGGAAAGGTCACACTTTCTATTTTAATACAGAAGTAACATTTGCGGGTGCGGTATGCTGTCGCACTTTGGGTATGTTGTGTCTGTTGTCCCGAAACCGAAGCAAAAGCTGAATATGGGTTCGGGTTTTATTATTTAGCTGTGCGAAACGCCCGGCACAGTGTAAAAATCAAAAGCAAATTTTGAAGGAGGGTACAGCATGGCAGCAGAGAAGATCAGAATCAGACTTAAGGCTTATGACCACAACCTCATCGACCAGAGCGCTGAGAAAATTGTGGAAACAGCCAAGAGAACGGGGGCTAAGGTTTCAGGACCTATTCCGCTTCCAACAAAGAAAGAAGTCGTAACAATCTTGAGAGCGGTTCACAAGTATAAGGACAGCCGTGAGCAGTTCGAACTCAGAACACACAAGAGATTAATCGACGTTTTAGCTCCCAACGCTAAAACAATTGACGCTTTAAAGCACCTTGATTTGCCGGCAGGTGTTGACATCGAGCTTAAAATCTAGTTTAAGTTGTTTGTGGCAAAAATTGGTCATGTTGGCGATTTCGTCAACCAATAACCCGCATGTCTGTTCAAAATGAACCGATGCGTGTGAAAATTAGCAGGAAAAAATTATGAAAAAGGCAATCTTAGGCAAAAAGCTTGGTATGACCCAGATTTTTGCAGAAGACGGTGCACTCATTCCTGTTACTGTTATTGAAGCAGGTCCGTGCAGCGTAGTTCAGAAGAAAACCGTTGAAGTTGACGGCTATGACGCAGTTCAAGTAGGTTTTCAAGACAAAAAAGAAAAGAATGTTAACAAGCCAATGAAAGGACATTTCGCAAAAGCAGGAGTTGCTCCAAAACGTTATTTAAGAGAGCTTAAACTTGAAAATGCAGCAGAAATGAATGTTGGCGATGAAATCAAAGTTGACGTTTTTGCAGAAGGCGATGTTATTGATGTAACAGGAACCAGCAAAGGTCATGGTTATGCAGGCACCATCAAGAGATGGGGCACACACAGAGGACCAATGACTCATGGTAGCCATTATCACAGAGGCCCTGGTTCATTAGGAGCTTGTTCATCTCCGTCAAGAGTGTTCAAAGGAAAGAGACTTCCAGGACACTACGGTGTGGACAAAGTTACAATTCAAAATCTCAGTCTGGTGAAGATAGATACAGAACGCAATCTTCTTTTAGTTAAGGGTAGCGTTCCCGGCCCTAAGGGTGGATTGTTGGTTGTAAAGAATGCAGTTAAGGCAGAGGCCTAAATCGAGAGAGAGGAGGATTTAAAATATGCCTACAGTAGCTTTATATAACACAGATGGTAAAAAAATCGGTGATATAGAATTAAATGAAAGCGTGTTTGGTGCCGAGGTTCGTCCCGACGTTATGCATGAGGTAGTTGTTAATTACTTAGCAAATCAGAGACAAGGCACACAAAGCACTAAAACTCGCACAGAAGTAAGTGGCGGCGGAATTAAGCCTTGGAGACAAAAAGGCACAGGCCGTGCAAGACAGGGTAGTATTCGTGCACCACAATGGGTTGGCGGCGGTATTGCTTTAGGCCCGAAGCCGAGAGATTACAGATATTCAGTTAACAAAAAGGTTAGAAGACTTGCTCTTAAGTCAGCATTATCTTCTAAGGTTGTTGATAACGATATTATTGTTTTGGAAAGCCTTAAGCTTGATGAAATCAAGACAAGTGCAGTGGCTAAAATTTTATCAAACTTAGGTGTAACAGAGAAGGCACTTATCGTGCTTCCTGAAAACGACAAGAACGTTGTTTCATCAGCAAGAAACATTGAGGGTGTTGACACAACATTCGTTGGTGCAATAAACACATACGAGGTGCTCAATCACACAAAATGTATCATTGTTAAAGATGCAGTTGAAAAACTTGAGGAGGTGTATGCATAATGAACTTAACATCTCATGATATTATTAAAAGACCTATTATAACAGAACAGAGTATGGAGCAGGTTGCAGATAAGAAATACACCTTTGAGGTTGATAAGTCTGCGAACAAAATCCAGATTAAAAAAGCTGTTGAAGAAATATTCAAGGTAAAGGTTCAGAAGGTAACAACAATAAGATATATTGGTAAACCTAAACGTATGGGTGTTCATCTTGGTAAGAGAGCAGACTGGAAGAAAGCAGTAGTTAAGCTCACAGCAGACAGCAAAACAATTGAGTTGTTCGAGAACTAATACTCAAGTAAAATTGTAGATTAAGGAGATGTAAAAATGGGAATTAGAAAATATAATCCTACAACACCTTCGCTTCGTCAGATGACTGTTTCTACTTTTGAAGAAATCGATAAGGTGGCTCCTGAGAAGTCGCTTCTTCGTCCACTTCACAGCAAAGCTGGCCGTAACTCATACGGCAGAATAACAGTTAGACATCGCGGCGGTGGCACAAAGAGAAAATACAGAGTAATCGATTGGAAGAGAAACAAAGATGGTATTCCGGCAACAGTTCTTTCAATTGAATATGATCCAAACAGAAGTGCAAATATTGCATTACTTCAATATGAAGATGGCGTAAAAACATATATAATTGCACCGGTTAACCTCAAAAAAGGTGATGTTGTTGTTTCTGGTAAGGGAGCAGATATCAAACCTGGTAATGCAATGGAAATCGCAGATATACCTGTTGGTACGCTCATTTATAACATTGAGCTTTATCCGGGTAAAGGCGGTCAGTTGGTTCGTAGCGCAGGCGTTTTTGCTCAGCTTATGGCTAAAGAAAACGGATACGCTCAGGTTAGATTACCATCCGGTGAAGTTAGATTGGTTCGCTTGGATTGTCGAGCAACAATTGGACAGGTTGGTAACACCGACCACGAAAACATTAATATTGGTAAAGCGGGAAGAAAACGTCACATGGGCTTCAGACCGACAGTTCGTGGTGTTGTTATGAACCCGAATGACCATCCTCACGGTGGTGGTGAAGGTAAGTCACCTATCGGTAGACCAAGTCCTGTTACACCATGGGGTAAGCCTGCTCTTGGATATAAGACCAGAGATAAGAAGAACAAGTCAAACAAGTTTATTGTTAAGAGACGTAATGCAAAATAATAAGGTTCTGTGAGGACTTTATTAAAACGAACAGAAAAACTTGTGTCGTTGCATTATAAAAAGTGATAAGAAAATTAATTAAGGAGGTCACTTCATGGGTCGCAGTATTAAAAAAGGACCTTTCGTTGATGCGAAGCTCATTGCAAAGATTGAAGCAATGAATGAGAAAAACGAAAAAGTCGTTATAAAAACATGGTCAAGAGCATCTACTATATTCCCTGAAATGGTTGGACACACCATCGCGGTTTATGACGGAAGAAAACACGTTCCGGTTTATGTTACTGAGGACATGGTAGGTCATAAACTTGGAGAATTTGCTCCAACTAGAACTTACAGAGGTCATGCAGGTGCTAAAACTTCTAAATAATAAACAGATTATTTAAGAAGTTTTCCGAATATAAAAAGGAAAGGAGCCAAAGAGCTATGGAAGCAGTAGCAAAGGTTACTCATGTACGCATCGCTCCAAGAAAGGTGCGTATAGTTATAGATTTAATAAGAAATAAGCCGGTTGGCGTTGCTTTGGGTATTCTCAAAAACACTCCAAAGGCAGCAAGCCCGGTTGTTGAGAAGCTTTTAAAATCCGCTATGGCAAATGCGGAAACAAATCACAATATGAATGTTGAAAATCTTTATATTTCTGAGATTTTTGCAGACCAGGGTCCAACTCTTAAGAGAGTTCAGGCAAGAGCACAGGGTCGTGCATTCAGAATCAACAAGAAAACAAGTCATATTACTTTGAAATTAAAGGAAAAAGAATAATCTTTGAAAAAGGAGGTAATTAAGCATGGGTCAGAAGGTTAATCCGCACGGTATCCGAGTTGGTATTATTAAGGACTGGGATTCACGTTGGTATGCTGACAAGAAAAACTACGGCGATAATCTCGTTGAAGATTATAACTTGAGAGTATTTTTAAAGAAAAAACTCTTCTTGGCTGGAGTGGACAAAATCGAAATTGAAAAATTTGCAAATAAGATTCGTCTTTCTATCCACGCTGCAAAGCCCGGTATTGTTATCGGTAAAGGCGGAAGTGAGATTGACAAGTTAAAGAAAGAAGTAGAGACCTTGACAGGAAAATCTGTCATCCTCAATGTAATAGAGGTAAAGACTCCTGATTTGAGTGCTCAGTTGGTTGCAGAGAACATTGCATCACAGCTTGAAAGACGTATTTCTTTCAGAAAAGCAATGAAACAGTGTATGACAAGAACCATGAAAATGGGCGCAAAAGGTATCAAAACAGCAGTTGCAGGTCGTGTAGGCGGCGCAGAAATTGCTCGAACAGAGCAGTATCATGAGGGCACAATTCCGCTACAGACACTCAGAGCTGATATTGATTATGGTTTTGCTGAAGCAGACACCACATATGGTAAGCTTGGTGTTAAGGTTTGGATTTACAAAGGTGAAATCCTTGCTGAAAACAAGAAAGTAGCTAAAGCTCCTGCCAAAAAAGCGGAAGGAGGAAATCAGTAATGTTATCACCAAAAAGAGTTAAATTTAGAAGAGTTATGCGTGGCAGAATGAAGGGAAAAGCTTCTCGTGGCAACAAGGTTGTATACGGTGAGTTTGGTCTTCAGGCACAATCTCCTGCTTGGATTACAAGCAATCAGATTGAGGCAGCCCGTATTGCAATGACTCGTTATACAAAAAGAGGTGGTCAGGTTTGGATTAAGATATTCCCTGATAAGCCTGTAACAGAAAAACCTGCTGAAACTCCTATGGGTAGCGGTAAAGGTTCACCGGAATACTGGGTAGCAGTTGTAAAACCGGGCAGAGTATTATTTGAAATCGGCGGCGTGAGTGAAGAGGTGGCAAGAGAAGCAATGCGTCTCGCAATGCACAAGCTCCCGCTCAAGTGTAAGTTCGTTAGAAAAGCCGATCAAGAAATGGAAGGTGAAAAGTAATGAAAATAAATGAAATCAGAGACCTTTCAGGGCAAGAAATAATGGATAAAATTCAGGATTTAAAAGAAGAGCTTTTCAATCTTCGCTTTCAGAACGCTATGAATCAATTGGAAAACCCAATGAGAATTGTAGCTGTTAAGAAGGATATTGCAAAGTTGAAAACAGTTTTAAAAGAACAAGAGCTTGGCCTTGGTGCCAACATCAATTCTTAGGAGGTGTGATGGCTTATGGAAGAAAAGCGCAACTATCGTAAAACCCGTATAGGTGAAGTTGTAAGTGATAAGATGGATAAGACCATCGTTGTTGCTATTAAAGACAGCGTAAAGCACCCGGTTTACAAAAAGGTTATTAAGAGCACCTATAAGCTTAAGGCTCATGATGAAAACAATGAGTGCGGCATAGGTGATAAGGTTAAGGTTATGGAAACCAGACCTCTGTCAAAGGATAAAAGATGGAGATTGGTTGAAATCGTTGAGAAGGCTAAATAAGTTATCCTTTTCAAAAGCGCAAAAGCGCAGGTTGATTATCTTAAAGATAGGAGGAAATCACTATGGTACAGCAACAGACTATATTAAAGGTTGCAGATAACAGCGGTGCAAAAGAGATTATGTGCATTCGTGTTCTCGGCGGTTCTTACAGACGTTACGGTAACATCGGCGACGTAATCATTGCTTCGGTTAAGAAAGCAACACCCGGCGGCGCTGTTAAAAAAGGTGATGTTGTTAAAGCGGTTATAGTACGTAGCGTTCACGGCGTAAAGAGAGCTGATGGTTCAAAAATCAGATTCGACGAGAATGCAGCGGTTATAATCAAGGATGATAAAACACCGAGAGGAACCCGTATTTTTGGTCCAATCGCAAGAGAGCTTCGTGAAAAGGAGTATATGAAGATTTTGTCTTTGGCTCCGGAAGTTTTATAAGATAGGTCAAATTGATTACGGAGTGAGTTTTACGCCAAATTGGGAACACCCGGCACAGCGTAAATACACCTTAAAGAATTTAAAGGGATAGATGAATTTATAGATTCCTAAGCACCGACGAAAGGAGGAAAAACACATGAATTCAAAAATGCACGTTAAAACTGGCGACAATGTAATAGTATTGTCAGGTAAAGATAAGGGCAAAAAGGGTAAGGTTTTATCCGTAAATCCCCAAAAACGTACAGTAATCGTTGAAGGCGTTTCTGTGGCAACAAAGCATAAGAAACCGCGTCGCATGGGCGAAGCAGGTGGAATTATCAATCAGGAAACACCAATATACGCAAGCAAAGTAATGAATGTATGCGCAAAGTGCGGCGCACCTACAAGAGTGGGTAGAAAGGTTCTGGAGGACGGAACACATGTTCGTTTTTGCAAAAAATGCGGAGAGACATTTGGTGATTAATTAGTCATCAAAGAAAGGAGGTTAGTCTAAATGAGACTTGAGGAACGTTATACAAAAGAAATCAAAGATGCTTTGATGAAAAAGTTTAGTTATAAAAGCGTTATGCAAATTCCAAAGCTTGACAAGGTTGTTGTTAACATTGGTTTGGGTGAGGCTAAAGAAAATTCAAAGGTTATTGATTATGCAATGAATGACCTTGCTTTGATAACTGGTCAGAAGCCTATCGTAACAAAGGCTAAAAAGTCTGTGGCTTCATTTAAGGTTAGAGAAGGAATGAACATTGGATGTAAGGTTACACTCAGAGGTTCAAAGATGTATGAGTTTGTTGACAGATTGTTCAACGCTGCTCTTCCACGTGTTCGTGACTTCAGAGGTATTAACCCTAACGCATTTGATGGTCGTGGTAACTATTCACTGGGTATTAAGGAACAACTTATTTTCCCTGAAATAGATTATGACAAGATTGATAAACTTCGTGGAATGGATATCATTTTTGTTACAACCGCAAAAACAGATGAGGAAGCTCGTGAGCTTCTTACACTTATGGGGGCACCATTCACAAGATAATGACCACGTTGGGCATTTGTGAATAATATTATCCATTGTAAAAATGGAAATGGAGGAGATTAAAGCATATGGCAAAAAAAGCTATGGTTATAAAACAACAGAGAGAACAAAAGTTCTCAACTCGTGAATATAACAGATGCAAGATATGCGGAAGACCGCATGCTTATCTTCGCAAGTTCGGCATTTGCAGAATTTGCTTCCGTGAATTGGCTTATAAAGGTCAGATCCCCGGAGTTAAGAAAGCATCTTGGTAAAACACGATTGTTCATATTGAACATATTAAAATTAAAATTGGAGAGCCAAGTGATTAATTAAAAAAGATACGGATAATCAAACTGGCTCGCAAAATCCGATAAAAAGGAGGATAAATATGCATATCACAGATCCAATAGCAGACATGCTAACAAGAATAAGAAATGCGAACAACTCAAGACATGCAACGGTTGATATTCCTGCGTCGAACATGAAAAAGGCTATTGCAAAGATTTTGCTTGATGAAGGTTATGTTAAAAACGTTGAGTATATTGATGACAACACACAGGGCGTTATCAGAATTACTCTTAAGTATGCTGAAAACAAGCAGAAGGTTTTAACCGGCCTCAAGAGAGTATCAAAGCCAGGCCTTAGAATTTATGCTTCAAAGGAAGAATTACCGCGTGTACTTAAAGGTTTAGGTATCGCAATTATTTCAACATCAAAGGGCATAATGACAGATAAAGAAGCTCGTCGTCAAAATGTTGGCGGAGAAGTTTTGGCATTTATTTGGTAAGAAAGGAGGAAGATCAGATGTCACGTATAGGAAAACAGCCTATTACAATACCTGCAGGTGTTGAAGTTACAATAGGTGAAAAAAATATAGTTACAGTTAAAGGTGCGAAGGGAACACTCGTGCAAGCTATGCCAGTTGATATGATTATCAAAAAAGATGGAGATACAATTGTTGTAGAGCGTCCATCAGAGGCTAAAGAGCACAGATCTTTGCACGGTCTTACACGTACCTTAGTTGCAAACATGATTATCGGTGCCAGTGAAGGCTTTACAAAGCAGCTTGAAATCAACGGTGTTGGTTACAGAGCAGCAAAGCAGGGCAACAAGTTGGTTATGAACCTTGGTTATTCACATCAGGTTGAAATGGAAGAAATCGACGGCATAAAAATTGATGTTCCTCAACCTAATCAGATTATAATCTCGGGTCCAGACAAGCAGAAGGTTGGACAGTTCGCAGCACAGGTAAGAGAGAAGAGACCGCCTGAGCCATATAAGGGCAAAGGTATTAAATATGTTGACGAATATATCAGAAGAAAAGAAGGTAAAACAGGCGCTAAGAAAAAATAATGAAATAGTTATTTTTAGACTTTGTTTAATCTTTTTGAAAACAAATAGTATTTCGTTAGCAGATTGAATTTACACTAAACCGCAAGGAGGTGCAGGTAAAATGATTAAAAGAAAAAGCAGTGAAGAGGCAAGACGTGCAAGACATGCAAGAGTTCGTAAAAAAGTTTCAGGAACCGCAGATATTCCTAGACTTTCAGTTTACAGAAGTCTTAAAAATATATATGTACAGATTATTGATGATACAACAGGCAGAACACTTGTTTCTGCATCAACTCTTGACGCTGATTTAAGAGCAAACTATGGTGGTAATAAAGAGGCAGCAAAAGCTGTTGGTCTTTCTATCGCTAAAAAAGCACTTGATGCAAACATTAAAGCAGTTGTCTTTGACAGAGGCGGATATGTTTTCCACGGCAGAGTTGCAGAGGTTGCAGCTGGTGCTCGTGAGGGCGGACTTGATTTTTAGTATCTGAAATGATGATTGCCTGAATTGGGTAATTGAAATCTCAATTATATTGAAAGAGGTGAAAAAATAATGGCAGAAAGAGTAGAAATAACAAAGAAACAGGAGCGTATAGACGCTGACACTCTTGATATAAAGGAAAAAGTTGTTGCTCTTAATCGTGTTGCAAAGGTTGTTAAAGGTGGTAGAACCTTCAGATTCAGCGCTTTGGTTGTTGTTGGCGATGAAAATGGACACGTTGGTTATGGCATGGGTAAGGCAGCTGAAATTCCGGATGCTATTCGAAAGGGCATAGATGATGCAAAGAAGAACATGATTACAGTTCCTCTCGTTAACACAACTATCCCTCACGAGATAATTGGAGAGTTTGGAGCAGGCAGAGTTTTGCTTAAACCGGCAGAAGAAGGTACCGGAGTTATTGCCGGCGGTTCAGTGCGTGCAGTACTTGAACTTGCAGGTATCCATGATATCAGGACAAAATGTCTCAGAAGCAACAATCCTAAGAATGTTGTTTCAGCAACAGTTCAAGCGTTAGCTGCACTCAAGAGTGTGGAAGAGGTTGCTAAATTAAGAGGCAAAAAGCCTGAAGAAATTTTAGGTTAAGAGTTTACTACCAAGTGAGATAGGAGGTTTTTTCCTTGGCTAACAAATTGAAAGTAACGCTTGTAAAAAGCACAATTGGCTGCAAGAAAGACCAGATAGCTACTGTTGAAGCACTTGGACTCAGAAAGCTTCATCAATGTGTTGAGAAACCGGATAATCCTCAAATAAGAGGTATGATATTCAAAGTTTCTCATCTGGTTTCAGTTGAAGAGGCGTAATTTTACGCCAAACATAATTTATTTAATAAGAATAAGAGGAGGTGTACTCAATGAAACTTCATGAATTATCTCCGAGCGAAGGCTCTAAGAAGAATAGATTCAGAGTAGGTAGAGGTCACGGAAGCGGTAACGGAAAAACCAGTGGTAAGGGTCATAAAGGTCAAAATGCTCGTAGCGGTGGTGGTGTGCGTCCGGGATTTGAAGGTGGACAGATGCCTATTTACAGAAGACTTCCAAAGCGTGGTTTCACAAACATCTTTGCGAAGGAATATGTTTCTGTTAATGTTGAAGCTTTAAATAAGCTTGATTGCAGCGAAGTAACTGCAGAAGTATTAAAAGAAAATGGCATTATTTCAAAGATTTGTGATGGTGTTGTAATCTTAGGCCGCGGCGAGGTTAACAAAGCATTTACTGTTAAAGCTAAGAGATTTAGTAAAACAGCTGAAGAAAAAATTGTTGCTGCCGGTGGAAAGGTTGAGGTGGTATAAATGTTAGAAACGATTAGAAACGCATGGAAAATTTCTGATCTGAGAAAGAAACTGTTATACACCTTGGGAATGCTTATAATTTTCCGTTTAGGTTCTTGTATTCCTGTTCCGCTTTTGGATCCAAATCAGCTATCAGCAATGTTTGAAAATTCAAATAATTCATTGTTTGGATTCATTGATTTGGTATCCGGTGGTGCGTTCCAGAATGCAACCATTTTTGCGATGAGCATAACACCATATATTAACGCATCTATTATAATGCAACTTCTTTGTGTTGCAATACCTGCCCTTGAGCGTTTGCAAAAAGAAGGCGAAGAAGGCAGAAAGAAAATAGCACAGATTCAAAGATGGGCAACAATAGTTCTTGCTATAATTCAGGCTACAGGACTTTATTTCATGTTGAAGTCTTATCACGCTGTTACAATGACAGGCTTTTGGGCTGCATTTGTTGTTATAATCACATTTTCAGCAGGTACTGCATTCCTTATGTGGTTGGGAGAACAGATTACAGAAAAAGGTGTTGGTAACGGTATTTCGTTGATAATCTTCGCAGGTATCGTTTCAAGAATTCCTTCAATGGCAGTATCGCTCTATCAGTACATGACAAATGGAACAATGGGCGTTATTGGAGTTCTGGTTTTGTTAGTGGTTGCACTTGCTGTTGTAGGCGTGGTTGTAGCTATGAACGAAGCAGAGAGAAGAATTTCTGTTCAATATGCTAAGCGTGTGGTTGGAAGAAAAATGTATGGCGGACAAAGCACACATATTCCGATTAAGGTTGCATCAGCAGGAGTTATTCCGATAATTTTTGCAATGTCAATCATGTCCTTCCCAGGCACAATTGCGGCTTTTGCAGGAATTTCTGAAACTTCAGGTGGTTTCTGGGGCGGATTTTTAAAAGTATTCTCGCCAAATCATTGGTTATATGGAGTTCTTTATTTCTTCTTAATAATATTCTTCACTTATTTCTATACTGCGATACAGTTTAATCCGGTTGAAATGGCGAATAATATGAAGAAGAGTGGAGGATTTATTCCGGGTATTCGTCCTGGACGTCCAACCTCTGATTTCATCAGCAAAGTTTTGTCAAAGATAACTTTGGCAGGAGCTATATTCTTAGGATTTATAGCAATAATTCCTATTTTCATGAATATGGGACTCCATATTCAGAATTTCTCAATTGGCGGAACATCTTTGTTGATTGTTGTTGGTGTTGCACTTGAGACAGTTAAACAATTAGAATCTCAGATGCTTATGAGACACTACAAAGGATTTTTAGAATAATATTTATGAGCAACAATGTTGCTCGGAACCGTAGGGGATGTTTAAGGATGCAAAAAGCATTTTTAGGCAGCCCCTTGCGGAATTTTTGCTGATTTAATCTGTTTTATAGGTTGTAAATTGTAATGAAACAGTTTGCTAGGGCAAAGAGAGATTGAAATTCCATGTTGACAGAAAGGCAGTGTTAATAATGAAACTTATTATTTTAGCAGCTCCGGGTGCAGGAAAAGGAACACAAGCAGAAATGTTAAGTAAGCATTTTGAAATTCCAAGCATTTCAACCGGTGCAATATTAAGAAAAAGTATTTCCGATGGAACAGAATTGGGAGAAATCGCAAAGAAGTTTATTGATAACGGCGAATTTGTTCCGGATGATGTTATGATAAAAATAGTTCAAGAAAGATTGAATAGGGAAGATTGCAAAAACGGATTTATTTTAGATGGTTTTCCAAGAACTCTCAAACAGGCCGAAGCTCTGGATGAATCAGGAATTGGCATTGACGCTGTTTTAACTCTTGAAGTTGAAGATGGTAAAATTGTTGAAAGACTTTCAGGTAGGTTAGAATGCGAAAAATGCGGAAGCACATTCCACAAGACACACAGAATTCCTAAAAAAGAGGGCGTTTGTGATAATTGTGGCGGAAATTTGAGAACAAGAGCGGACGATAAGCCGGAAGTAATAAAAAATCGTTTAGAGGTTTATCATAAGCAAACAGAACCGCTTAAACGTTTTTATGCAGAGAAAGGTTTGTTAAAAACAGCAATAGGCAAGGAAGAAATTGCAGCGACAACTGAATCTGTGTTAAAAGCGCTTGAGGCATAAAATTTTTTCGAGGAAAGAAATAATATGGTAACCGTAAAATCAAAGACAGAAATTGAATATATGAAAGCAGCCGGAAGGGTTACATATGAGACCCTTAAGCTCATGGAAGAAAAAACTCGTGCAGGGATAACAACAAAAGAGCTTGATAAAATAGCTGAAAAATATATAAGAAGCCAAGGGTGCGTTCCGTCGTTTAAAGGATATGGCGGCTTTCCCGGAAGTGTTTGCATAAGCATAAACAACGAGGTTATTCATGGAATACCCGGAAACAGAACTCTTAAAGAGGGGGATGTTGTTAGCTTCGATGTGGGAGCGTGCTATAAAGGATATCACGGAGATGCTGCAAGAACATTTGGAGTTGGCAAAATTTCAGATGAGGCACAGAGATTGATAAAGGTTACAGAAGAAAGTTTTTTTGCCGGAATAGCTTTTGCGAAAGAGGGTTATAGAATTTCGGATATTTCTAGCGAAATTCAAAAAGTTGCAGAAGAAAACGGGTTTAGTGTGCTTAGAGAATATTGTGGTCATGGCATAGGCAAGCAACTTCACGAAGAACCTGAAATTCCTAATTATGTCAACAGACATCAAAGAGGAATACGCATAAGACCGGGTATGTGTCTTGCTATTGAACCGATGGTTAATCAAGGTAGCAGAGAAATATATGTTGGTGATGACGATTGGACTGTTTATACCAAGGACGGTAAGCTGGCAGCGCACTATGAAAATAGCGTTTTAATCACCAATAATGAACCATATTTGCTTACTTTATGCGAGTAATCAAAGGAGAAAATAGATGAAAAACCAAATTAAAATAGGAGATATTGTCCTATCAAAAGCCGGACGTGATGGCGGGAGATATTATGTTGTGATGGCGCGTGAGGATAATTTTGCATATATTTGCGATGGCGACTTGCACAAAGTGGAAAAACCCAAAAAAAAGAAGTTAAAACATTTAAAACTCACTGATAAAAAGAGTGATAATGTTGCTGAAAAGCAGGCAAAAGGAATAAAAATTATAAATTCTGAGTTGCGAAAAGCAATCAAGGAATTCAACTCAGAGGCTGATGCTTCTGAGGAAAAATAAATTTATCAGGAAGGGAGTGAAAAAAGTGGCAAAGGAAGATGTTTTAGAAGTTGAAGGTACAGTTTTAGAGGCGTTACCGAATGCGATGTTTCAGGTTGAATTAGAAAACGGACATAAAGTTTTGGCACATATTTCAGGAAAACTAAGAATGCATTTTATCAGAATATTGCCAGGAGACAAGGTAACAGTTGAAATTTCTCCATATGATTTAACAAAAGGAAGAATCACTTGGAGAGCAAAATAGGAGTGCAATTATACAAAATCGTTATTTTGTGGTGGTTTATTGCTTGAAATTTATGGAAAGACTACAAAATATGGATAGTGTAAAAAATGTACTTGACAGAATATCATATTGATGATATAATAATACGGTTAGCTTTATCGGTTGGTACAAGCTATCGTAACTTATTTAGGAGGTGAAGGAATTATGAAAGTACAACCTTCAGTTAAACCTATTTGCGAGAAGTGTAAAATAATTAAAAGAAAAGGCAAAGTTATGGTTATTTGCGAAAATCCTCGCCACAAGCAAAAGCAGGGTTAAAAACTTTAGCTTTGTTAGAGCAGAGTTAGGCTTATTCACCAATTCGTTTAAGCTGATGAAAGTGAATCAATACGGTTCGCGATAAATGAAATTCTGCTCCGCATAGCACTTTTCAAAAAATTTATTCGGAGGTGAATGAAAGTATGGCACGTATTGCAGGTGTTGACTTACCAAATGAGAAGAGAGTTGAGATTGGTCTTACCTATATTTTCGGTATAGGTCTTTCCACATCTAAGAAAATCCTTGCAGCAACAGGGATTAATCCGGACACTAGAGTTCGTGATTTGACTGAAGATGAGGTATCAAAACTCAGAGCTGAAATCGATAATTACAGCGTTGAGGGTGATCTTCGTCGTGATATCGCTCTTGATATCAAACGTCTCATTGAAATCAACTGTTACAGAGGTCTTCGCCACAGGAAAAACCTTCCTGTTAGAGGACAGCGTTCTAAGACAAATGCAAGAACCAGAAAAGGCCCTAAAAAGACTATGGCCAACAAGAAGAAATAATTGTATGTCTTTACGGATTGCGTAAAGCTCCGTTAAAATCAGGAGGTGAAATTAACTATGGCAAAGGCAGTCAAAAAAACCAGACGTCGTAGAGAGAAAAAGAATATAGAACGTGGTGCGGCTCATATCAAGTCAACCTTTAATAATACAATAGTTACTATTACTGATGTTGCAGGAAACGCAATTTCTTGGGCATCTGCTGGTGGCTTAGGTTTCAGAGGTTCTAAAAAGAGCACTCCGTTCGCAGCACAGATGGCAGCAGAAACAGCTGCAAAAGCTGCAATGGAACACGGACTAAAGCATGTTGAAGTATATGTAAAGGGTCCAGGAAGCGGTCGTGAAGCTGCAATTCGCGCACTTCAGGTTGCAGGACTCGAAGTTAATATGATTAAAGACGTTACACCGATTCCTCATAATGGTTGTAGACCACCAAAGAGAAGACGTGTGTAGTTAAACGGTTAGAAATTAAGGATGTAAGGAGGATAAAAAAATGGCTAAAAATACGCAGCCGGTGCTTAAAAGATGTCGTACACTGGGTATTGAACCATCTGTTATGGGCTATGACAAGAAGTCTAACAGAGGCGCTGAACAGAGACGCAAAAAACAAAGCGAGTATGGTATGCAGCTTAATGAAAAGCAGAAAGTCAGATTTATATATGGTGTTCTTGAAAAACAGTTCGCTAAGTATTATGTAATGGCTACAAAAATGAATGGCGTTACAGGTGAATGCTTGCTAAGTATTTTGGAATCAAGATTAGATAACGTTATATATCGTATGGGATTAGCAAACACAAGACGCGAAGCAAGACAAATAGTTAACCATGGTCATGTGACTGTAAATGGTAAGAGAGTTAATATTCCGTCATATCTTGTTAAACCGGGTGAGGTTATCAGTCTTAAAGAAGGTAGCAGAACTGCTGACAGAATGAAAGATATCGTTGAAAGAAATTCAAGCAGATTAGTTCCTAAGTGGATTGATATGAACAAAGAAACTCTTGAAGGAAAGATTCTTGCTGCTGCAGACAGAGAAGATATTGATTTCCCGGTTGAAGAGCATTTGATAGTTGAGTATTACAGTAAGTAATAGATTGCTGTAAACATAGTACTATACTTTGTTTATTAGCGTTAGGAGGGCTGGCAATGATAGAAATAGAAAAGCCAAAAGTTGAGTGTGTTGACATATCTCCCGACAATTCTTACGGCAAGTTTGTTGTAGAACCTTTGGAAAGAGGATATGGAACAACTCTGGGTAATTCGCTCAGACGAATTTTACTTTCTTCTCTACCGGGTGTTGCTGTGAATTCTGTTAAGATTGACGGAATTTTACATGAGTTTTCTACCATACCGGGAGTTAAGGAAGATGTTACCGAAATAATATTAAACATAAAGAAACTTGCTGTTAAGCTTCATGCAGATGGTCCAAAAACTATCTATATCAATCACGAAGGTGTTGGCGAGGTTTGCGCTCGAGATATTAAATGTGATTCTGATGTTGAAATTATCAATGGTGATTTGCATATTGCAGAACTTAATGAAGATGCAAAATTGTTTATGGAAATCGTAATTGATAAGGGAAGAGGATATGTTCCTGCAGATAGAAATAGGCAGCTTATGCAACCGGTTATAGGTGTTATACCTGTTGATTCGATTTATACACCGGTTATGAAGGTTAATTATACTGTTGAAAACACAAGAGTTGGACAGATAACGGATTATGATAAACTTACTCTTGAAGTTTGGACAGATGGCACAATTAACCCACCAGATGCAGTAAGTTTGGGCGCGAAGGTACTTAATGAACATTTGAATTTGTTCATTGATTTATCTGAAAGTGCAAAAAATGCAGAAATTATGATACAAAAAGAAGAGAGCAAGAAGGAGAAAGTTCTTGAAACAACAATAGAAGAACTTGACCTTTCGGTTCGTTCATACAATTGTTTGAAACGTGCCGGAATAAATACTGTTCAAGACTTGACAAATCGTAGCGAAAACGACATGATGAAGGTTAGAAACCTTGGTCGCAAGTCGCTTGAAGAGGTTATTGCAAAGCTTGATAGTATGGGATTGTCTCTCACAAATAATGATGATTAGTTTTTGAGGCAAAATGCTTCGAAAAAATGAATTTTGAAAGAGGTGATAGTATGGCACACCAGAGAAAGTTGGGTAGACCGACTGATCAAAGAATAGCAATGTTAAGAAATCTCACAACTTCTTTCCTTGAGGTTGGAAAAATTGAAACAACAACAACACGTGCTAAGGAAGTTCAAAAGTTAGCTGAGAAAATGATTACACTCGGTAAGAAGAACACACTTCACACCAGACGTCAGGCTCTTGCGTTTATAACAAAAGAGGATGTTGTTACAAAGTTGTTTAGTGAAATCGCTCCTAAATATGCTGAGCGTAATGGTGGTTATACGAGAGTTGTTAAGGTTGGACCAAGACGTGGCGATGCTGCAGAGGTTTCTATTTTGGAACTCGTGTAATTTTAGTTTTAGAATTTATGACGGTTCTTTTTAGAACCGTCATTTTTTTGCTATTGATAGGAGGGAAAGAAAATGATAAAACTATGTATTTTTGATATGGATGGAACGTTGGTTAATACCCTTGATACAATATCATATTTTGGGAATAGTGCTTTAAAAAAATATGGGTTTAAAGAAATTGAGGTTGAGAAATATAAAATCATGGTTGGTAATGGCGCAAAGATTTTGGTTAAACGTATGATGGATTCACTTGGCGCAGATGAGACTATGTATGATGATGTTCTCAATTATTATAATTCTACATATGATGCAGATTTTATGTATTTGACGGATGCATATGAGGGAGTGCGTGAAATGCTTGCAAAATTAAAAGAGGAAGGCATAAAGACAGCAATCCTATCAAACAAGCCGGACGTAACCGCTAAAAAGGTTTCGGATGGGTTATTTGGCAAAGAGCTTATTGATTTATGTTATGGTGCAAGAGAGGGAAAGGCTTTAAAACCTAATCCTGAGTCTGTTTTGGAAATAATAGACTTGTTCGGAGTAAAAAAAGAGGAGTGCCTTTATATCGGAGATACTGCAACAGATATTCAAACGGCAAAAAATGCAGGGCTATATTCAATAGGTGTTCTTTGGGGATTTCGTGATGAAACGGAACTCAGAAATGCGGGCGCGGATGTGATTATATCAGACGCAATGGAAATTGTTAAAGAGGCAAAAAAATAAAAAAAGAGCGATGACGTTTAGTCATCGCTCTTTGAGTTTTTATTCCGCTAATCCTTCTGCAATTCCCATAATGATAATTCCGGCAAAAACGGCTATGAGTGCTGAGTAATGTTTCCAGGATAACTTTTCTTTAAGAAAAATCCTGCTCCATAATGTTGATAAAACACAATATGCGGAGATAACAGGTGCGGCGCCAACGGGATTTGCAGCAATTGCAAAAACATATGCAAATTGTCCTGCAGTTTCGCAGATAGCGGCAATCCCTTTTGGGATTTCTTCGCGAACGTTTGTTATTTTTTGCTTTTTCACACCAAAAACATAAATTGCAGCAACAATTCCCATAAACAAGAAGGTCAGCTCATATGCAACATTTGCTGTGTCCTCTTCGAGATAGTGGAAAATGCCCGTCATAAAGGTGTTGCCTTCTTCAAGGATTACTGCATCAAAGAATGTTCCAAGAGCATCAATTAAGCAATATAAAATCGGAAGAAGTATTGCGAGCACGCTTTTTGTATATTTTATATTCGAGTTTTGCTGTCTGAGTGCTTTTGCTGCATCGTCCTCTGTATATTCTGCAATTCCGAGAACAAGCACGCCAAAACAAACAATTGCTACACCAATAGTGGAAAGCGTGTCAATGGTCTGCCCTAAAACAAGGAAACAAAGAATTGCTGCAATAGCTCCCGAAGAATTACAAATAGGTGAAGAAAAGGACAATTCAATATATCTTAGAGTAACATACCCAAAAATCATTGAAAGTATATACATTGATGATGCAGGAAGATAATAGATTATATCACGAAACGTTATTGATGTGCCGGTTGCAATTTCGTAAATAGCGTGAATTCCCATAACAAGTCCAACGGCCATAACCATTTTCCAATGGCTATATTTGTCGCTGGGTTTTGAACCTATTTTACTGAATAAATCAGAACCACTCCAACACAATGTTGCAATAAGTGCAATTATTAACCACATTATAAAACATCTCCTTTTAATTTTTTAATGTCAATCAAGTTTTCATCAAGCAAGGATTGGAGAGACATTAGAATACCCAATTTTGCATGAAACCAAGTTGTTCCACCTTGAAAATAAACGGCATATGGCTCGCGAAGAGGAGCATCGGCGCTTAATTCTATTGATGAGCCTTGAACAAAGGCTCCTGCAGCCATAACCACTTGCGATTCATAACCAGGCATATCGCCGGGGATTGGTTTGACATAGCTATCAACGGGGGCTGCGGCTTGAATGCCACGGCAAAAAGCAACCACTCTTTCTGCGCTTCCAAGCTCAACCGCTTGGATGATATCATGACGTGATTCGTGACCGTTGGGAACAACACGGAAGCCTAGCTGCTCATATATATTAGCTGCAAAAATTGCACCCTTTAATGCGCCTGCAACAACTGTTGGTGCAAGAAAAAGTCCTTGATAAAATGCACGCATCATTCCCATGTTTGTGCCGACTTCTTTGCCGAGGCCAGGAGCTGTTAACCTATATCCGCAGCGTTCAATACATTCTTTTGTTCCGCAAATATAACCGCCTGATGGTGCAAGACCACCACCTGGATTTTTTATTAGTGAGCCAACAATCATATCTGCCCCAAAATCCGATGGCTCAATTGTTTCAACAAATTCTCCATAACAGTTATCCACCATGCAGACAACATCAGGTTTGATTTCTTTAACAAATTTAATTAGTTTGGCTATTTTTTCAACCGAAAAGGTTTCGCGTGTTTGATAACCTTTTGAACGTTGAATGGTTACAACTCTGGTTTTTTCGTTTATAGCTTTTTTAATTTCGTCAAAATTGAATTCACAATTATCTATCAAATCAACTTGCCTATATGTTACACCATATTCAGCTAAAGAACCTGGGGAAGAACGGATGCCAATGACATTTTCTAAGGTGTCATATGGCTTTCCGGCAGGGGATAACAGTTCGTCGCCTGGTCTTAAGTTTGCACTGAGCGCAAGTGCAAGTGCATGAGTGCCACAGGTGATTTGAGGTCTGACCAATGCGTCCTCGGTGTTGAAGCAATCAGCATACACCCTTTCGAGACGGTCACGGCCCACATCGTCATATCCATAGCCGGTTGATTCTGTAAAGCAAGATGCATCAACACGATTTTTCTGCATCGCAGAAATCACTTTCAATTGATTAGTCTCGGCTGTTTTATCAATGCATTCAAAACGGTTTTTAAGCGATTCAAGAATTTTCTCGCCAAACGCAAAAACTTCATCCGAAATGCCAAAATTTTTGTATATGTTATTATTTATCACGATATAACTACTCCTGTCATTTATTGTTAAAATAATTATACTATAATTGTTGTTTTAAGTCAATAATTGATAAAAGGTAAATTAAAATGGAAAAAAATTAGTCTTTTCAAAATAAAAAAAATATTGTATAATGATATAAAAGGACTGAATTAACAATATAGTATAAAACAGAGATAAAAATATGCAGATTCCAATATGACAGGAGATGATATAATTGGAGATTGAACGAATCAGCGAAAATAAAATAAGAGTAATAATAAGTTGTGATGATGTGAAGAATTGGAATGTTGATTTAAAAAATTTCACTGACAATACTCCTGAGGCGCAGGATTTGTTTTGGTTTGCGCTAAAACAAGCCGAACGTGATGTAAACTTCAGCATTGGGTCAGCTCAACTTATGCTGGAAACAATACCATCGGCAAATGACGGCTTTACAATGATTATCAGCAAGCTTGAAACCGATGCAGACATAGCTGCGGCAATTTTAAAGAGCGGGAAAAGAATAAAAAGAGCTGAATTTAAGCTTGGAAACAGAGGTAAGAAAAAATCGTTGTTGCGTATTTTTGAATTTAATGATTTCGAGTCACTTTGCGCTGGTATTGCCGAAATAAAGGAAATTTATTTTGGAAAAAGTCGCTTGTTTAAATATAAAAACAGATTTTATCTTGAGCTATTACCTATTGATGCTTTTGGATTGTTTGAGTTAGAAAATATAATTTCTGAGTTTGCAATAAAAATTAAAGAGGCATCGGTTATACAAGGAACTCTTAATGAATATGCTGAGGTGATGATTGAAGCTGATGCTGTTGAAATAATAAGTGAAAAATTTAATTAAATATGCGAATAAAAAATTCGCATATTTTTTTATTTGTTGAATATATTTTCAGCAAGAGAATATATTTTTTGGAGGGCGAGAAGAATGGAAGAAAACAGAAGGGAAGAGAGTGCTCATAAGCTAGTCGCTATTGGAAGGCGCCACATGGTTGTAAGTGGGGTTGAAGATGTTGATAATTTCGATGAAGATATTATCGTTGCCTATACGACAGAAGGAATGATGACGATAAGGGGAGCGGATTTTAGAATTAACAAGCTTAGTGTTGATGAAGGGGAACTTGAGGTCGAAGGGGAAATAGACAGTGTTGAATATAGCGACAGACATAAAACCGATAAAGGCGGATTTTTCAAAAAAATATTTAAATAGGAGCCGAAAATATGTATAATACTGTGCCGGCAGAAATACAATTTTTTTTAACTTGCGTTTTTGCGGGCTTTGTAGTAGCGTTTTTATATGATATATTCAGAATAAGCAGAAGAATTGTAAGTGTTAATGATGTTGTTGTGAATGTTGAGGATTTGATATTTTTTTCTTTAGCGGCAATAATTTTGTTTTATGCGGCATACTTAAGAAATAGTGGAGAAATCCGCTGGCAATGGTTTATTGGTGGAGCTTTTGGAATAGGAATTTATATATTCATTATTAGAAACAGGTTTTTAAATATAAGCATGTTTTTGGTTTCGCTCTTTAATAAGTTGTTTGGAATAGTTATAAAAATAATGTTTTTTCCGATTAAAATTATATTCAGAATATTTCGGAAACCCATTAGTGTTGTAGCATGGCACACGGGCAGAGGTTTTAGAAAAATAAGAAGAGTCACTCAATATGGAAAAACAAAAATAAGAGTTAATATGAAAAGTGTTTATGGAATGTTGAGAAAAAGATAGATAACTATTGACAAAAAACGCAAAATGATATATAATGATCTTATTCTATTATAGGGTGGAGTGGCTGTGTCTGCAATGATAGATAAAACCAAAAACAAGCAAATAACTTTCAGAAGACTGCTTAAAATAGGCGGACTTCTGTTTGTGTGTTTATATATAGCTGTTATATTTGTAAAACAACAGATTTGTCTTTCAGAATACGCTGATATTGCAAAAGAATATGAAGATAAAATTGCAGAAGTAAAGCTTGAACAGCAACGACTCAAAGAAGAGTTAGACCAAACAAATACAGAAGAATATCTTGAGCGAATGGCTCGGGAAAAGCTAGGTTTAATCAAGTCTAATGAAAGAGTTTTTGTTGACGTAACAAAAAAATAGGCAATAATATAATAAATAACAAAATTAACATACATAAAGGTAATATTTATTACTTTAGGGAGGATTTTAATTGGCTATACAGGTAGAAGAGGGAGCGGTGCTTCAAGGAAAAGTAACCGGAATTGCAGCGTTTGGCGCGTTTGTGGAGCTTGAAGGCGGTAAGACGGGATTGGTACATATTTCAGAGGTGTCAACGGAATATGTTGACGATATAAACAAGCACCTTACGGTGGGACAGACTGTTAAGGTTAAGGTTATGTCGATTGATGAGAATGGGAAGATAAGTCTTTCTATAAAGAAGGCAACTGAAACCGGAAAAAAGAAAAATATTGCTCGCAAGAGCAGTGAAAGCCTTGGAACCAAGCAACCTGAAGTTTTTGATTTTAGTCAAAAAAAGAAAGAACTTGAAGAAATGTCATTTGAGGATAAACTTTTAAAGTTCAAACAGGACAGTGATGAGAAAATACAGGATTTAAAACGAAATACTGAAAACAAGCGTAGCGGTGGATATAGAAGAGCTTATTAACGGAACTTTTAAAGTTCCGTTTGGTTTATTATTTCATAGCCGATGTGGCTTATAACCATAAAGGAGGAGCAGTATGAATGGAGAAGTTGCTTTTTGGCTGATTTTAGCAATTTTTTTGGGTGTAGTTGAGGCATCTACAGTCAACATGGTAACAATTTGGACTGCAATTTCGGCTTTAATAACGGCGATTATTACTTTAACAGGGGTTTCTGTTTCTGTGCAGGCAACTATATTTGTTGTTTTGTCCGTGGTGTTGTTGTTTTTGACAAGACCTTTTGTCAATCGTGTTTTAGTGAAAAAGACAATAGCAACCAATGCAGATAGGATTATTGGCATGGTGGGAATTGTTGTAAAAGAGATAAATACAATTGATAATAGTGGGCAAATTAAGGTTATGGGTCAGATCTGGTCTGCAAAAACAGATGACGGAACTGATATTCAGGAAGGAAAGCACGTGATTATAAAAAGTCTTGATGGCGTAAAGGCAGTGGTTTCGCCAGCAGAATAGTTTGGAGGAGATTGTATATTATGGGAGCATTACTTTTTATCGTTTTGATTTTGATTGCTATTGTTATTGCAAACATAAAGATTGTTCCACAGGCGCACGCTTATGTCGTTGAACGTCTGGGGGCATATAGTGGAACCTGGAGCGTTGGTCTTCATATTATGGTTCCATTTATTGATAGGGTTGCAAAACGAGTTACTCTAAAAGAGCAGGTCGTGGATTTTGCACCTCAGCCTGTTATTACAAAAGATAATGTTACAATGCAGATTGATACTGTTGTATATTTTCAGATTACAGACCCTAAGCTATATACCTATGGTGTTGAGCTACCGATGTCGGCAATTGAAAATTTAACTGCAACAACACTCAGAAATATAATCGGGGATATGGAACTTGATGAAAGCTTGACTTCACGTGATGTAATAAACACAAAAATGAGAGCCATTCTCGACGAGGCGACAGACCCATGGGGAATTAAGGTTAACCGTGTTGAGCTTAAAAATATAATACCGCCGGCGGGCATACGTGAAGCAATGGAAAAGCAAATGAAGGCGGAACGTGAACGTCGTGAAGCAATTCTTAGAGCAGAAGGCGAAAAGAAATCGGCGATTTTGGTTGCAGAAGGTGAAAAGGCGGCAGCTATTTTGAAGGCTGAAGCAGATAAGGAATCACAGATACTTGCAGCTGAAGCGGAAAAAGAGTCTGCGATTCGTGTTGCTGAGGGTGAAGCTAAAGCGATACTCAGCATACAGGAGGCAACAGCAACGGGTATAAAGATGTTAAATGACGCGATGCCTAGTGAAGCGGTTATAAAGCTAAGAAGTCTGGAGACGTTTGAAAAGGCTGCAGACGGTAAAGCGACTAAAATTATTATTCCGTCAGAAATCCAAGGCCTTGCAGGACTTGCAACGGGGATTAGCGAAGTTTTAACGGGACAAAAGAAAGACTAAAAACTATTACAAAAGAATTAAAACTGGGAGGAAATGCATAAATGTCAGGACATTCGAAATGGGCAACAATTAAAAGAAAAAAAGGCGCATTAGACGCCAAAAGAGGTAAACTTTTCACGAAGATAGGTAGAGAGTTGATGGTTGCGGTTAAATCTGGTGGTCCAGATCCGGACAGCAATTCTAAATTAAGAGATGCCATTGCTAAAGCAAAGGCAAACAATATGCCTAATGATACAATTCAAAGAAGCATAAAAAAAGCAGCGGGCGAGGACGGTGCGAAAGAATATCTTGAAATGATATATGAAGGCTATGGACCAAGCGGAATTGCCGTTATGGTGGAAACTCTCAGTGATAACAAAAATCGTATTGCCGGAGATTTGAGACATTATTTCGATAAATATGGTGGAAATCTCGGACAAACCGGTAGTGTTGGTTTTATGTTTGATAGAAAAGGCATTATCGTTATTGCAAAGAATTCAGATATGGATGAGGATGCTGTTATGATGGATGCTCTTGATGCAGGAGCAGAGGATTTTAGCAGTGAAGATGAATGTTTTGAAGTGACAGCTGCTCCAGAAACCTTTAGTGCGGTTCGTGAAGCTTTAGAAACAAAGGGCTATGAATTTGAACAGGCTGAAATCAGTTATATTCCCAAAACGACAACTGAGCTCACAAATCCTGACGATATAGCTAAAATGGAAAAGCTTATTGAAATGCTTGAGGATAATGATGACGTTCAAAACGTTTACCACACTTGGGAAATGCCTGAGAGTGATGACGAGTAATTAAGATAAAAAATAGTACCTCTCTCGATGAATATTTCGTCAGGAGAGGTTTTGTTAAAGCTAATATTAAGAATAAAGGGTTAATATGAATAGATGTTTGTTTGATATAAAAGGAGGCTGAAAACTATGGATAATCAGACACGAGAGGCAAGAAAACAAACAAAAGAACTTTCGTTTAATGAGAAAATGGAAAATTTTTGGTATTATAATAAAACAAAAATAGTTATAGGTGTTGTTTTTTTGGTTGTTGCAATAACTACAATGATTGAGTTTACAAACATGACAGAATATGACATGACTGTTTCATATTATAGTACAACTCCAATAAGTGATGAAGGAGTTGAAGCGGTTAAAGATATTTTAAGAAATGAGATTATTGATATTAACGATAATGTCACCGTTGACCTTAGTATTATTCCAACATATGCAGACCTGGAGAGCGTTGACGAGCAAACTAAGGCTGTATTAATGAAATTGCAGGCTGAGCTTGCGGCAGGAAATAGTACCGGATATTTGCTTGATGAGGATTATAAAAATATTTTAGAAAAGAATTTTAGCGATACGATTGAAAAAGTATTAGATATCACAGAAGTTGATGAAATAACAGAAAAGCTTGGCCTGAATAATGATGAAAAGCTTTATTGGGTGACAAGACAAGTATATCTGGAAGAACAGCAAGATGAGCAAAAGCTTAAAGAACATGAAAATGCTCTAAGAATACAAAAATTTTTAGAAGGATTAGCTTCCAAATAAAATATGAAATTAAAGAGGTAATTTAAATGAATGGATACGTAGGGCATCCGTCGCAACTTTATGGCGTTGAAGAACATAGACTTTGTGGCGGGAAAGGTGATGGAATAAGGCTTTTAGAGGTTAACAATGGGAATGGCATAATGTTCACTATATCTGCGGATAGATGTGGTGATATTTCAAGATTATATTTTGAGGGTAAAAATCTTGGTTTTTTGCACCATGTGGATATGTTGCGCCTCAGTATTATGACAATCGAGGGATAGGCTTTCTTAAATCATTTACAGCGGGATTTTTAACCACATGTGGATTAACAGCGGTTGGAAGCCCTTGCTTTGATGACGGCGAAGAAGTGCCGTTGCATGGAACTATTGCAAACACTCCTGCTGAAAATGTTAGTTATTGGACGGATGAGAAAAACATACATTATTATATTGACCATCCGAGATGCATATCTTGCGGGACACAAAATGCTTTTGACAAGGGAATATGAATGTCCGATAAATGGAAACGAGATAATTATAAAAGATACTGTTGAAAATATTGGTTCCGCAAAGGCGCCATATATGATTTTATATCATTTCAACATGGGATATCCACTTTTGACAGAAAATTCCGTAGTAAGCATTAATAATAAAGGTGTTGTTCCAAGAACGGAGTGTGCGGCTAAGGGAATTGACCAAGCGTTAATGATGGAAAAACCGCAGGCCGGATATAAAGAACAATGTTTCTATTATGATATGCTGGAAGGGAAAGCCCAAATATCGAATTCAGATATAAATACAAAGCTATCGATTAATTATAATGTTGATGAGCTGCCCTATTTCACACAGTGGAAGATGATGGGAATGGGCGAATATGTTCTTGGATTAGAGCCAGGGAACTGCATAACCGATGGACGAAATATTATGCGAGAAAAGGGCGAATTGGTCTTTCTTGAGCCGGGGGAGAAAAAATCACAAAAAATAGTTATAAAAATCTCACATATGTAAAAATCCCGACCCTCTGCAAAAAATTACATAGAGGGTCGAGAAATGTGGTTTGAGTATAAACATT
>JAZNGL010000062.1:0-2997 GCA_045576435.1 Clostridia bacterium
ATAAAACTTTTTAACTGAAGATAAAAATACGACAAGGGAAGAGGTTCTAATTTAAAAATTTAACGAAATGTTCAGAACTAAAAAAGTAAGAGATTGCATTTAAAACGTATCTTTGTTATAGATTAATTTATAAAAATTCGGTTTTGACAAAAAATTGGTTATTTAATTTAAAAATATTATAAATTATTTAATTAAATCAATAGAAAAGGAGAAAAATTATGAACTTTTTAAAAGGAAAAACAGCAATTATCACAGGTGCGGGATTTGCCACACTGTCAGATGGAAGGTGTGGGTCAATCGGTTACGGAATTGCAACCGCTTATGCAAAGGAGGGTGCAAATTTAGTTATAACAGGCCGAAATGTAGCCAAGCTTGAAAAGGCAAAAGAGGAGCTTGAAAAGCTTTATGGAATTAAAGTTTTGGCAATTTCAGCAGATATTTCCGAAGGTGCAGATAACGAGGCAATTGCAAAAAGCGTTGTAGATAAAGCTATTGAAGCTTTTGGCAGAATTGATGTGTTAATAAATAATGCACAGGCTTCTGCATCCGGTGTTACCATTTCAGAGCATACAACAGAGCAATTTAACCTTGCTATGTATTCAGGTTTATATGCAACATTTTATTACATGAAAGCTTGCTATCCATATCTGAAAGAAACAAAGGGTAGCGTTATAAACTTTGCGTCCGGAGCAGGCCTTTTCGGCAATTATGGTCAGTGCTCATATGCTGCTGCAAAGGAAGCTATACGTGGTCTTTCTCGTGTTGCCGCAACCGAGTGGGGACAAGACGGTATCAATATCAATGTGGTTTGTCCTCTTGCTTGGACTGCTCAGCTTGAAAATTTTGAAAAGGCATATCCTGAGGCATTTAAAGCTAATGTAAAAATGCCACCTGCAGGGCACTATGGTGATGCTGAACTCGAAATAGGCAGAGTTTGTGTTCAACTTGCTTCTCCAGATTTTAAATATATGAATGGTGAAACATTAACCCTTGAGGGCGGAATGGGACTTCGTCCGTAACATATTGTAAAAGCGGAAGGAAATAATGAATGAAAAAATTTGAAGGGGTGCTTATGTGCACCGATCTTGACGGAACGATTTTGAGAAAGGATAAAACGATTTCTCAAAAAACACTTGATGCAATTGAATATTTCAAAGAAAATGGTGGGCTATTTACCTTTATAACAGGGCGCATGCCAACAACATGTGAAGATATTTATGATATAATAAAGCCCAATATGCCAATCGGGTGCATAAACGGCGGAGGAATATATGACTTTTCAAAAAAAGAATATGTGTGGATGCAAGAATTAAGCCACGATGCTCTGGGACTGGTAGAACATATTGATAAAATGCTCCCTTGCGTTGGAATTCAAGTAAACACCCCTGATACTATTTATTTTAGCAAAGATAATTCTGCTATGCAGGCTTTCAGGCGTGCTACTCATGCTCCAAATATAAAGCGGCATTATTATGATGTTAAAGAGCCAATTGTAAAAATTATTTTTGGTGATGATGAGGAAGAAAATATTTTAAAGACAGCAACACTTTTAAATGAGCACGAGAAGGCGGGAGACTATACCTTTATCCGATCTGAAAAAAGGCTGTATGAGATATTGCCAAAGGGAATGAGCAAGGCTGTGGCGCTGGAAAAAATGGTTGAAATTTTTAATTTAGACCATGAAAAAACCATTGCGGTTGGGGATTACAATAATGATATCACGATGGTGCAAAGCGCAAAAATTGGAATAGCAGTTGAAAATGCATGCGAAGAATTAAAAAGAGCAGCTGATTTCATTACGGTTTCAAATGAGAATGATGCGATAGCACAGATTATTTATGATCTGGATAATAAAAAACTTGTAATTTAAGATAATTTATATCTGCAAAGTTTTTTGTGAAGTAATTTTACGCCTGAATAATTCAAACTGACTATATAAAACAAAGAAAAAATAATGTTTTTTCTTTTATAAATGGAAAAATTTAAAAAAAATTAAAAATATATTAAAAATATGTTTGAATTTTTGAAAGATGTATGATATAATATATCTGTTTGCTAATAAATAATTTAATTTAAATATTTTAAGGGGGAAAATTACATGGCTAAAAAAATGAAGACCATGGATGGTAACTGTGCTGCCGCACATTGCGCCTATGCGTTTACGGAGGTTGCAGCTATTTATCCTATTACTCCATCATCTACTATGGCTGAATATGTAGACCAGTGGAGTGCAAACGGACTTAAGAATATTTTTGGTGAAACAGTTGAGGTTGTTGAGATGCAATCTGAAGCAGGTGCTGCAGGTGCAGTTCACGGTTCACTTCAGGCTGGTGCTCTCACAACAACTTTCACAGCTTCACAGGGCTTACTTCTTATGATCCCAAATATGTATAAAATTGCAGGCGAATTGCTTCCAACGGTTTTCCATGTTAGTGCAAGAGCTATAGCTGCTCATGCTCTCAACATTTTTGGTGACCATCAGGACGTTATGGCTTGTCGTCAAACAGGTTTTGCACTTTTGGCATCAGGCAGCGTTCAGGAAACAATGGATTTGGGCGGTGTTGCTCACCTTGCTTCAATTAAGGGAAGAGTTCCTTTCCTTCATTTCTTCGATGGATTCAGAACTTCACACGAAATTCAGAAAATCGAAGTTATGGAATATGATGACCTTGCAAAATTGGTTGACCGTGATGCACTCAAAGCATTCAAGGACAACGCTCTCAATCCTGAACATCCAGTTCTTCGTGGTACTGCACAGAACTCTGATATCTATTTCCAGGGCAGAGAAGCATCTAACAAATATTATGAAGCTATCCCTGACATAGTTGCAGATTACATGAAGGAAATCACAAAAAACACAGGAAGAGAATATAAACCATTTAACTATTATGGTGCTCCTGATGCAACAAAGGTTATCGTTGCTATGGGTAGTGCATGTGAAGCTATTGAAGAAACAGTTGATTATATCAACGCAAGAGGCGGAAAAGTGGGTGTTAT
>JAZNGL010000063.1:0-6021 GCA_045576435.1 Clostridia bacterium
CTTTTATGTAAGCAATAATTGTTCGAACTGTATCGGAATACTGCTTGCTAGGATTAATCGTTTTAAAAATTTCTGAAATAAGTTGAATTAAAAGCTCATTTAAACGCATTTTTTTAACAACATTCAACGAATTAAAACAACTTATTATTTCCTCAAAAATCGGCTCCAAATAATCATTTACCGAAAAAAATTCAGGAATACTGTCGAGTATCTGATTTTTATATAAAACATCGTTGCTCCCAAAATTAAATATCACGGTGTTACATTTATATTCAGGTTTGCTGTTGAGCTTTGTTCCGGGTCTTGTGAATCTGACATCCCCATATCGAGTTTTATATTCTTTACCGTTTATAAAAACAACCCCGTCACCGCCTAAATAGAAGCTGATTTCATAGCTGTTTGCAATTCTCTGGCGTGTTAACGGCATTTTTTTTGTGAATTCAAAACGACGCGCCATAATAACTCTCGGAAACATTTCTTCAATCGGCAATTCAACAATCTTCACAAGCATACCTCCTTTTATGTAAAAAATCGTACTTTTATGTCATATTAAAGCATTTACATATTCTTTACTATACTATAAAATAAAGATAAAGTCAAATTTTTTAAAAATATAAATATTCAGAACGGAGTGAAATTATGAAATCTAACTTTTTGCTAACAAGTCATCTTGCTAAAAGACTTTATAAAGTGGTTTCTGACCTTCCGATTATTGACTATCATAACCATCTTTCGATTGCAGATATTTCAAATAATTGCAAATTTGAAAACATAGCACAGCTCTGGGTTATTTCCGACCCATATAAGCACCGTGCAATGCGCATTTTGGGTGTTCCTGAAAAATATATAACAGGTGATGCAAGCGATTTTGAAAAATTCGAAAAATGGTATGACAGTCTTCCTCGTCTTATTGGAACGCCACTTTTTAATTGGTCGCAAATGGAAATGAAAAAAGTTTTCAACTTCAATCTGCTTCCTTTTTCCGGTGTTAAACTTGTTTGGAAAAAGCTGAATTTTCTTCTTTCTCAAATGACCGCAAATGACATTATAGGAAAATTCAACATTGAATATTCAGCTCCATGCACCTCGGTGTTTGATGATGTTTCGATATTTGATAAAAAAACAGGAATTTGCCCATCGCTTCGTGGTGATGATATGCTTCTTCCATCGAAAACTAACATAAATAAGCTCACTTCATTTGTTGGAGATGAAATAAAAACTCTTTCAGACTATCTTTCATCTCTTAAAAAAAGATTTAATGAATTTAAGGAAACAGGCTGTAAATTTTCTGACCATGCTCTTGATTGCGGGTTTTTCTATGTAAAAGATGACGGCAAAAATAATGAGCGCTTTGATGCCCTTATTAAAGGCAGCGCTCTCAATCCTGATGACGAAGTTGCATTATCATCATATATGCTCAAAAATATAGCAATGCTTTACGCAGAATTTGGGTTTACACTCCAATTACATATCGGTGCGCAACGCTACACAAGCACAAGACTCAGAACTCTTGCAGGTCCTGCCGGAGGTTTTGCCGCAATAGGTGACTGTGTTGATGTTAAATCAATCGTTACTTTCCTAGATGATGTTGAAATGGGAGAGTTTGGTCTTTCCCGCACAATGTTATTCACTTTAAATCCCGCAGATAATGCTGTTTTAGCCACTCTTTCGGGTTCATATTCAAAGGATAACGAAGAAGCGCTTGTTACACAAGGTCCTGCATGGTGGTGGTGTGACCATTATGAAGGCATTAAAACAATGCTCAACAATTTTTCCGCGCACAGTGTTCTTTCAACTTTCATAGGCATGACAACTGATTCACGCTCCCTCCTCTCTTTTGTTCGACATGATTATTTCAGGCGCATACTGTGTGAATGGATTTCAGATATGGTAAAAAAAGACAGATTGCCCAATGATTTTAAATTACTTTCGGACACTGTTTCTAAAATATGCTATAAAAACGCAAAAAAAGTTTTAGGAGGTTTATAAAATGCATTTTAACGACCGTGATGAAATTATCGAATTAACACCGCTTTGGAAAGGTGAAAGATTTCCTGATGGCAGACCAAAGGTTCCCGATAAGCACCTTGATGCTCTTCAGAAAATGACACTTGAAGAGGTTTGGAAGCCTATCTATATTTTAGGCTATGAAAATCAGTTTGTTGGTGGCGGTGAAGCACCTCTCAAGGTTTTGCACGATGACGGCAGAAAGCTGATTGGCCGTGCTGTAACCTGTAGCTATTGTCCAACACGCCCTGACCTTCATGATGTTATGTTTAAGCGTGGTGCAAGCGAGGGCAGGTCCGGAAACTATAATCAATGGGTTGTGGACACACTCGTTGAACGTGATGTCGTTGTTGTGGATATGTATGATAAAATTTATAAAGGCACCTTCCTTGGCGGAAACCTAACAACCGCAATTAAAACCAGAACAAAAAACGGCGGTGCGGTTGTTTGGGGCGGAATTCGTGATGTTGAGCAAATGAAAACCGTTCCCGATGTTCAGGTTTATTATCGAGGCATTGACCCGACTCCAATTCGTGAATTTGTTATGAAAAGCTTTAACTCAGTCACAAACTTTGGCGGTGCAGTATGTTTGCCGGGTGATGTTGTTTTTGGTGCAGGCGGCGGTGTTTTGTTTATTCCTAGCCATCTCGTTGCAGATGTTGTTGAGGGCGCAGCAAAAACTCATGTTAAAGACGATTTCTGTTTTGAAATGATTTCACAAAACAAATTTACCACAGCTCAGATTGACCGCAACACATGGACAGTTGAAATGCTTGATATGTTAATGGATTGGATTAAAAACGACCACCGTGGTGCGGAATATCGTGACCTCGACTGGTCAAGAGAATATGATGCAGCAATCAACGGTGACCCTAACGATACACAAACAGCACTTTAAAATTTAAAGATAGAGAGGTAATTAAAAATGAGTTATTTAAACGGAAAAGTAGCAGTAATCACAGGTGCGGCTGGAACTATTTGTTCAAAGGTGGCTCTTGACCTTGCAAAAAACGGCGTTAAGGTTGCGCTTGTCGAAAAAAGAGAAGAAACCTTGGAAAAGGTTGCCGAAAACATCCGTCTGGCAGGCGGAACTTGCATAGCTTATGCTTGTGATGTTTTAGATGAGGCCGGCTTAGAAAAAGTTGCAGAAAAGGTTTATGCAGAGTTTGGTATATGCAACTTTCTTATCAACGGCGCGGGTGGCAATAATAATGCCGCAATGCCGAATATTATTCAATTTGACCCAAAAGAGCTTACCGACGAAAAGCCTGAAGATATGCGTGGCTTTTATGATATTGACATGGATTGCTTTGAAAGCGTAATTAAACTAAATACAATGGGTACTGTTTTGCCGATTCGGGTTTTTGCAAAGCGTATGGCACAAAACGGTGGTGGCAGCATTATTAACTTTGCTTCAATGAACAGTTATTGTCCTCTCACTCGTTGTTTTGCATATGCCATGAGTAAGGCGGCGGTTGTTAATATGACTCAGTCCTTTGCGGCATATTTTGCCCCTGCAAACATTCGTATTAATGCGATTGCTCCGGGATTCATTGCAAACGAACGCAGCAAAACATATCTTGGCACACCTGAAACAGGTCTCACTGCTCGCGGCGAACAGGTTATTGCTCACACACCAACTAAGCGTTTCGGTCAAGCTGATGATATTTGCGGATGTGTTCGATTCTTGCTTGATGAAACTGCCTCCTCCTTTATCACAGGCGTAACCGTTCCGGTTGACGGTGGTTTTCTCACTTTAAGCGGTGTTTAAAAGATAGGAGGAAAACTTATGCTTCTGACTGATTATTTCAGATATCCAAAGGATGCAACCTGGGATATTGCAAAACAAAGCGGCGTCGGGCACGGAACAATTCGTCTGCCCGAAAAGAACAGATATATCTCATAGTATTCATGACGCTGCATTTTATAAATACACTCTTTGAGGTCTTTGGTAGTTTCAAATGTATAGTTAAAATATTTGTTTGAAAAGCGGCTAACATCAGACATAAAAATTCACCTCTTGGATTATCTTATCATTTTTTGAAAAGATTTGCAATATGATTTTGACAAAAAAAAAAATTTTATTTATTATTAGGATATGATATAATGTTATATACAAAATTAAGCGGGAATTAAATAAAAAATTATTTTATAAAGAAAAGAGGAGCAAGTTATGGAAAGGGATTTAGTCATTAATGGTGCGCGCGTTGGTGAATCTGGGCTTGATATCGAAAACGCGATTGAATTTATGGAGAAAAAGTGTACTTCAAACGAAGGCATGAACTATATAAGTATTAATACTTTGGGTAAAAATACTATGGATGAAATACCAGAACAGTTTTTCTTGGATTGGGCAGAATACTGTGCAAAAAACAAGATGTATTTTGATTTCACAGGTGGTGGAGACCGTGCTCATGGTGGTTTCACAAAAGAAACTGCAAAAAAGATGAAAGAAATCGCTGGAGAATATTTCCTCATGTATAAATTGGCAGAGCTTGGCTCAGCATATGCTTGCAAAGCTTCAGGATATAGCTCAAAACCAACAAAACCCTGGAAAAACATGCAAGAAGCTAAAGATTTCTTTGTTAACAAAACTGCAGAACACGCTAAAGAAAACGAGATGGAATGTGGTCTTAACACATCGGTTATTGAATCAACCGGTATGGTTTTATACGAAGCCGAAGCAGGAATAACCTTTCCAATGATGGAGTTCTTGCCGGGAGATACCGAAAGTTTAGCGGCATTTACAAGAGGTGCAACAACTGCATATAACAAAAAAATGTGGGCATGTTACTTTGCACATAATTGGTATGGCGGATTTCGTAATCTTGATGTTCTTAAAAAGAAACGCTTTACTTTAGTGTATGACTATTGCTATTTAGCAGGTGGAAACATGTTCACTCTTGAGAGCGCAGATGAAATAATAACCACATATGGCACAGATTTAGGTTATGGCAACCCGCTTTCTGAATATTACTTCCAGTGCATGAAAGATTTTGCAAAGTTTGCAAAGGATGACTTCCGTCCCGCAGGCGGACCAAAGGTTAAAGTTGCGTTTGTTCGCGGAAATCTCGACGGATATAGTCCAAGACATACAGGCGGCTCTGTTTGGCGCGGACACTATCAAAAGGAATATGGCTATGGTCCTGCAGAATTCACATGGAGAATTCTTGATGCTATTAAAAACAAGAGAAATTGGGGCGATACATATAACTATGCAGGCGATTGCGATGTTGACCTTTCAGGCGCTCCTGCATATGGTCTTTATGATGTTATCCCTGCAACAGTTGGAGCAGAAATTTTCTCAAAATATGACTATCTCATTTTTGTTGGTTGGAACACAATGACCGACGAGATTTATGAAAACCTCAAGAAATATGTTGAAAATGGCGGTCGTCTATTTATGACTGCGGCACATCTCAACACTAATAACGACCGTAGCGATAAAATTGAACTTATTAAGGATGGTAAGGTTAGCGACTTGTTTGGTTGTACCCTTGATGCTAAAAACATCATTTGTCGTGACGACGGAAGCAAATTCACAGATAGTATTGTTCCTGAATATTTGTATCCCGCAGTACCGATACCTGCATCTGACCCATCATTTGCAGACGGCTATATCAATTATGCAACTGCAAAGCTAACAACAGGACAGGCAGCAGCTCGTCTTGGAAACTGTTTCAGGGAAACAACCCCTGTTGAAGAAATGGATATTTCACTTGTTGAGAATAAATGCGGCAAGGGTTACACGACCCTCATGACAAACCTTGAATATCCATCAGGCGCAGGCTTTGCTATGTATCATACAATTGTTCGTGAAATTTTAGCTGCAAGTCACAGATTGGCATCTGTTAAGGTATATGGAGCAAGCCCACTCAGATTTTCAGTTTATGAGGGCGACAAGGTATATCTTCTCAATACCGATTTTGATTGCGATATTGTTGCAACAATCGACTATGGAACCCACAAAAAGAAATTTGTTCTTGGACCTTGCGAATTTAAAGCAGTTGAAAA